>MEDL01000016.1 GCA_001724785.1 Acidovorax sp. SCN 68-22 | reverse complement strand
TGCGCCGGCGGACCGGCGGCGGCGTCGCAGACCCTGTGCACCTTCTCCGCCGGCACGCCCCCGGCCTACCACGAGCTCGAATTCATAGGTTACGGCGACGCGGCCCCTCTGGTGGTCTACAGCGCCTCGGCCTGGCGCAGCGGCCAGCGCGTGCCGCTTTCACCCCCGCACCTGGTGCTGGAGCGGTTCGACCCGCGCACGGGCGCGGTCGCCCTGGAATTTCGCAATCCTGGCGATGCCAGCCTGCCGCCGTCGCTGGCGCTGCGGGGCATGGCGGGCCGTGCCCGGCTCAGCGTGGGTGCCAGCGTGCTCGAAGGCGACCTGGTGTGCGATTGAGCACGTAAAAAAAAGGGACCCTGCGGTCCCTTCTTCGTGTGCCGGTCGTGGCCTCAGACCACACCCTGCGCCAGCATGGCGTCGGCCACCTTGACGAAGCCGGCGACGTTGGCGCCGTCGATGTAGCTGACCGTGCCATCGGCACGCGCGCCGTGCTTGAGGCAGGCGGCGTGGATGCCCTGCATGATCATCAGCAGGCGCGCATCGACCTCTTCGGCCGTCCAGTTCAGGCGCATGGCGTTCTGGCTCATCTCCAGGCCGGAGGTGGCCACGCCACCGGCGTTGCTGGCCTTGCCCGGGGCGTACAGCACGCCGGCCGCTTCGAACGCCTTGGCCGCTTCGTTGGTCGACGGCATATTGGCGCCTTCGGCCACGCACAGCACGCCGTTCTTGATGAGGGTGGCGGCGTCGTTCGCGTCCAGTTCGTTCTGCGTGGCGCAGGGCAGGGCGATGTCCACCGGGATATGCCAGGGCGTCTTGCCGGCTTCGAAGCGCACGCCGGTGCGCTGGGCGTAGTCGCTCACGCGGCCGTAATGGTGGTTCTTCACGTCCATCAGGATGGCGAGCTTCTCGGTGGTGAAGCCTTCCTCGTCGATGATGGTGCCGCTCGAATCCGACACCGTCAGCACCTTGGCGCCCAGCGCCATGGCCTTCTCGACCGCGTACTGGGCGACGTTGCCCGAGCCCGACACCGAAACGCGCAGGCCGTCGAACGACTTGCCGCGCGTCTTGAGCATTTCATCGGCGAAGTACACCGTGCCATAGCCCGTGGCTTCGGGGCGGATCAGCGAGCCGCCGAAGGACAGGCCCTTCCCGGTGAACACGCAGTCCGCGCGGTTGCTGAGCTTCTTGTACATGCCGGCAATGAAGCCGACTTCGCGGCCGCCCACGCCGATGTCGCCCGCGGGGACGTCGGTGTCCGCGCCGACATGGCGGAACAGCTCGCTCGCGAAAGCCTGGCAGAAACGCATGATTTCCCCGGGGCTCTTGCCCTTGGGGTCGAAGTCCGAGCCGCCCTTGCCGCCGCCCATGGGCAGGGTGGTGAGCGCGTTCTTGAAGGTCTGCTCGAAGGCCAGGAACTTGAGCACCGACAGGTTCACCGACGGGTGGAAGCGCAGCCCGCCCTTGTAGGGGCCAATGGCCATGCTGTGCTGGATGCGGTAGCCCTTGTTGACCTGCACCGTGCCGTGGTCGTCCGTCCAGGAGACGCGAAACATCACCACGCGTTCGGGTTCCACCAGGCGTTCGAGCAGGCTGTGCTCGGCGTAGCGCGGGTGCTTCTCGATGAACGGCCAGAGGCTTTCCATCACCTCGGTGACGGCCTGCAGGAACTCGGGCTGGTGGGGGTTGCGTGCAGCGACCTCGGCAAGGAAGCTCTCGACGGACGCGTATTTCATGAAGGATCTTTCGCAAAAAAAAGCGGGGGATGCGGCGGTGCAGCATGACATTATGCCAAAGTGGTATGGACCTATGCACCAAAAAACCACACGCAGGGCGGATTTGGTGCAGGAAACCGGCAAATTTGGTGCGCGCGCGCAGCCGTTTGGTGCGCCGCAGGGGGCGCGGATGGGCGCCGCAGGGGGAGCAGGGCCGCTCAGCGGCCGCGCAGGAAGAGGGCGTCGAGCTCGCGCAGGCTCAGCTGGCGCCAGGTCGGCCGGCCGTGGTTGCACTGGTCGGAGCGCTCGGTGGCTTCCATCTGGCGCAGCAGGCCGTTCATCTCGGCCAGCGTCAGCTGGCGGTTGGCGCGCACGGCGCCGTGGCAGGCCATGGTGGCCAGGATGTCGTGCTGCGCGCGCTGCACCACGCCGCTGGCGTCGTGCGTGGCCAGTTCGGCCAGCACGCTGCGCGTGAGCTCCACCGCGTCGCCATGCGCCAGGGTGGCGGGCACGGCGCGTACGGCCAGGGTGCGCGCGGAAAACGGCGTGACTTCCATGCCGAGCGCGGCCAGCGCCGGCGCACACTGCTCGGCGGTGGCCACTTCCTGGGGCGTGGCGGCGAACGTGGCCGGTATGAGCAGCGGCTGGCTGGCGATGCGCGCCGCCGCGTCCCACTGGCTTTTCAGCCGTTCGTAGACGATGCGCTCATGCGCCGCGTGCATGTCGACGACGACCAGGCCCTGCGCGTTCTCGGCCAGTATGTAGACGCCCTGCAGCTGCGCCAGCGCGCGGCCCAGTGGCCAGACCGCGGGGGCTTCGGCAGGGGTGTCCGGCGCTGCCTCGGGGGCGGGCAGGGGCGCGCCGCCCGCGCCGCGCGAAGCCGCCCACAGGGCGCCCAGGTCGGACACCTTGTGGCCAGCGGGAGCATCGAAAACCATAGCTGCCTGCGCTTGTGCAGCAAGCGCTGGACCCTGTTTTTGCCATAAATTCACGGGCGAAGCGGCGGGCGTGACCGGCAGCAGCGGCAGGCCGGGCGCGACCGCCGGTGCTGGCGCGGAGGCGCTGCCCGCGCGCGGCGCGGCGAGCGCGTTCTCGACCGCGTGGCGCACCGCCTGGTGGACCTCGCGGCTGTCCCGAAAGCGCACTTCGATCTTCGTCGGGTGCACGTTCACGTCCACGCGTGCCGGGTCGATGTCCAGGTACAGCGCGTACACCGGCTGGCGCTGGCCGTGCAGCACGTCTTCGTAGGCGCTGCGCACGGCGTGCGCGACGACCTTGTCGCGCACGAAGCGGCCGTTGACGTAGCAGTACTGCTGGTCGGCGCGTGCGCGCGCGGCATCCGGCAGTCCGGCCCGCCCGGTGAGGGTGATGCGGCCCTCGGTGTGCGCGAGCGGCAGCGACTGGGCCAGGAACTCCTCGCCCATGACGTCGGCCAGGCGCCGGTCCAGGGCGTCGTTGCCGGCCCCGGCGCCGTGCACCAGCGCGGCGCGCCACTGCTGCACCAGCTTGCCCTCGTGCCAGACGGCAAAGCCCACGTCCGGCCGCGCCAGCGCGTGTCGGCGCACGGCTTCCACGCAGTGCGCCAGCTCGGTCGCGTCCTGCTTGAGGAACTTGCGCCGCGCCGGCGTACTGAAGAACAGCTCCTTGACTTCCACCGTGGTGCCGATGGCGCGCGCCACGGGGCGCAGTTCGCCGCTGCGCGCCTCCAGCAGGCAGGCGGTCGCCTGGCCGGCCGGGCGCGAGAGCAGGGCCATGTCGGACACCGAGGCGATGGCCGCCAGCGCCTCGCCGCGAAACCCCATGGTGGCGACACTTTCCAGGTCTTCCAGGCTGCCGATCTTGCTCGTGGCGTGGCGGCGCAGCGCCAGCGCGAGCTCGGTCTCGGGGATGCCGCAGCCGTCGTCCTCCACGCTGATCAGGCGCACGCCACCGGCGAGCAGGCGCACGGTGACCTGGGTGGCACCGGAATCGAGCGCGTTGTCCACCAGCTCGCGCACCACCGAGGCGGGGCGCTCGACCACTTCGCCGGCGGCGATCTGGCTGACGAGCTCGTCGGGGAGGCTGCGGATGGGGCGGCGGCCAGGGGCGGCAAGGGCTTGGGACACGGGGTTGATTCTAGGAGGCGCACCCGGACGGCGCCGGCATGGCCCCGATAATGCCCGCAGCCCCACCCACCGCTGCCCATGGACGCCATCGCCTTCCTCATCGACTTCATCCTGCACGTCGACAAGCACCTCGAAGCCTTCGTGGCGGCCTATGGCGTGTGGGTGTACGGGCTGCTGTTCCTGATCGTTTTCGTCGAGACGGGCGTGGTCGTCATGCCCTTTCTGCCGGGCGATTCGCTGCTCTTCATCGTCGGCGCGCTGTGCGGTGCCGGCCTGATGGAGTTCGCCCCGGCCGTGGCGGTGCTGCTGGTGGCTGCCGTCATGGGGGACCAGTGCAACTACACCATCGGCCGCTACCTCGGGCCCAAGGTGTTCCAGTGGGAGAACTCGCGCTGGTTCAACCGCCGCGCCTTCGACCAGGCGCACGCCTTCTACGAGCGCTACGGCGGCGTCACCATCGTGCTGGCGCGCTTCATGCCCTTCATCCGCACCTTCGCGCCCTTCGTGGCCGGCGTGGCGGCCATGGGGCGGGGCAAGTTCAGCGCCTACAACCTGGGCGGCGCGCTGCTGTGGGTGCTGGGTATCTGCACGGCGGGGTACTTCTTTGGCAACTTGGCGTGGGTGAAGGAGCACCTCGACAAGATCATCTGGGCGCTGATCTTCATCCCCGGTGTGATCGCCCTCTTTGGCGCCTGGCGCGGCGCCCGTGCACCCGGGCGCGCAAGCTCATAAAAAAATAGCTGCCAGGGCAGGCGGGGCCTGCGCTGGCAGCCAATTTGACCTAAAAATCAACGGCGGCGCTGGTTGTAGTCGCGGTCTTCGCCGATCTCGTGGCCGACCAGGGCGCCGCCGGCCGCGCCGGCCACGGCACCGGCCGTGCCGAAGAGCGCGTTGCCGGCGACTCCGCCGACCACGGCGCCGACGCCGGTGCCGATCTGGGCGTTGGTCGGGTTGGAAGAACAGGCACCCAGCCCCAGGGCGGCGGCGAGTGCGGTGGCGAGAGCAAGAGTACGGGATGGCATGGCTTGGGCCCTTTCAACAAGGTGGATCAATGGCCGTGCCCGCCAAGGGGCTGGGGCCGATGGGTCCACTATCGCGCCGGGCCGGCGCACAGGATGTAGGACACGCAGCGCAGCGCGCGTCGGCGCGGGGCCCTCAGGCGGTGCGCGCCGCCAGGCTGATGGTCAGCAGCAGCGAGGCATCGCTGCGCCCCGTCAGCGCATGCGGCGTGCCGCCGCGCAAATGCACGAAATCACCGGGGCCGAGCTGCTGCACGGCGCCGGGCGTCTGCAGATCGGCCTCGCCTTCGATGCACAGCAGGGTGATTTCGCCCGGTACCTGGTGCTGCGGCAGGGTTTTGCCGCGCGGCACGACGACGCGGATCACTTCGAGCTCGTCGGCCTTGAGGATGGCGCTGGTGACGGCGCCGGGGAGGGCGCTGCCCAGGGGCGTGATGCGGACGACTTCGGATGAGGGGGTGTGCTGCAGGGCCATGGCGTGCTCCCGGTGTTGGGGGAGAACAGTCTCTCAAACCAGGCGCGTCCCCGCAACCCGGCGCGCCGAGCCGGCGCTGGCGCGCTTCACGCACCGGCCCGCGCTGGCTGCGCGTGCGGCGGCGCAGCGAGCGCCTCCTGCACCTGCGCGAGCGTCATCACATCGGCGTACTTGGCCTGCAGGTCGAACAGGCTCGCCTCGTGCGGCGCGGGGTGGCGGTCGCCGCAGGCGTCGGACACGACGATGGGAATGAACCCGTGTTGGAGAGTGTCCAGCCCGGTGGCCCGCACGCAGCCGCTGGTGCTCATGCCGGCGATCAGCACGCAGTCCACGCCCATGGCGCGCAGGGTGCTGGCCAGCGAGGTCCCGAAGAACGCGCTGGCGTACTGCTTCGTCACGATGGGTTCCCCCGGCAAGGGCCGCACTGCAGGCGCGAAATCGCCCAGGGGGCTGCCGGTGCAGAACACCTTCAGGGCTGGCAGCTTGCGGAAGAAGTGGCCGCCATCGATGCCCTGGGCGTCGTACTCGACACGTGTGTGCAGGACCGGCAGCGCGCGGGCGCGGGCCCAGGCGAGCAGGGCGCTGGCGCCCTCCAGGGCCTGCGGCGCATTGGCGTACAGGGGCGATCCGGCGACGAAGTAGGCCTGGGCGAAATCCACCATCAGCACCGCCTGGCGGGTTCCGGTGCCCAGGCGCGCTCCGAAGGCGCCCTGGGCGGCATAGTTGGCAATTAGGTCGTCGTGGTGCATGGCAGGGAGCCGGCGAGGGCCGGCGCTTTCGGGTGGAGGATGGCGTTCTTGGCCGCGTGGATGTGGCAGCGCATGACGGCCACCGCCCAGTCGTGGTCGTGCGCCCGGAACGCGTCGATGAGCTCGCGGTGCTGGGAAAAGCTGCGCTGCATCTGCTGCGGGCTGTAGCTGCGGAAGGTGCGGTGCACCACCGGCACCTCGATGGCCTTGGCCAGCACCGACACCATGCGGTCTTGCCGACTGGCCAGAGCGATGAGGTCGTGGAATTCCCGGTTCAGCCGGCTCACGCGCGTGGTGTTTGCCTCGCTGTTGTCCGTGCCTTCGAGCTCGATCGCATCTTGCAGCACGCCCAGCCGCTCGATCTGCGCGGCGTCGATATTGAGCGCCGCGTAGCCGCAGATGTCGGCTTCGAGGCGTGCGCGCAAGCGGAAGATCTCCAGCAGCTCCTCGACGCTCCATGAGCGCACCACCGTGCCGCTGTTGGGCCGGAACACCACGTAACCTTCGGACGCGAGCAGGCGGATGGCTTCCCGGACCGGCGTGCGCGAAGCCTCGAACTCGTCGGCGAAGCCCTGCTCGGTGAGCCGCTGGCCGGCACGGTAGGTGCCGTCGATGATCCTCTCCTTGATCACCGCATAGATGCGGTGGGGCGCCGTGGATTTGGCGTTCGGTGGGGCAATGTCGGAGGCGTGCATGCGGGGCTCGCCGGTGTCAGTGTTGGGCGAGCAGGGCGCCGAAACCCGCGACCTTGTCTTCGATGCCCGACGCGCGTAGGGCATCCCAGTAGATGGCGGTGTTGATCGCCACCACCGGCTTGTCCAGCCAAAGCTCGGCCTGCCCCGCCAGGCGGGCCATGGCGAGGTTGGTGCCGACCTGGATGATGCCGTCGATGTCGTCGCCATCGACCTCGCGCAGTGCCTGGGTCAGTGCGTGTTCGCTGACGTGCGCGATCTGCACCGGGCTCTCGCATTTGAGTCCCTTGATGCGCTTGACGCGAAACCCCGCTTCTTCAAAGAAGCGCACCACGTTCTGATCGCCCACGGGCTGGTAGGGCGTGACCACGGCGATGGTTTTGACCCCCAGGCACTTGAATGCCCGGCCGCAGGCCTCCGATCCCATCGAGACTGGCAGCTGGGTGCGCTCTTCGAGCTCGGCCTTGAGGCGGATGCTGGCCTGCAGGCCGTCCCAGAAGGTTTCCGCCGAGATGCCCAGCACCAGCCGCGTCGGCTCGCAGGACATGACGGCGTCCACGGCCTCGTTCTGCGCCGCCGCGATGAGCTCGATCAGGCGGCTGAAGTCCTCGTTGGTGTGCAGGGGAATGTTGGGGATGCGGATTCGGCTGATGTGGTTGGTCACACCCACCGGACGCATGGCGTCGAACTCGGGTTGCACCGAGGTGTTGGTGGATGGAATCAGAACCGCGAATTTTTGGCGCCAGCCCAGTGAATCGGTCATGTGTTCATTCCTTGCGGGGCTGCGGCCCCTTGTCTGTGGTGGTTCGAGTGCGTCGCGTCGGTGCGTGGCGTGCTGGACGGGGCTGCGCAGGGGGCTGCGAATGTCGCCAGATTCTGACGGATCCAGCGTAGGCTGCGGCCCCCCACGGGGTAGCCGACGAGGGACTCGACCAGGTCGACGGCGCGCACCAGCGCGGCCATGTCGAGCTGCGTGTCCAGGCCCGCCTGCGCGCACAGCAGCGCCAGGTCTTCGGTGGCCAGGTTGCCCGCAGCGCCAGGCGCGAACGGGCAGCCCCCCAGGCCGCCGATGCTGGCGTCGAAGCGGCGCACGCCCATTTGCAGGCCCTGCCAGGCATTGGCCAGGGCCATGCCGCGGGTGTCGTGCAGGTGCAGGCCCAGCCGCTGCACTGGAAGCGCTGGCAGCAGGGCGTCCAGCACGCGCTGCACGTCGGACGGTGCGGCCGCGCCAATGGTGTCCGCGATAACGATTTCGTCGGCGCCGGCTTCGGCCATGGCGAGGCTGAGGTCGCGCACCCGCCCGGTGGGCGTATCGCCCTCGAAAGGACAGGCAAAAGCCACGGCGACGTAGGCGCGCGTCGCCAGGCCCTGGGCCTGGGCGTCGCGCAGCGTGTCGCGCGCGGCGGCAATGGCCTGGTCCAGGCCCATGCGGATGTTGCGCTGGTTCATGGTCTCGGTGGCCGAGAGGACGACGGCGATCTCGCGGCAGCCGGCCTGTACCGCGCGTTCGAGCCCGCGCTGGTTGGGCACCAGGGCCGACAGGCTGCGGCCGGCCGGCACTGCGATGGCGGGCAGCAGCGCGTCCGCGTCGGCCATCTGCGGCACGGCCTTGGGCGAGACGAAGCTCGTCGCCTCGATGGCGGGCAGCCGGGCCGCCCAGAGCGCTTCGATCAGAGCCTGCTTGCCCGCCAGGGGCACCAGGGTTTTCTGGCTCTGCAACCCGTCGCGGGGACCCACGTCGGTGATGCGCACCTGTATCGGGGCTCCGTTCATGCCTGCACCCCCAGGGCGCCGCGGCCCGCCAGGTCGCCGATCTTGGCGTCGCTGTAGCCGAGCAGGTCGCGCAGCACGGCCTGCGAGTCTTCGCCCACGCGCGGCGGCGCGGAGAAGTACTGGGCATTGGTGGCCGAGAATTTCATGGGAACGCCCGTGGTCGGGATTTCCTCGCCCCCGACCAGGCGCAGCGTCTTGACCATGTCGCGCGCAAGCACCTGCGGATCCGACAGCGCCTGGGCAAAGTTGTTCACCGGGCCGCAGGGAATCCGGTGGCTGCGAAGCCGCTCCAGCCAATGGGCCGTGGATGCGTGCTGGAAGGCGGCGCCGATGGCGGCGTCGATCTTCTCCTTGTCGCGCAGGCGGGCAGGCTGCTTTTCGTATTCCGGATTCTGCAGTTCCGGCAGCGGCAGCATTTCCAGGAAGCGGGCGAAGAACGCGTCGCCGATGCAGGCCACCACCACGTAGCCGTCCTGGGTCGGGTAGACGTTGTAGGGCACGTGCACGAAATGGCTGTTGCCTATGCGGTCTGGTACCTCGCCCGACATCAGGTACATGGTGGCCATGTAGTTCAGCAGCGAGATCTGCACGTCGAGCATGGAGACATCCACGTGCTGCCCTTCGCCGGTGCGTTCGCGCGAGATGACGGCGGCGAGCACGCCCAGGGCGCCAAAAATGCCGCCGCCCAGGTCGCCGATCGGAATGCCCGAGCGCGTGGGCAGGCCCGCGCCCGCGCCCGTGATCGACATGCCTCCGCCCATGGCCTGCACGACCTGGTCGAAGGCAGGGCGTCGGGTGTCCGGCCCGGTCTCGCCAAACCCGGTCACCGTGCAGGTGATGATGCGCGGGTTGATCTTGGAGAGCGTTTCGTGGTCGATGCGCAGGCGCCGCGTCACGCCCGCGCTGAAGTTGTCGAACACGATGTCGGCATGGCGGACCAGGTCGTAGAAGACCTGCAGGCCTTCTTCGCTCTTGAGGTCGAGAGCGACGCTTTCCTTGCCCCGGTTGAGGGTCAAGAAATACGCGCCCATGCCATCGCGGGAGTAGGCCGGGGTGTCGGCCAACAACTGGCGCGTGCCTTCGCCCTTGCCGGGAGGCTCCACCTTGATGGTGCGCGCGCCCAGATCCGACAGCGTCATGGTGCCATAGGGACCCGACAGCATGTGCGTCAGATCCAGCACCATGAGGCCGGAGAGCGGGGCATTGGTTTTTTGGATGGTCATCTTTCTCACTACATTCACAAAAGGTGAACCGTTTTGGGCAGGCCGTTCACTGCGGGGAAAACGGCGCCGGGTTGAGCAACTCGTTGTGCATTTCCTGGATCAGCGGCAGCACCTTGGGCACGAACGCCAGCCAATCCGGCGACGCGGCCAGCTGTGCGCGGCGCTGCTGCCGGTCTTCAAAGGTGGCGTAGCGCCACAGGTGGACCACCTTGTTGATGGAGCCGATTTCGCTGCTGTAGAAGCCCAGCAGGTCGCCCAGGATGGGGCGCTCGATGCCGATGCCCTCATCGCCCATCAGGCGCATGAATTCGGGCAGGGCGCCGGGGTGCAGCACGTAGGAACGCATTTCGACGATCACGGCCATGCGCTCCGTTACGCCCACAGCACCAGGCGGTTGTCCGGCATGCGCCCGGCGAACGAGCCGATCGACACGCGGCTGCCGCCCGGTTTTGCGGTGCCGGGAGCAATCTCGTGCGGGTTGCGCGTGTTGAAGATCACCACGTCGCCCGCCGTGGGGCGGTAGACGAAGTTGGGCGCGCCTTCAATCAGTGCGCGGTCCAGGCCATAGCTTTTCGGGATTTCGCCCGGCACGACTTCCGGGTTCCACGGGTTGTTGTGCACGGTGGTGTGTCCGCCGGACGCGAGTTCCTCAGCGAAGAAGTTCCAGCCCAGCTGGGCGTCGATGGCACCAATGGCGTAGTCGGGCGAGTTGACGGGCGCCCAGTCCACGTGCAGGTCTATCTTGTCGCTGGTGGAGCGGATGATGCCGGCGAAGTACTCCCGGCCGTCCTCGCTGGCCAGTTCCACAGGCTGTGACCAGACGGCGCGCAGGCGCTCCATCAGGCGTGACAGCGCGTCGAAGGACTCATCGAACACGGCCTGCACGTCTGCCTGTGCCTTGACGGCGTCGTCCAGGAACTCCTGCTTGGTCTTGGTCCACCGGTACTGGTACTGCGCCAGCCCGATGTAGCCGATCCGGTCGGCCACGTTGTAGTACTGCATGTTTCCCCGCTTCGCAGCAGCGGCGAAGCGCGTGCACTCCTCGGGCGTGGCAAAGCCGCGGATGCGGATGGCCGCGATCTTGTTGTCGAGCAGCAGACGCAGGTTCTCTTCGCTGAGTTCGTATTCCTGGGCGCTGGTCCATGTGGACATGGGGGACTCCTTCGTAAGCATTTCAGTGGGCGTTCATTTGCCGGCAACGGCCTTGAGGTTCACGACCTTGCCGACGCTGTCGTTCCAGTCCTTCACGCAGGCTTCGCCGCAACGCGCGGCCCAGCGTGGCAGCACGCGCTCCTCCAGGGCCTTGCGGCGCAGTTCGAGGTCGGCGGGCTTGACGTCCACCAGCACCATCGAGGCAGCGGCGCCTTCCGGGCAGCTGCCCTTGCCGGTGTTGCAGGCGATGCCGATTTCGTTCTCACGCACGTTCTGGGCATAGATGTCCTTTTCCAGCTTGCGGTACTGGTCCGTGAGCACCTTCTGCGCTTCGGGGCTCAGCTTGTTCCAGGACTTCATGTTCACAGCGGTCACACTTGCGGCGAAGTTGATCGGGAGGCGATAGAGGTAGGTCGCGCCCTCGTACCACTTGGCCTTGTAGCCGCCCAGGATGCCGGTGATGGCGCAGTCGATCACGCCGTTTTGCAGCCCTTGCTGCACGTCGCCGAAGGGCATGTTGATGCCCGATCCACCGAAGTACTCGACGAAGTCCGCCTGCGAGGAGCCCGACACGCGCACCTTGCGCCCCTTCAGGTCGCTCAAGCCGTTGAATTCCTTGCGGCAGTACAGCACCTGGTCGCCATAGCTCGTCACGCCCAGCACCTTGACCTGCTGGTTCTTGGCGTAGTACGCATCGAGATGTGGGCGGAAGGCGGCCATGGCGTCCTGCACCATGTCGATCGAGGTGGACGCGCCGGCCAGGTCGAGCGCGTCGTTGATGGCCGCTTCGCCGGCCAGGAAGCCGAGCACCGTGGTCCCTACGTCGAAGAGCCCCTGGCGCAGCAGCTTGATCACCTCGCCGCCCTTGAGCCCCATTTCGTTCCAGGGCTTGAAGGTGACGGTGATCGCACCCCCCGAGGCGGCTGGAACACCCTGCGTCCACATGGGCGCTTCGAGTTCCTTGGACTGGGTGGTGATGCCCAGGTTGCCGACGACGTTCAACGTGGCTTTGGGCATGGCCTGAGCCAGGGCTGCGCCGCCGAAGGCGAGGCAGCTGGCGGCGAGCAGCGAGCGGATCGGGAAGGTGGTCATGGATGTCTCCTCGGGACGGTTGGGAAGGGGCAAGGTCAAAGGGAAGCCGCAGCGGGCTGCTGCGGCGGTGCGCTCACTTGAGCGCGTTGTAGGTGGTTGGCAGCCAGGTGGCGATTTCGGGGAACGCGAGAAGCAGAAAAATCAGGCCCAGCATCACGGCGGCGAAAGGCAGCGAACCGAGTGCCACATCGCGAAACGCGCCGCCGGTGCGCACCGATTGCACGACGAACAGGTTCATGCCGATGGGCGGGGTGATCAGGGCGAGTTCGATCAGGATCACGAAGACCACGCCGAACCACACCGGGTCGTAGCCCAGCGCGACGACGATGGGAACGATGATCGGTGTCGTCGCCACCATCAGCGTCAGCGTCTCGACGAAGCAGCCGAGCAAAAGGTAGACCGCCACGATCGCCAGCATGACGTAGATGGGGTCCCAGGTCAGAGCGCCGACGGCCTTGACCGCGATGTCCGTGAGCCCGATGGTGGACATCACGAAATTGAGGAAGTAGGCGCTGATCACGATGAGCATGACCATGGCGGTGGTGCGCACCGTGCCTTCCAGCGCGGCCCACAGCCGTTCCCAGCTGAACTTGCCGGTGGTCACGACGTACAGGAAGGTGCCGACCACGCCGAGCGCCGAAGCCTCCGTCGGGGTTGCCCATCCCAGATAGATGGAACCGACCACCAGCAGGAACAGGTAGAGCGGCGGTCCCAGCGCCCACAGGGCGCGCAAGCGCTCGCGCCAAGAGGCGCGCGGCTTGCGCGGCGCCAGTTTGCGGTTGACCAGGCAGGCCACCAGCACCAGCGCGGAGAACAGCGCCGCCATCAGCAGGCCGGGGATGAAACCCGCCAGGTACAGGTCGGACACCGAGGTTTCCGACAGGGCGCCGTACAGCACCATGTTGATGCTGGGCGGAATCAGGATCCCCAGGGTGCCGCCGGCGGCGATGGAGCCCAGGAACAGGGCCGGCTGGTAGCCGTGCTTGTGCATGTTCGGAATCGACACCGTGCCTACCGTGGCGGCCGTGGCCACGCTGGAACCCGAGGTGGCGGCAAAAAGCGTCGAGGCGGCGATGTTGGTGTGCATGAGGCCGCCGGGGATGTGGCCGACCCATTTGTCGAGCGCATCGAACATCTTCTCCGCCAGGCCCGAGCGCAGCAGCATCTCGCCCATCAGAATGAACATGGGTACGGCGACCAGCGTGAAGTCGGACGAGGTGCCCCAAGCCATTTCGCCCACTCCGCGGACGAGCGGGAGCGGCGAATACAGGTTCGAGAGCGCTGCGCCGAGCACCCCGATGGCGGCGCCGACATACAGGCTGCTGGCGATGAACAGCAGCAGGAGAATCGTGGAAACCAGCAGCATGTCAGGCTCCCGCGCGCGCAATGGGTGCGCAGGAAGCCCTGCCCGGGCGGGGGGCGACCTGTATGCCCGTGCCGTCCATGGAGGCTTCGACTTCTTCCGACACCGTTGCGATGCCGAACATTTCTTGCACCTCCTGGTGCCGGCCGCGCAACACCGCATGCACCGCCACCACCAGAAGCACCACGGCGCACACGGCGAACCAGACCAGGCCCACTAGCCACAGCCCCTGAGGAATCGCGAGCGGCACATGCAGCGTCGTGTTGGAGCGTGCGCCCAGTTCGAAATTGTCGAACACCACCAGTGCGCCGTAGTAGGCCAGCACTGCGGCAACTACCGACAGCGCGGCCAGGGCGCAGATGTCGAGGTAGGCGCGTGGCTTGACACCCAGCATGTTGTAGAGCACCTCGATGCGGATGTGGGCCTTCGTGACCAAGCTCCAGGCCAGGCCGAACACGGTGGCCAGCGCGATGCCGTATCCGGTCAGCTCGAAGCTTTCGAAGATCGCCAGCTTGAAAAGGTTGCGGAAGACCACGTCCAGCGACACCAGAAAGGCGCTGACGAGGATCAGCACGCCTCCTAGCCGGGCCAGGAGCCGCGAGACCGCGGTGACAAATAGCACGCTCTTGTTCATGCGGGCACTCCGTTCGAACGGTTATTCGCTGACCCAGGTTTTGGTGGGTGGCGACTTGATCTCGAGCTGCTCGCAGTCTTCCAGGGCTTCGCTGAAATGCTCCACGCCGACGGGGTGGATCCACGAAGTGCCCGGACCTGCAATGAACTCCTTGCCGCCAATCACCAGGCGCAGCTTGCCGCGGATCAGGTAGGCGACCGTTTCGTGGTCCATGTGCTTGTGCACCGGGTCGACCAGGCCTTTTTCACGGAAGACATGGAGCATCAGGATTTCCTTGCCCACCATGGCGCGGCGCACTTCCACGACGCCCTTGGGCTTGACGCCTTCCACGGCGGCAAGGCGCTCCACGGGAAGCTCGTCCTTGACGGTAAAGAAACCCTCGGTCGGGGCAAGGGTGCGGTTTGGGTCGGTCATGGGAGGCTCCTGTGTGAATGTGGGGTGGGTTTTGGAAGGTCTCGGATTCGTTGATCGACGAACCGATCCGAAATGGCCAATTGTGTGCAATGCCCAAATTCTCAGGGCGCAGAAACCCAAAAGTGAGCGGGTTAACCCTTAAATTAGAGGGGTAAATTCGGTTTTTCTGATTCGAATGTACACAATCAGAGCCATTCAGACGGTGTGCGCACTGCAAGGAATGCAGGCCGTCTGCTGCAGATGCGGGAGCGTGCGATCTGCGTGTGCCCCGGCTCGGCGCAGCGCGCCACGCGCCGGCGCGCTGCAGCTGCGCCGGGCGTGTGGCCCGGAGACGGGGAAAAGAGAGAAGGAGGCGCCGGCCGCGCCTAGACCGAGCGGCTGCGCGCCAGCGGCGGGTTGCGCGCGAAGTAGCGCTCGATGCCCCGCATCAGCGCGTCGGCCAGGCGCTCCTGGTAGGCGCTGCTGCGCAGGCGCGCTTCTTCCTCGGGGTTGCTGATGAAGGCGGTCTCGACCAGCACGCTCGGGATGTCCGGCGCCTTGAGCACGGCAAAGCCCGCCTGTTCGACGCGCGGCTTGTGCAGCTTGCCGACCTGTTTGATCTCGCCGAGCAGCACGCTGCCGAGCTTGAGGCTGTCGTTGATCTGCGCCGTGGTGCTCATGTCGATGAGCGCGCGGCGCACGTGCTTGTCCTGGGCGCGCACGTTGAGGCCACCGATCAGGTCGGCCTGGTTTTCCTTGTTGGCGAGCCAGCGCGCTGCCGAGCTCGACGCACCACCCTCGCTGAGCGCGAACACGCTGGCACCGCGCGCGTCGGGGTTGGTGAAGGCGTCGGCGTGGATGCTCACGAACAGGTCGGCCTGCACGCGCTGGGCCTTTTGCACGCGCGTCGCCAGGGGTACGAAGAAGTCGGCGTCGCGCGTCAGGTAGGCGCGCATCGGGTTGCCGCCCACAGTGGTGGCGTTGATGCGCTCGCGCAGCAGGTGCGCGACCTTGAGCACGACGTCCTTCTCGCGCGTGCCCTGCGGGCCGATGGCGCCGGGGTCTTCGCCGCCGTGGCCGGGGTCGAGGGCGATGATGATCAGCCGGTCGGTCTTGCGCGCCAGCGCCAGGGCGGGCGCTGCCGGCGCCTTCGCGGGCGGGGGCGCGGGGTTGTCCGGCACGTCGAGCGCGGCGCCCGGTGCGGCGGCTTCGCGTGCCCCGCCGGCGCGGGCAATCAGGTCCCCCAGCGGGTCGGCCGCCTTGTCGGCGCGGGGCGTGGCCGACAGCGCCTGCGCCGGCTCGGGCGCCGCGGTGCCCGGCGCCGACTCGGCCGCGCTGCCGGGCGTGGCCTGCAGGCGCTCGGCGATCAGCGTTTCCAGCGGGTCGACGGGCACCTCCGGGTACAGGTCGAACACCAGGCGGTTGCCATAGGCGGCGACGGGCGGCAGCGAAAACACCTGCGGCCGCGCCGCCTGCTTGAGGTCGACCACCAGGCGCACCACGCCGGGCGCGTTCTGGCCGACGCGGATGCCGGCGATGTTTGGGTCGTCGCGCCGCACCTTGGCCACCAGTTCGCGCAGTTCGGGGCTGAGGTCTATGCCTTCGATGTCCACCGCCAGGCGCGGCGGCGTGGTGACGAAGAACTGGCGCGCCTTGAGCGGGCCGTCGGATTCGAGCGTGACGCGCGAATATTCGGGCGCCGGCCAGATGCGCACCGCCAGGATGGTGGCGCCGCGCGCGATCTGCTGGCGCCCGAGCAGCAGCACCAGGCCGCCGGCGCGCAGCAGCGCGCGCCGCGAGGCCTGCGGCGCGTGCGCGCGGGGCTCGGGGGGGGCGTCAGGGGTCATGGGCGCAGTCCTTGCAGCAGTTGTTCGCCAAGCGCGCTGCCGGCCGCCAGGTGGGCGTGGCGCACGCTGTCGTCGATTGCTTCAATGTGGATAGCAAGGTCCGCAGGCGGGATCAGGCCCGCAGCCTTCTCTGGCCATTCTGCCAGCTTTAGCCCAGGGTTGGCAAACAGCTCGCGAAATCCCGCGTCTTCCCATTCGCGCGGGTCGCTGAAGCGGTAGAAGTCGAAGTGCCAGATGGCCAGGCCCGGCGCCTCGTGCGGCTCGACCACGGCGTAGGTCGGGCTCTTGATGCGCCCCTGCACGCCCAGCGCGCGCAGCAGGTGGCGCACGAAGGTCGTCTTGCCCGCGCCCAGGTCGCCGTGCAGGCTGACGAAGGCATCCGCCAGGCCCGGCTGCGCCGCCAGCTGCCGGGCGAAGGCCTCGGTGTCGGCCTCGCTGTGCCAGACCAGCGTGCGGGCCGTGCGGGCGGGGGGCGTTTCTACAATCGGGCGATGGTGGTCAGCGGCAGTCAACTCGTTCCTCAGATCGCGCAATGGGCGCGCGAACTCGGATTTTCACAAATCGGCGTCGCCGACGTCGACCTGTCCTCCGCCGAGCCCGGCCTCGCGGCCTGGCTGGCGCAGGGTTTCCACGGCGACATGCACTACATGGAGGCGCACGGCATGAAGCGCGCCCGGCCCGCCGAGCTGGTGCCGGGCACGGTGAGCGTCATCACCGCCCGCATGGACTACCTGCCGCGCGATACGCCGGCCGACTGGCAGGCGGTGGAGTTCGCCCGCCTGGCGGACCCGCACCAGGGCGCGGTGTCGGTCTATGCCCGGGGGCGCGACTACCACAAGGTGCTGCGCGCGCGCCTGCAGAAGCTCGCCGACCGCATCGCCGAGGCCGTGGGGCCCACCGGGTACCGCGTGTTCACCGATTCGGCGCCCGTGCTGGAGGCCGAACTCGCCGCGCGCAGCGGCCAGGGCTGGCGCGGCAAGCACACGCTGGTGCTCAACCGCGAAGCCGGCTCCATGGCCTTCCTCGGCGAAATCTACCTCGACATGCAGCTGCCCGCGAGCGCCCCGGTGACGGCGCACTGCGGCAGCTGCCAGGCCTGCATGGACGTGTGCCCGACGCAGGCCATCATCGCGCCCTACCGGCTGGACGCGCGGCGCTGCATTTCCTACCTGACGATCGAGCACGCCGGGCCGATCCCGGTGGAGCTGCGCCGCGCCATCGGCAACCGCATTTACGGCTGCGACGACTGCCAGCTCATCTGCCCCTGGAACAAATACGCCCGCACCAGCCCGCTGGCCGATTTCGACGCCCGCGCCGGCCTGAGCGGCGCGCAGCTGGTGGAGCTGTTCGCCTGGGACGAAGCTACTTTTCTGCGCATGACCGAGGGCGGGCCGATCCGCCGCATCGGCCACGAGCGCTGGCTGCGCAACGTGGCCGTGGCGCTGGGCAACGCGCTCGCCAGGACGCATGCGCCGGCACTGCGCGCCGCGCTGCAGGCGCGGGCGCACGATGACAGCGCCCTGGTGCGCGAACACGTGGCCTGGGCGCTGGCTCAGGAAAATATTGAATGAAATTGGCCTCTAGCGCCCGTGGTTGTAGGGCGACAAGCTATCAATTACGTAGTTATGAGAGGGGCCCCAGCACGCCCAGTGCGAGCGCCAGGCTGGCCGGGCCAAGCAGGGTGGAGAGCGTGACCAGCCCGGCCACATAGGGCCCGTCGAAGCCCATGCGTGCGGCCAGCACATAGCAGGTGGACGAGGTCGGCAGGGCGGAAAAGATCAAGAGCACCGTGGTCTGCAGCGCGTCCAGGCCGAACCAGCGCGACGCGAGCCAGGCCAGCAGCGGCAGCAGCAGGTGGCGGATGGACAGTACCGACACCGTCAAGGCCTTGTCCTGGCGCAGCGACCCGAGCTGCAGCCCGGCGCCGGCGGCCATCAGCCCGAGCGCGATCGCCGCGGCGCCGATGCGCGCCGCGCTGGGCGCCAGCACCTCGGGAATCTGCAGGCCCGCCAGGTTCGCCGCGAGCCCCGCCGTGGTCGCCAGGATCAAGGGGTTGCGCAGCAGTTCGCGCGCGAAGTGGTGCTGGCCCTGGCGCGCCATCGGCCACACGGCCGCGATGTTGTAGAGCGGTACCGAAATGCCGATCAGCACCGCCATCAGCTGCAGGCCGGGCGCGCCGGCCAGCCGCTCGGCCATGGCCAGGCCGACAAAGGAATTGAAGCGGAACGCCACCTGCGCCGCGCCGGCGTGGGCACGCACGCCGATGCGTCGGCCCAGCCCCGGCACATGGGGCAGGGCATAGGCGAGGGCGATGCCCGACAGGCCCGACAGCAGGCCGGCGGCCATCAGCGACGACGTGGTACCCAGCTCGATCGGGCTCTTGACGATGGACTGGAACAGCAGCACCGGGAACAGCAGGTAGTACACGACGCCCTCGACCGCCTGCCACACCGGCCGGTCGAGCGCCGTGAAGCGGCACACGAGGTAGCCGAGCAGGATGAGGGAGAAGTCGGGGAACAGGATGTGCGCGTAAATCACCGCGCGCAGCATAGCGGTTGCGGCCGCCCGGCACGCCGGCGCGCGCGGGCTGCTCTGCTATCGTTTGGCATGCCCGCGCAGACCGCCAGCCAGACTGCCATCGACCAGTTCACCGACGCGCTGTGGCTGGAGGACGGGCTCTCGCGCAACACCCTGGCCGCCTACCGCAGCGATTTGCGCCATTTCGCCGATTGGCTCGCCGCGCAGGCGCCGCCCGTCGCCCTGGACGAAGCCGCCGAGCACCACATCCAGGCCTGGTTCGCCGCGCGCCACCATGGCACGCGCGCCACCACGGCCAACCGGCGCCTCTCCGTGCTGCGGCGCTACTTCCACTGGGCGCTGCGCGAGCGGCGCATCGCCGCCGACCCGAGCGTGCGCCTGCAGGCCGCCCGCCAGCCGCTGCGCGTGCCCAAGACGCTCAGCCAGGCGCAGGTCGAAGCCTTGCTGGCCGCGCCCGACGCCGCGACGCCGCTCGGCCTGCGCGAGCGCAGCATGCTGGAGCTGATGTATGCCAGCGGCCTGCGTGTTTCGGAACTGGTGCAGCTCAAGACCTGGAACCTGGACCTGGGCGCGGGCGTGCTGCGCGTGCTCGGCAAGGGCGGCAAGGAGCGTTTGGTGCCGTTCGGCGAGGAAGCCGGCGCCTGGCTGGCGCGCTACCTGGGCGAGGCCCGGCCGGCCATCCTGGCGGGCCGCCAGAGCGACGATTTGTTCGTCACCGCGCGTGGCGCGGGGATGACGCGCGTGCGCTTCTGGGGCATCGTGCGCGCCCATGCGCTGGCCGCCGGCATCACCGCGCCGCTCTCGCCGCACACGCTGCGCCACGCGTTCGCCACGCATTTGCTCAACCACGGGGCCGATTTGCGCGTGGTCCAGCTGCTGCTCGGCCACGCCGACATTTCCACCACCACCATCTACACCCACGTGGCGCGCGAACGCCTGCGCGAGCTGCACGCGCGCCACCATCCGCGCGGCTAGGGCCCGTGAACAGGCCCCAGGGTTATTCGCTCAGGCTTTCGGCCCAGGCCAGGGCCTGCAGGTGGGCCCAGTTGACCTGGTGGTTCGACAGGTGCAACTGCTCGGCGTTGTAGGCGAACGCGGCTTCGTCGCCGCTCTCGCAGGCCTTGGTGAGCGCCAGGAAGGGCGCGAACACGCCGCGCCCGTGCAGCAGCGCTTCGACCACCGATTCGGGCAGCGCGACGGAGTTGAGTGCGCTCTCCAGCGGCATGCCGAGCATGGTGTCGAGCATGGAGAACACGCCGACGACGAAGGCGTTGTCGCATTCTTCCTGCGAGAGCAGTTCGTGGGCCAGCAGCTCCATCAGGCGCCCACGCACCACCGCCATGGTGCCCACGGCGGGTGGCGAGCCGCCGGCGCGCGAGGTGGTCAGCAGCAGCGCCGCCCAGCGGAAGAGCTTCTTGAGGCCCAGGATCATGACAGCGTGGCGGAACGAGGTGATCTCGCACTGCAGGCCGAAACCCGAGGAGTTGATGAAGCGCAGCAGGTTGAAGGAGAGCGTGGGGTCTTTCTTGAGCAGGTCCTCGATCTCGGCCGTGCTGCCCTGGCGGCGCACCAGGTTGATGAGCTGGATGATGGTCGCCTGCGAGGGCCGTATCGTCTTGGCCTGCACCGTGGACGGCTTGGCAAACCAGTAGCCCTGGAACAATTTGACGCCCAGGTCGGCCATGCGCTGGAACTGCTCGGCCGTCTCGACCTTCTCGGCGACGATTTCCGCCTGGCTGTAGCTGCGCGCAAACTGCACCAGCGGCGCGGCCAGCTCGGGCTTGAAGGCCGTCACGTCGAGCTTGATGTACGCCGCCATGGGCAGCCAGGCGGCGTACGGCCGGCGCAGCACCTGTTGGTCGAAGGCCAGGCGGAAGCCACGCGCTTTCAGGCCTTCGAAAATCGCGATGCAGGCCTCGATGGCCTCGGGCGTGGCGCCTTCGGGCAGGGTTGGCACTTCCAGCACGACCTTGTCGGGGTGGACCAGCTCCAGGTGGCCGCCGGCCAGGCTCTCGTGCGTGCAGTTGATGAACACGGTGAGCTTGCCGACCAGTGCCTCCGCGCCCCCATAGGACAGCGCGTTGAACAGCAGGGCGGCATCACTGGCGGCGGTGTGCGCGTCCTGTGCGGTGGAGCGGTCGAACAGCTCGTAGCCGACCACCGCGCGCTGGGCGTCCACGATGGCTTGGCGGGCGATCACCGCCATGTCGCTGGCCGCTACGGCGGTGGCGGAGGCTTCTTCGGTGGCGGAGGCGGTATCGGGAGCTTGGGACATGGGGCGGGCGAGGAATGGGCGGGCAGGGCGCGCACGCGGCGCGCGTTCCCGGCGATTCTAGGCGTCCGCCCCGGGCGGCTCAATCCGCGCCGATATGGTCGGCCCAGGCCAGGGCCTGCAGGTGCGCGCCGTTGATCTGGGAACTGCTCAAACCCAGCGCCTGCGCCGCCTGGTCGAAGGCGCCGTCGTCGTTGCTCTCGCACGCCTGGGCCAGCTGCAGCAGCATGCCCAGCGGTCCTTCGCGGCGCAGCAAGGCCGTGGACACCGGCTCCGGCACGGTGATGAGTTCCAGGGCAGACGCCATCGGCATGCTGAGCATGGTGTCGAGCAGCGAAAAGATCCCTGCGACGAAGGCCTCGTCGGCCAGTTCCTGGTCGAACAACTCCAGCGCCAGCAGTTCCATCAGGCGCCCGCGCACCACGGCGGTGTTGCCGACCGAGGGTGGCGGCGCGCCGTTGCGCGACACGGTAAGCAGCAGCGCCGCCCAGCGAAAGAGCTTCTTCAGGCCCATGAGCATCACGGCCTGGCGGAAGGAGGTGATCTCACGCGTCAGACCGAACCCCGAGGAATTGATGAGCCGCATCAGGTTGAAGGCCAGGCCGGCGTCCTTCTTGAGCACTTCCTCGATGGCCTCGGTGCTCGACTGCTTGCGTACCAGGCTCATCAGCTCCAGGATGGCCGCCTGCGAGGGCGTCACCAGGCGCGCCTGCACCAGCGAGGGCCGGGCGAACCAATAGCCTTGGAACAGCGCGATGCCATGGCTGGAGGCCAGGTCGTACTGCTGCGCGGTTTCCACCTTCTCGGCGACCAGCTCGGCCTGCGAATGCCGGCCCGCATAGCTGATCAGCACCGCCAGCTGGTCGGGTGCCAGCACGGACAGGTCGAGCTTGATGTAGTCCGCCAGCGGCAGCCAGGCGGCGTAGGCGGATTGCAGCACGGTGTGGTTGAACGCCAGATGGAAGCCCCGCTCGCGCAGCACCGAGAGCATGGGCAGGCGCGTGCCGACCTCGTCGGCGGCGACATGGCCGAGCGGCGGGATCTCCAGCACCACCTTGTCGGGGTCGATGAGCTCCAGGTGGCCGCCGGCCAGGCTCTCGTGCGTGCAGTTGACGAAGATCAGTTTCTTGCCGACCAGGTCTTCGGTGCCGGCGTGGGACAGGGCGCTGAACACCAGCGCGACGTCGGTCGCCGCGGTATGGCCGGGGCCGGTGCGCGAGCGGTTGAAGAGCTCGTAGCCGATGACGGCCTGCTGGGAGTTGACGATGGCCTGGCGGGCAATCATGGCCACCGACGCCTGGGGCGCGGGCGGCAAATTCTGGGGGTCAAACGAAGCGGGACTGGACATCGGGTCGGTACTCAATACGAAACAGGGGCCGGGCCGCGCTGCGTGGGCATGCGGCGCGCTGCAGCCATTCTAGGAAGCATCGCGCGCTCCGGAGCCAGGCCAATGCCGGCTCCTCGGAGTCGGCCTGCCGGCGCGCGGCGGCATCGTGCAGATGAGGGCGCGGTGCGCATAGTGCACCTGCGAATCGCGTTGCGCGCGCTCGCGCTGCCACCGATACCAAAAATTACCAATTGCGGCAGGGCAGGCGCCATCCTGAAAGCCGTCTCCGGCACCTCGCCGGCGGTCCGGGCGCGGGCGCGCCGGGCCACCGAATGCTATGGTAAAAGAAGCGTCATCGGGTTACACCGTCTGCGCCGCGGGCGCTTTTACCGCTGCGCTGCAGACACGCGGCAGCGCCTGCGCGCGGTGTCGGAATTCCATCCCTACAATTGTAGAAAGCTCCCGGCGCCCGCCCGGAGGAAGCAACACGAGGATTGGCATGGCGGTCTATGCATTGGATGACAAGGCGCCGCACATCGCGCCCAGCGCTTGGGTGGCGGACAGCGCGCAGGTGATTGGCGCGGTGGTACTGGGCGAGGACGCGAGCGTCTGGTTCGGCACCGTGGTGCGGGGCGATACGGAATCCATCACCATCGGCGCGGGCTCCAACGTGCAGGATGCGAGCGTGCTGCACGCCGACTTCGGCCAGCCGCTGGTGATTGGCGAGCGCGTCACGGTGGGCCACCAGGTGGTGCTGCATGGCTGCAGCATCGGCGACGAAAGCCTGATCGGCATAGGCGCCGTGGTGCTCAACGGCGCCAGGATCGGCAAGAACTGCCTGGTGGGCGCCGGCGCCCTGGTGACCGAAGGCAAGGAGTTTGCCGACGGTTCGATGATCCTCGGCAGCCCCGCGCGGGTGGTGCGCCAGCTCACCCCCGAACAAATCGAGGGCCTGCGTGCCAGCGCCCAGCACTACGTCCTGAACGCGCGGCGCTTTCGCGACGGTCTGCGGCGCACCGATACGGCCTGACGCGGGCATGTCGGAGCTGCACAAATTCATTTTCGAGGGCCTGCCGGTGCGCGGCGCCATCGTTCGCCTGGACGGCGCCTGGCGCGAGATGCTGGCGCGGCGCGCCGCCAACACCACCACCGGCGCCTACCCCGTGCCGGTGCGCGAACTGCTCGGCGAAATGGCCGCGGCGGGCGTGCTGATGCAGTCTTCCATCAAGTTCAACGGCGCACTGGTGCTGCAGATTTTCGGCGACGGGCCGCTGCGCCTGGCCGTGGCCGAAGTGCAGTCCGATCTGTCGCTGCGCGCCACGGCGGCGCTGACCAGCGAGGTGCCGGACGGGGCCACGCTGCCCGCCCTGGTCAACGTGGCCGGCGGTGGGCGCTGCGCGATCACGCTCGACCCGCAGGACAAGCTTCCGGGCCAGCAGCCGTACCAGGGCGTGGTGCCGTTGGTGGACGAAGCAGGGCGCCCGCTCGCCAGCCTGAGCCAGGTGCTGGCGCACTACATGCGGCAGTCCGAGCAGCTTGAAGCCACGCTGGTGCTGGCCGCCGACGATCAGGTCGCTGCGGGCCTGCTGATCCAGCGCATGCCGCTCATGGGCCAGGCCAACCTGGGCGGCAGCCAGGGCGAATCGGCCGCGCACGGTGCCGACGAGGAATACAACCGCATCGCCACGCTGGCCGCCAGCCTGACGCGCGAGGAGCTGCTCACGCTGGATGTCGATACGGTGCTGCGCCGCCTGTTCTGGGAGGAAAACCTGGCGCGCTTTGTCCCGCAGCAGGGCGCGCTCGGGCCGCGTTTTGCCTGCTCCTGCAGCCGCGAACGCGTGGGCCGCATGCTCGAATCGCTCGGGCGCGAGGAGGCCGAGAGCATCCTCGCCGAGCAGGGCCAGATCGAAGTCGGCTGCGAATACTGCGGCCAGCAGTACCGTTTCGACGCGGTCGACGCGGCGCAGGTGTTCGCCGCGCCCAGCGTGTTCCAGCCGCCTACGCCCAGCGGCGCCCAGTAGCCCAGGACGGAACGTCGGGCAAGGTCGCACCAGGCTGCGTCGGGGCCGGCGGCGGTGCGGTGGGCAGCGCCAGGCGGGCCGCGACCGCCCGGTGCGCAGCCACCGCGAGCGCCCGGCGGTGTGCACCCGCCGTGGGCAAAGGTGGCGCCGCGCGAACACGCACCACCAGGCCCCGCCCGGCCAGAATGGCCGCCAGGCATGCGCGCAGGCTGGTATCACCCGCGTAAGCCGCAGCGCTGCTGCGCCGGCCGTCCGGCCCGTGGTAGCTGATGGCCACGGGGTGGATGGGGCGGCCGGCCGCGATGGCCGGCTGCAGCAGGGCGGCGTGGAAGTCGAGCAGCGTGCTGCCGTCGGTGGTCGTGCCTTCGGGGAATACGGTCACCGTTTGGCCGGCTTCCAGCAGGGCCGCGATGCGCAGGTTGGTTGCGCGTGCGTCGCTGCGCACGCCGCGGCGCATGAAGACCGTGTCCGTGCGCGCCGCAAGCCACCCCACCAGGGGCCAGGTGGCCACGTCCGCCTTGGCGACGAACGCCATGGGATGCGCTGCGTTGAGGGCATAGATGTCCAGCCAGGAGATGTGGTTGGCGACTACCAGCGCGCCTGCGGGCGCTTCGCTCCAGTCCACCTCCAGGGCCACGCCCAGCATGCGCAGAAGCTGGTGCGACCAGCGGCGCTTGAGCCGCAGGCGCAGCGCGGCGCTGGCGAGCGGGTAGGCGAGCGCCACCGTTGCCGCGCCCCACAGAAGGTGCACGCCCAGGCGCATGCCGCGCAACAGCTGGAGAGGGCGCGGGGCGGGTGCAGCGCCCGGGTCGGCCGCCTGCGTCATCCGAGGAAGTGCCGGGCGTAGCGGCTGTCCAGGCGTGCCAGCGGCATGAGAATGGGCAGGTCGGCGGTGTTGAAGTCGGGGTCCCAGGCCGGGTCGCCGCAGACCCAGGCGCCCGCGCGCAGGTAGCCCTTGATCAAGGGCGGGACGGCAGCCGGCAAGGTCTGGTTCAAGGAGTCCAGCGGCAGCGGGCAGCGGGGAAAGACGTGGTATTCCAGCGGGGCCATGTGCGCCTGCAGGCGGCGGTAGACGCTGGCGGCGGCGTGGCCGCCATCGGCCATGCTCATGCTGGCGCAGCCGATCAGGTAGTCGTAGCCGTTCTGCAGCATGTAGCGCGCCAGGCCCGTCCAGAGCAAGGTGATGGTGGCGCCGCTGCGGTAGTCGGGGTGCACGCAGGAGCGGCCGATTTCCACCATCCGGGGCCGCAGGTGCAGCAGGCGCGTCAGGTCGAACTCGCCTTCCGAGTAGTAGGCGCCGATCTTCACGGCTTGCGCCGGTGCCAGGATGCGGTAGGTGCCGACCACGGCGCCGGCATGCTCGTCGCGGACCACCAGGTGCTCGCAGTACGGGTCGAAGATGTCGTGGTCCACCTGCGGCGTGCGCGTGCGCAGTCGGGCGCCGAGTTCATCGGCGAACACGCTGTAGCGCAGGCGCTGCGCCTCCAAAATCTCGCTGGGGGTTCTGGCCAGGCCCACCGACATGTTGCGCGGTACAGAGCGCGCCGCTGTTTGGGCACTTGAAAAGGCAGTGGTCATCGTGTGTTCCAGGGTGGGCCTGGAACACAATTTAGGCAGCGCGCAAGACAGTTGCGTGACGGCTCTGTGAAGCTTTCGTGTGCGCTGCCGCCGACGCTATGGCAGGTACTGCACGTAGATCTCGTTCGGCTTGACCATGCCGAGTTCGCTGCGCGCCTTCTCCTCCACCATGTCCAGACCCTCGCGCAGATCCTGCACCTCGGAGGCCAGGCGCTGGTTGGATTCCGCCGCGGCTTCGTTCGCATCCTGCTGGGCGCGCAGCTGCTGCTGCATGCTCGCCACGCGGGGTACGCTGCCGCGCCCGAACCACAGCTGCGCCTGCAGTGCGGCCAGCAGCGCGACCAGCACCACCGTGACGATGCGCGAGCCCATGGTTTAGCCCCTAGCGCGGTGTTTCGCCGCCGGGCCGCCCCAAGGCGAAACGCGGCCCCCTCGGGGGGCAGGGAGCGACACGCAGCGCGCGACCGTGGGGGGCAGTTTCGTCGCCGGGCCGCCCCAAGGCGAAACGCGGCCCCTTGGGGCTGAGGGCTGCGGCTCCGTACCTGCCTGCGCAGGTGCGGACAGCCCGAAGAAGGGCTGGCTCCGCCAGTCCTGCGGCCTGCAAGGCGCAGGGAGCGACACGCAGTGCGCGACCGTGGGGGCCATTACTTCAGGTTGTAGAACGCAGCGCGGCCGGGGTAGTAAGCGATATCGCCCAGGTCTTCCTCGATGCGCAGCAGCTGGTTGTACTTGGCGATGCGGTCCGAGCGCGAGAGCGAGCCGGTCTTGATCTGGCCGGCGTTGGTGCCCACGGCGATGTCGGCGATGGTGCTGTCCTCGGTCTCGCCCGAGCGGTGCGAGATCACGGCGGTGTAGCCGGCGCGCTTGGCCATCTCGATGGCGGAGAAGGTCTCGGTCAGCGTGCCGATCTGGTTGATCTTGATGAGGATCGAGTTGGCGATGTCCTTCTCGATGCCTTCCTGCAGGATCTTGGTGTTGGTGACGAACAGGTCGTCGCCCACCAGCTGCACGTTCTTGCCCAGGCGCTCGGTCAGGATCTTCCAGCCTTCCCAGTCGCCCTCATGCATGCCGTCCTCGATGGAGATGATGGGGTACTTGTCGCACCAGGTGGCGAGCATGTCGGTCCATTGCTGGGCCGTCAGGCGCAGGCCGCCTTCGCCTTCAAGGACGTACATGCCGTCCTTGTAGAACTCGCTGGCGGCGCAGTCCAGGCCCAGAGCGATCTGTTCGCCGGCGGTGTAGCCAGCGGCGTCGATGGCCTGAAGGATGAGCTGGATGGCGGCCTCGTGGTTTTCCACGGAAGGCGCGAAACCGCCCTCATCGCCCACGGCGGTGCTCATGCCCTTGTCGTGGATGATCTTCTTCAGGGCGTGGAACACCTCGGCGCCCCAGCGCACGGCCTCGCGGAAGGAGGGGGCGCCCACGGGGATGATCATGAACTCCTGCAGGTCCAGGCTGTTGTTGGCGTGCGCGCCGCCGTTGATGACGTTCATCATCGGCACGGGCAACTGCATGCCGCCCATGCCGCCCAGGTAGCGGTACAGGGGCAGGCCGGACTCTTCGG
>MEDL01000015.1 GCA_001724785.1 Acidovorax sp. SCN 68-22 | reverse complement strand
AGCGCCCGCTTCAGGTCGGCGGCGTCCAGGTAGGGCAGCACGCCCTGGCAGATCACCAGGTCGTAGGGCGCATCGGCGCGGTAGTCGACCACCGAGCCCTGCTCCCAGCCGAAGCGCTGGCACAGGTAGCTGCTGAGCTCCACGCCGTGGTAGCTGGCGTGCGGGAAATGCCGCGCCACCACGCCCCGCCACAGGCCGATGCCGCAGCCGACGTCGAGCACGCGCTGCACCGGCACGCGCAGGTACTGCAGGTAGCTGCAGACGAACGCGCCCAGCCGCTCGACATGGCCGGGGTCGACCACGCTGGTCTTCTTGTCGAAATAGAAGCGCTGGTAGTAGGCCTCGTCGAACAGCGCGGCGCTGGCCGACTTCACGCGCGCGCGCCGGCTGCGTCGGGCTTGGGCGGGCGGTGCACGGCGCAGAGCTTGTTGCCGTCCGGGTCGCGCAGGTAGGCCAGGTACAGCCGGCCCATGTCGCCGTCGCGAAAGCCCGGCGGCTCTTCGCAGGTCGTGCCGCCGTGGGCCAGCCCGGCGGCATGGAAGGCCGCGCCCTGCTCGGGCGAATCGACGCTGAAGCCGATGGTGCTGCCGTTGCCGTGGCACGCGGCCTCGCCGTTGATGGGGGTGGAAATGGCGAAGGTGCCGGCGCGGTTGCGGTAGAAGTACCGGTTGCGGTTGGCCACGCCGGGCCCGATGCCGAGCGTGCCCAGCACCGCGTCGTAAAAGCGTTTCGACGCTTCCAGGTCATTCACTCCGACCATCACATGACTGAACATTCGTGCGCTCCGTGGGGCCCCTGAAAACGCGCTCGCAGAGGCGGGTTGAAAAAGACAAGCGCCAGCATAGCGGGAGTGGGCGGGCAGCGCTGGGCCTCAGGCCGCCGCCGGCGCAGCCTGCAGCGCCCGCGCGTTGGCGCGCTCCGAACTCGCCACCGGCCACCACTGCAGCACGCCGAAGATTAGCTCGAACAGCGTGAAGCCCAGCACGATGGCGCTGGCGCCCTGGGTGACGGCGTAGATCTGCGCGGCGGCGAAGAGGAATCGCGCCACGCCGTCCAACCGCCCCAGCAGGCGCGTGGGCGCCGCGATGCGGGCGATGGCCCACACCACCACCACCGAGCCGAGCAGGTTGGCCATCAGCATCAGGGTAGCGTTCAGCGGGTGCAGGGCGCCGGGCAGTGCGAAGGTGTCGGCCACGGCGCCCAGCTGTGCGTACACCCCGGCAAATACCCAAGGCAAGGCAAAAGGCCAGGTGACGAGCAGGTCGTACCAGGCGCTGGCGCGCACGGTGCGCAGGTAGCGGGAGGGGGCAAAGGCAAGGCGGGACACGGTGAAAACTCCATGAAGGGGATGAAGCCCGGAGCTTCAGGCCTGCAGTACGCTTCAGGGTCAAGCACTTTTTTCAACATTCCTGCCAAGGGCCGCCCATGCTGATTGGTGAGCTTGCCAGCGCGGCCGGCCTGAGCCGCGAGGCCTTGCGCTTTTATGAGCAGAGCGGACTGATCCGCGCGCGGCGCCTGGCCAATGGCTACCGCGACTACCCGCCCGAGGCCGTGGAACTGGTGCGCTACATCCGCACGGCGCAGCAACTGGGCTTCTCGCTGGCGGAGATCGGCGACCGGATGCCTGGCATCTGGGACGCGCCCGAGCCCGGCCCGATGATCGCGCAGGTGCTGGCCGGCAAGCTGACGGAGATCGACGCCCGCATTGCCGGGCTGCAAGCCCTGCGCCAGACCCTGGCCGAGCGCGTGGCCAGCGAGTGCCCTTTGCGCGGGGCGGATGCCGCGGTGGTGCCGATGCGGCCCGCAGGTTAGAAATGACGGTGAAATTGGCCGTCAGCGCTTGTGTAGCAAAGGTTTGATGCTATGGAAATAAGAGTTTCCTGGGCGCTGCGTCCGTACGCCGCCGCGCCCACGCCTGGACACCCGGAACCATGGCGAGCGAAGGGCCGCCGCCGTGTGCGTCAGTACGCGCCCATGAAATCCCGCTTGCCAATCGGCAGGCCGTTGTGCCGCAGGATGGCGTAGGCCGTCGTCACATGGAAGAAGAACTGCGGCAGGCCGTAGTGCACCAGGTAGGCCTGGCCGGTGAATTTTTTCTCTTTCGGCGTGCCGGGGCGCAGGACGATGTCGGCGCCTTCCTTGCCCGCGAACTGCGCGGCGTTCACGCTGTCCAGGAACGCCAGGGTCTGCACCAGCAGCGCGTCCAGATCGGCAAAGCTCTTTTCTTGCCTCGACAGGGCCGGCACCTCCACCCCCGCCAGCCGCGCCGCGATGCCGCGCGCGAAATCGGCGGCAATCTGCACCTGCTTGAGCAGCGGAAACATGTCCGGCGCCAGCCGCGCCTGCAGCAGGGCGTCGGGCTCGATCGACCTGGCCGCGGCGTGCTCGCTGGCCTGGGCGAGGATGGTTTTCAAGGCCGTCAGCATCTGCTTGAAGACGGGGACCGAGTGGGTGTACAGGGGGCTGGTCATGGTTGGGTCCGGTAGGTTTGGAAGGCGGCAAGCGGCGGGGCCGCCGCGCTGCAGAGCACTGTATCCGGTAGCCGCGCGCACCCGCACCGTAAGGTTGAAACCCGCTGGCCTTGCAAGCCCAATCAGCCCACGGGCGTGCACAGCTCCACCAGAAACCCGTTGATGTCCGCCACATACGCAATCGTCTGGCCCCAGGGCATTACCTCGACCGGGCGCATGGGCGTGGCACCCGCCGCAAGGGCGCGCGCCAGCGCCGCAGGCACATCGGGCGTGCACAGCGCAATCTCAAAACTGGGCGCGTGCGCGTCGGCCGCCCGCGGGTTCTTGCCCAGCTGCTGCATGAGGCGGTGGGCGGAAAACGCCAGCACCGTGCTGCCAGTGTCCAGCTCGCCATAGTCGCCGCCCTCGTGCAAAAACCGGGTCGTGAGCCCAAAAGCCGCTTCGTAAAACTTGAGCGTGGCGGGCACGTCTGGCACGTAGAGGATGGTGTAGCCGAACTGCATGGGTGGGCCTTGTGGAGCGGGTTTTGGTAAATCAGAGTTTGGGGCCGGAAAGCGCTGGAAGCTACCAATGGGGGGCCGGCGCGCAGGGCTTTTCATCGTGGCCCTCTCGAAATTCCAAGGGTTTCCGGGATGTGCGTACAACCCAGCGGGTCTTACCTTGTCTCAGCCGGGGTGACGACTCGCGGCAGCTCGGCAAACTTCGCCGCCATCGTCGGGTTGCCGCGGGTCAGCTTCTTGATCGTCAGGTCCTCGGCCTTGTCATTGGCCAGCCGCAAATTGTTGGCCGACTTGTGCAGTGTTTCCTTGGTTATCTCCAGGTCCTTCATCGCCTCATCAATGCGCTTGCAGGGCCGGAGGCGTGGCTTGGCGCCCCTTTGCGTCCCGCCACCCAGGCGGCTGTCAGATGCAGGGGCCCAACACCAAGGGGACGCCATTGGCTATTACCAGAGTGGCCCACGCATTTAGCGAGCAGGGCGCGCAAAATAGTTGGCAAAAAAATTAGAGTTTTTTATAAAACTCATTTTCAAATCATATGTTTACAAAAACACCAATCTTGGCAAAATGATCGGATGTATACCGAAGTCCACCAGTTCGAACCTCTGCTGCCAGCCGACGCCCGAATGGAACCCTTGCTGGCCAAGGCGCATGACCTGTCTCGGCTGGCCACCACCCTCGCAGGCACCCGCGTGCCGCCGGAGTTGCGAAGCCTGCTGCGCAGCATGAATTCGTACTACACCAATCGCATGGAGGGGCAGCACACCCGCCCACACGAAATCGACCAGGCCCTGCGGCAAGACTTTTCCAAAGACGCCACGCTGGCCGCCAAACAGCGCTTGGCCATCGCCCACATTGAAGCCGAGCAGGCGCTGGAGCAACGCTATTCCGGGCCCGATGGCGCAGCCCAGCTGTATGCGCCAGACGCGGTGCAAGACATCCACCGCGCCCTGTTTGCCCGCCTGCCGGCCGCCGACCTGTTCACGCCCGAGCAAGAGCCCATCGTGCCGGGTGCCCTGCGCCAGCGCGATGTGCGCGTCGGCCAGCATGTGGCGCCAGCGCATGCCACCGTGGCCCTGTTTTTGCAGCGCTGGGCAGCGTTCTATGGCGGTGTGCGTCGTGGCGAGGCGGCTTTGGCGGCGCTGGCCTGCGCGCACCAGCGGCTGGGCTGGGTGCACCCCTTTGTGGATGGCAACGGCCGCGTGATGCGGCTGCACACCCACACCTGGCTCACCGCCATGGGCTACACAGGCGGGCTGTGGTCGCCCCTGCGCGGCTTTGCCCGCAGCACCGAGCGCTATTACGCACTGCTGGCCGACGCCGACAGCCTGCGCCGTGGCGACCTGGACGGGCGCGGCAACCTGAGTGAACAAGCCCTCATTGCATGGGCCACCTACGTGTTGGACACCTGCCTGGACCAGGTTCGCTTCATGGCTGGCCTGCTCGACTTTGAGGCCATCAAAACCCGCATCGAAGCCTGCCTGGTGTTTGAAGCCACCGTGCTCAAAAACGGCGTGCGCCAGGAGGCCCTGCGCGGCCTGCACTACCTGTTTTTGAGTGGCGAAGAAATGCCGCGTGGCGAATTCAAAGCCATGCTCGGCATGAGCGACCGGGGCGCCACCGACGCACTGGGCGCCTTGGTCAAACGCGGCCTGCTCAAGTCCGACTCGCCCCAAGGCAAGGTGCGGTTTGGTTTGCCGCAGCATGCGCTGCGCTTCATGTTTCCGCAGCTGTGGCCCGAGGCGGAGGCGGATTCGGCCAATATTTGATGGGTAAATTGGGCTATAGCGCCTAGGGTGTGTGGTGCCGAGGTGCAACCGCTGCAGGTCAAGGTCCCTGGACAATGCGGGCTCGAAGGCGCTTGGCCGAGCCCCAGGCTATGGGGGCAAGAATTCAAAGAAAATTGGCCTCCAGCGCTTATCTGGCAAGCGCGGAAAGCTATCAAAACCATATCGTCAACGCCGCTGCGTCCACAGCGGGCAGGCTTTGGCAGCACCTTGCCAGGCCCTTGCCGCTGTCGGGTAAATTGCCCCGCATGCCCCACACCTCCGATTCACCCACCTCCACCGCCGCCCCGGCCTCTCTCATCGACTCCCGCCAGGCCGCCTGGCGCCTGCTGGTCACACTGGGCCTGGTCGTGCTGGGCAACAGCAGCATGTACGTGGTCTCGGTGGTGCTGCCCGCCGTGCAGGCCGAGTTCGGGGTGGGCCGCGCGGATGCGTCGCTGCCCTACACGCTGATGATGGTGTGCCTGGGGATCGGCGGGCTGTGGACGGGGCGGTTGGCCGATAAGCATGGGCTGCTGCCGGTGCTGTGCGTGGGGGCGGTGGGGGTGTGCGGCGGCTTCGTGTGGGCAGGGATGTCGGGCAGCATCTGGGGCTTCGGGCTGGCGCACGGCTTGATGGGGCTGATTGGTGCCTCGGCCACGTTCGCGCCCTTGCTGGCCGACACGGCGCTGTGGTGGAACAAGCGGCGCGGCATCGCGGTGGCGGTCTGCGCCAGCGGCAACTACATCGCCGGGGCGCTGTGGCCGCCCATCGTGCAGCACGGCATCGGGACGATCGGCTGGCGCCCCACCTACGTGCTGATGGGGCTGGTGTGCGGGGCGGGCATGCTGCTGCTGGCGCTGCGCATGCGCCAGCGGCCGCCGCTGCTGGTGTTGCCGCAGGTCGGCTCGGCCGCGGCGGTGCGGGTGGACCGCAGCCGCCCGTTTGGCCTGCGCCCGGGGCAGGCGCAGCTGCTGCTGTGCGTGGCGGGCGTGGCGTGCTGCGTGGCGATGGCGATGCCGCAGGTGCACATCGTCGCGTACTGCACCGACCTGGGTTTTGGCGCGGCGCGCGGGGCCGAGATGCTGTCGCTGATGCTGGCCTGCGGCATCGTCAGCCGCATCGTCTCGGGCCTGGTGTGCGACCGCATTGGCGGCGTCCGCACGCTGCTGTGGGGATCGGCGCTGCAGGGCGTGGCGCTGGTGCTGTTCCTGCCGTTCGACGGGCTGGTGCCGCTGTATGTGATTTCGGCGCTGTTCGGGCTGTTCCAGGGCGGCATCGTGCCGGCCTACGCCATCATCGTGCGCGAATATTTCCCGCCGCACGAGGCGGGCGCCCGGGTCGGCGCCGTCATCATGGCCACGCTGCTCGGCATGGCGCTGGGCGGGTGGATGTCGGGCTGGGTGTTCGATGTGACGGGCAGCTACCGGGCGGCGTTCGTCAACGGCATGGGGTGGAACCTGCTGAACCTGTCGATCGTCGGCTGGCTGTACTGGCGGGTGCGCCACCAGGGCGGCGCGGGCCGGCTGCAACCCAGCGCGGGCTGAACGCGGCGCCGCTTGCTGCGGTCAGGCCACCGGCAGCAGGTAGCGCCCCGCCAGCTCGCGCTGCGCGGCGGCGTCCAGGCCCAGCACGTCGACCAGGTAAGTCTCCATGCCGCCATAGTCTTCGTCGACCTTGAGCAGCGCGGCGTCCAGGAATTCGCGCTGCACGCGCCACAGCACGGCCAGCACTTCCTCGGGCGCGTGGCCCGCGGCCATGGCGGGGCGGCGATAGAGCGCGTTGGTGAGCAGGTAGTCGCGCATCACCACGTTGCGCGGCACGCCCAGCGCCAGCAGGATGAGCGCGGCGGCGAAGCCGGTGCGGTCCTTGCCGGCGGTGCAGTGGAAGACCAGCGGCGCGTCCTTGGCCAGCAGGATGCGGAAGAACTCGGCAAAGCGCGGCGCGTTCTCGTGCACGAAGCCGCGGTAGGTCTCCTGCATCAGCGCCACCGCGTCCTGCGGCGTGAGCGCCCGGCCTTCGCGCTGCAGCTCGATGGCGCGCTGCACCACCGTGGGTTCGACGGCCAGCTGGTGGTGCTCCACCTCCGGCAGCAGGTAGGCGAGCTGGGCGCGCTCGCGCTCGCCGCGGAAATCCACCGTGCGCGCGATGCCCAGGGCGGCCAGGCGTGCCCGGTCGTCCGGCGTGAGCCCGGCCAGGTGGTCGGAGCGGAAGATGCGCCGCCACGCCACTTCGCGCCCGCCGTGGCCGGCGTAGCCGCCCAGGTCGCGGAAATTGCTGGCACCCGCCAGCGGCACGGCGCGGGGCAGCGGTTCGGGCGCGGGCGACCCGGCGGGGAGATCGGCTGTATCCATGTGGCCAAGCGTAGCGCAAGCGCGTGACGGCCTGGCGGCGCGCGGGCGCTACACGGCGCTCGGCCCCATCCACACGCCGCTGCGCAGGCCCGCCGGCCGCTCGGCCGCCCACACCTGGCCGCTGGCCGGCCAGGCCTCTTCCTGCACGTCCAGCCCGGCGAACACGCCGTAGCCTTCGCCGGCACGTATGTCCTGGCCGGCGGCCAGCGACTCACCCGCCTTGATGGCGCCCGCCGTGTGGATCGATTCACCCACCTTGATGCCCCAGCCGGCCTCCAGGTGCACCACGCCGCTGAGGCTGCCGCCGACGAGGACGCCTTGCCCGGCGCGCAGGCTGTCGCCGCCGGTCAGGTGGCCGCCCACGCGCAGGCCCTTGCCGCATTCCACGGCGCCCTGGGCGATGAGGTCCTGGCCGACGAAAGCGCTGCCTTGCAGCGTCAGGCGGGCGCCGCAGACCACGTCCCAGGCGGCGCGCAGGTCGGCGCCGCAGCGGATGTCGCCGCCGGCCTCGATGCCCCACTCGGCGCGCACGCCGCCGCCCGCCTGGAGCGCGCCGCCGGCGCGGACACCGCCGTCCACGCGGATGTCGCCGCCCACGGTGATGGCGCCACCGGCGCGCAGCCCGCCGCCGGCGCGCACCGAGCCGCCAACGTGGATCACCGTGTCGGCGGCGACGTTGCCGCGCACCTGCAGCGAACCGGCGAAGACGATGGCTTCGGCGTCCAGCGTGTCCAGCACCAGCACCTCCTGCGTGGGGCCGAACTGGGTGAGCAGCCAGCAGGCGTCGTCCACGCGCCCGGCCTGCACCAGGGTGTCGAGCGCTTCCTGGTAGCCGCTGCCGTCCGGCACGTGGCGGCTGAACCAGCGGTAGCCCGTGGCGCAGGGGTTCTTGGCGCGCAGGAACTGGCGCGTGAATTCCATGCCCGGCGGCGGCTGGGCGCCGGCGTGGCGGGACGAATGCCCTTCAAGGGCGGCGGCGGGGTGGGCGAGGTCGGGCGGCATGGCGCATCTCCTGGAAGGAGCGGCCGGCCGTGGGCGTGCGGCGGCCGCTATCGCGCTGGGCGGGTGCCCGGCGATGGAGGTGTGCGCGTGTGGATGGGGGAGATTGCGGATCGCCGGGCGGGGGAATGTGCGACCGGCTTGTAGGGCCAGATCTCCCGCACCAGCGCCGGCGCGCGCAGCAGCGCACGGCACGCGCAGAGCGCGGGGCGGCGGGGCAAGGCGTGCGAAGGCATGGGGACGATGGTAGCAGCGCGCCCCGCGCGGCGCTGGCGCGGGGCTACTGCGGCAGCACGCTGAGCGCGCCGTCCAGCGGGCGCTTGTCGCTGCCCGGCGGGCAGGGCTGGTCGGTGTATTCGGTGCGGCCACCGCGCACGCATTTGTGCAGCACCGGCGCGGCCGCCGAGGCGCCGACCTGGGGCGCCGGGGCCGCAGCAGTGCCGGCGCGGGCTTGGCCGGGCGGCGGGCCGGGGCGTGTCATGGTGCGCCAGGCCTGCTTTGCCCAGGGGCCGGCGTGCGGTGTCCAGCGCTCGGCCGTCCACCACGCGGCGGCGGCCGCTGCCAGCAGCAGCACGGCCACGGCGGTCCAGACGGCGCGTTCCCGGGGGCTGCGCATGACAAGCCCGTCGCCTAGCCCAGGTGCGGGCCGAGCAGGCCGGCGAGTTCGAACATGCCGGCGCGGTCCTTGCCGAACACGGCGCGCAGCTTGTCGTCGGCGATGATGCTGCGCTTGTCCTGCGGGTCCTGCAGGTTGTGCGCCTTGATGTATTCCCACAGCTTCTTCACGGCGGCCGGGCGCGCCACCGGCTCGGTGCCGATGACGGCGGCGAGCGCGGCGCTCGGCGCCTTGCCGGCCGCGGGTTTGCGCGGCGTGGTGGCCTTCTTGGCCGCAGGCTTCTTCACCGCGGCCGGTTTTTTGGTGCCTTTTTGGGCTCCAGCGCTTGCCCTGCCTGGGCTGGCAGCTATGGTTTTCTTGGCTGCGCCGGGGCGCGGCGGGAACTTGCTCGGGGCGAACTCGAAGTTCACCTTGCCGGCCTCGGCGTCCCAGGCCAGGTGCGCCTTGAAGGCGCGGCGCGTGCGCATGCTGACGAATTTGTCGAGCAGGTCGGTCTTGCCGGTGGCCAGAAGCTTTTCCATCTGCGCGCGCTCCACCGGCTGCTGCAGGATGACCTTGCCGCTCTTGAAGCTGCAGCTGGGCAGTGGCTGCGCGGCGGTGGGCACGGCGCGCGTGCAGACGTAGTTGCTGCCGTGCTCGTGCACCTCGGAGCCGCAGATCGGGCAGGGCCCGAGCGAGGCGTCGGCGAATTCGACCAGCTCGCCGGTTTCCTCGGCCTTGGCATCGCCGAAGTCGAACTCCAGCTTGTAGTTGTGCGCCTCGTCGTCGTACTTGATGACGATCTCGGACGTGAACGGCCAGCCCGCCTTGGAGCGGAAGCCCTCCAGCGGGCCGATCTTCTTGTCGCGCAGCAGCTGCTCGGCTTCGGCCGTCTCGAACGTGCGGCCGGCGGGCGACTTGCCGAAGCTGAAGCCGCACGGGTCCGCGCCGGGCTTGCCCACGCAGGCGTAGCGGCGGTAGTTTTCCTTCACCACGCCGCCGCAGTTGGGGCAGGGCGATTGCAGCGTGGCGTAGTCGCCGGGGATGGTGTCGCGGTCGTATTCCTTGGCCTTCTTCACCATGCGCTCGGTCATGGCGGCGATCTGCTGCATGAAGGCTTCGCGGCTGAGCTGGCCCTTTTCCATCTGCGCGAGCTTGTATTCCCACTCGCCGGTGAGGTCGGCGCGGCAGAGTTCCTCGACTTCCAGCCCACGCAAGAGCGTCATCAGCTGGAAGGCCTTGGCCGTGGGGATGATCTCGCGGCCTTCGCGCAGCATGTATTTTTCGGTCAGCAGCCCTTCAATGATGGCCGCGCGCGTGGCCGGGGTGCCCAGGCCTTTTTCCTGCATGGCTTCGCGCAGCTCGTCGTCGTCGATCTGCTTGCCGGCGCTTTCCATGGCGCCGAGCAGCGTGGCTTCGGAGTAACGTGCCGGCGGCTTGGTCTTGAGGGCCTTGGGGTCGGCCTGTTCCGTGCGCACCACCTCGCCGGGCTGCACGGGCACCAGGTTCTGGCCCTTGTCGCCTTCTTTCGCGTCCTGCACCTCGTCGGCCGCTTCCTTGCCGTAGATGGCCAGCCAGCCCGGCTTGACCAGCACCTTGCCCTCCGTCTTGAAACTGTGGCCCGCCGCCGTGCTGATGCGCGTGGTCACGGTGTATTCGGCGCTCGGGAAGAACACCGCCATGAAGCGGCGCACCACCAGGTCGTAGAGCTTCTGCTCGGCTTCCGAAAGGCCGCTGGGCGCCTGCAGTGTGGGGATGATGGCGAAGTGGTCACTCACCTTGCTGTTGTCGAAGATGCGCTTGGACGGGCGCACGTAGTTGCCCGCCAGCGCCGTCTGCGCGTGCGGCGCCAGGTGGCGCATGCCGCTGTCGGCCAGCATCTCGAAGGTCTGCCTGGCCACGGGCAGGTAGTCCTCGGGCAGCGCGCGCGAGTCGGTACGCGGGTAGGTCAGGGCCTTGTGGCGCTCGTACAGGCTTTGCGCCAGGGCCAGCGTGGTCTTGGCGGAAAAGCCGAACTTGCCGTTGGCCTCGCGCTGCAGGCTGGTCAGGTCGAACAGGGCAGGCGAAGCCTGAGAGGTGGGCTTGCTCTCCTCGGTGACCGTGGCGGGCTGGCCGCGCACGGCGTTGGCAATGGCGGTGGCTTCGGCGGAAGACCAGACGCGGTCCGCACGCATTTCCACATCCTCGCCCTTCTTCCACTTCGGATCGAACCACTTGGCCGGGTATTCGCCCGCCTCGGCGCCGAAGCTGGCGTGGATTTCCCAGTAGTCGCGGCTGATGAACTTGCGGATCTTTTCCTCGCGCTCGACGACGAGCGAGAGCGTGGGCGTCTGCACCCGGCCGACGGTGGTGAGAAAGAAACCGCCGCCCTGCGAGTTGAAGGCCGTCATGGCGCGCGTGCCGTTGATGCCGACCAGCCAGTCGGCCTCCGAGCGGCTGCGCGCGGCGTCGGCCAGGCCCGCCATCTGCTGCTCGCTGCGCAGGCTCTCGAAGCCTTCGCGGATGGCCTGCGGCGTCATGCTCTGCAGCCACAGGCGCCGGACCGGCTTGCCCAGGGGCTTGGCGCCGCCGGCGTACTGTTCGATCAGGCGGAAGATCAGCTCGCCCTCGCGGCCCGCGTCGCAGGCGTTGATGAGTTCGCTCACGTCCTTGCGCTTGGCCTGGCGAACGACGGCGGCCAGGCGACTCTTGGTCTTGTCGACGGGCTTCAGGTCAAAGTACGGCGGGATCACCGGCAGGTGCGCGAAGCTCCACTTGCCGCGCTTGACGTCGAACTGCTCGGGCGCCTGGATTTCCACCAGGTGGCCGACGGCGCTGGTGACGACGTAGCGCTCGTTCTCGAAATGGTCGTCGTGCTTGTCGAACTTGCCCGCCAGGGGCGTGAGGGCGCGCACGATGTCTTGCGCGACCGAGGGTTTTTCTGCGATGACGAGGGTTTTGCTCATGGGTTTTCTCATTGCGCCGGGCCCATTGCGCGGCGCTCCTACAATCGGCTGCCTCGCGCGCACGCACGCGCAGGTGTGCCTATTCAAAGTAACAGAAGTTTCGCCATGCCTCCACGCACCGTGCCCGCGGCCCCGGCCGGCCGCCGCCTCCAGACCCGCCGCTCGGGCGTGCACGGGCGCGGCGTGTTCGCCGTGCAGGATATCGCCGAAGGCGAGGTGCTGATCGAATACACCGGCGAGCGCATCGGCTGGCAGGAGGCGCAGGACCGGCACCCGCACGACCCGCTGCAGCCCAACCACACCTTCTATTTCCATGTCGACGGCGACTGCGTGATCGACGCCAAATACGGCGGCAATTCCTCGCGCTGGATCAACCACAGCTGCGACCCGAATTGTTACGCCGACGAGCGCGGCGGGCGCATTTTCATCACCGCGCTGCGCAACATCGCCGCCGGCGAGGAACTGAACTACGACTACGGCCTGATGCTGGAGGAGCGCCACACCCCCAAGGTCAAGGCCGAGTACCCCTGCTGGTGCGGCGCCGCCAACTGCCGCGGCACCCTGCTGGCGCCCAAGCGCGGGCCGCGCGCCGGGCCGGCGCGGAGCTGACCGGTGGGCGCGCCGCTGCACTGGCCCCTGGAAGCCTTGTGGCAGGCGCTTGCGCCGCGCCTGCCGGGCTTTACCGCCGAGCTGCTGGCCAGCGTCGATTCGACCAACACCGAATGCATGCGGCGCCTGCGCGCCGGGCAGAGCGAGCCGCTCTTGCTCGTGGCGCTGGCCCAGACGGCCGGGCGCGGGCGCCTGGGGCGCAGCTGGCAGAGCGAGTGCGCGGCCCCGGGCGCGGCGCTGACCTTCTCGCTGGCGCTGCCGCTGGCACCGAGAAGCTGGTCCGGGTTGTCGCTGGCGGTCGGCCTGTGCGTCGCGCGCCGCCTGCAGGAGGAGCCGCCGCCGCCGGGTGCGCCGGGGCCGCGCGCCGTCCTCAAGTGGCCCAACGACCTGTGGCTGCAGGGCGGTGGGCCGGAGCGCAAGCTCGGCGGCATCCTGGTCGAAACCGCCAGCCTGCTGGCGCCGGCCAACAGCGCCACGCGCTGGGTGGTGGTTGGCATCGGGCTGAACGTCGCGCCGCGCAGCAGCGAGGGCCTGGCGATGCCGGCCGGCTGCCTGCACGAGCTCGACCCGCGCTGGGATGCGCCGACCGCGCTCGACCGCATCGCCGAGCCGCTGGTCGATGCGCTGCTGGCGTTCGAGGCCTATGGCTTTGCCCCGCTGGTGGCGCCTTTCGCCGAACGCGACGGGCTCGCCGGGCGCCTCGTGCGCCTGTCCGACGGGCGCGAAGGCCTGGCCGAGGGCGTGGGACCGGACGGCGCGCTGCGCGTGCGCACCGCCGCCGGAGTGATCGAGGTCGCGAGCGCCGAAGTGTCGGTGCGGCCGGTAGCGGTCTGAGGCCAAGGCATGCTGCGCGTCCTGGTCCTCCTCCTGCTGCTCGCCAACGGCGGCTACTACGCCTGGTCGCAGGGCCTGCTGCGCGACTGGGGCCTGGCGCCGCGCGAGCAGGCCGAGCCGCAGCGCGTCGGCGAGCAATTGCATCCGGAATGGCTGCGCCTGCTGCCCCCGCCGGTCGGCCGGCCGGCGTCGCCCCCGGCCCCACCCGAAGCGCCGCCCGCGCCGGCTTCGGCGCGCGAGGCGCAGGAGGCCGCGCCCAGCGTGGCTGCGCACAGCGCGCCCGCCGAATGCCTGCAGGCGGGCATCTTCGACACCGCGCAGGCCGACACGCTGCGCCGCGCCGCCGCCGCCTTGCCCGAGGGCAGCTGGCGCCTGGAGCCGGCGACGCTGCCCGGCCGCTGGATGGTTTACATGGGGCGCTTTCCCGATGCCGACCAGGTGGCCAAGAAGCGCGCCGAGCTGCGCGAACTGGGCGTCGCCTACGACCGGCCGAACGCCGCCCTGGAGCCTGGCCTCTCGCTCGGGCGCTTTTCCACCGAGGAGGCGGCGCAGCGCGGGCTCTCCACCCTTGCCGCCAAGGGCGTGCGCTCGGCGCGCGTGGTGCAGGAGCGCCTGGACATGCCCGGCTTCATGCTGCGCCTGCCCGAGGCGGACGCGCGCCTGCGCGCCCAGGCCGAGGGCCTGCGCGGCGCCCTCGCCGGCAAGGCGCTGCGGCCCTGCAGCTGAAATTTTGGTAAAAATCAGCCCCCAGCGCTTATGCGCATTGAACTAAAAGCTATCATTTTTAGAGGATTTGAATCTCCCAGCCGCATCACGGCCGGGGGTCCTCCAGCGCGGCAAAGCGCACGCTGAAGCAGGCGCCAGGGGGCGTGGCGCCGGGCCGTGCGTCTTCCACCACGATGCGCGCGCCGTGCTGGCGGGCGATTTCCTGCACGATGGGCAGGCCCAGGCCCGAGCCGTCGGCGTCGTTGCCGAGCGCGCGGTAGAAGGGCTGGAAGATCAGCTCGCGTTCCGGCTCCGGCACGCCGGGCCCGGAATCCTCCACCTGCACCACGAGCACGCGGCCAAAGGTGTCGGCCAGCACGCGCGCCGTCACCACGCCGGGCCGCTCGGGCGTGGACGGGGTGTAGTTGATGGCGTTGTCCACCAGGTTGCGCACCAGTTCGTGCAGCAGCGTCGGGTTGCCCAGCATGTGCACGCCGGGCGCGCCGGGCAGGGCGCCGTCGTAGCCCAGGTCCAGGCCCTTGTCGAGCGCGCGCGAGACGGCGTCGCGCACCACGTCCACGGTGATCTGCGCCAGGTCGCAGGGCACCTGCGCGAGCTGCGCGCTGCTGCTTTCCGCCCGCGCCAGGGCCAGCAGCTGGTTCACGCTGTGTGTGGCGCGGATGGACGAGCGCCCGATCTGCTGCAGCGAGCGCTTGAGCTCCTCGGTGCTGGTGCCTTCGCGCTGCGCCAGGTCGGCCTGCATGCGCAGGCCGGCCAGCGGCGTCTTGAGCTGGTGCGCCGCGTCGGCCAGGAAGCGCTTTTGCGTCGCCATGGAGTCGCTCAGGCGTTCGAGCAGGTCGTTCACCGAGGCCACCAGCGGCGCCACCTCCAGCGGGACCGTGCGGTCGTCCAGCGGCGAGAGGTCGTCGGGCGGGCGCGCGCGGATGCGCTCTTCGAGCTGGTGCAGCGGCTGGATGCCGCGCGCCAGAGCCAACCACACCAGCAGCACGGCGAGCGGCAGGATGACGAACTGCGGCAGCATCACACCCTTGATGATTTCCGTGGCCAGCACGCTGCGCTTCTCGCGCGTCTCGGCCACCTGGACGAGGGTGAGCGGCGCTTCGTCGGGCGCCGGGCGCACCCAGGTGTAGGCGATGCGGATGTCGATGCCGCGCAGCTCGGCGTCGCGCAGGCGCACGTCGCCGCTGGCCGGGGTTTCGTCGGCGGGCGGCGCGGGCAGTTCGCGTTCGCCCGAGAGCAGCGCGCCGCCCGGCCCGATGACCTGGTAGTACACGGTGTCGGAATCGTCGGCGCGCAGGATCTCGCTCGCCGGCTGCGGCAGGTTGAACTGCGTCTTGCCCCGGTTGACCGAGACCAGCTGCGCCAGCGCCTGCGCGTTGTATTCGAGCGCCCGGTCGAACGGCTTGTTGGCAATGCCCTGCGCCACCAGCCAGGTGAGCGCCAGGCTCACCGGCCACAGCAACAGCAGCGGGGTGAGCATCCAGTCCAGGATCTCGCCGAACAGGGAGCGCTGCTCGCGCTGGAAGATTTTCAAGGTTTCAAGCCTATTTGGCCCCTGGCGCTTGTCTTACATGGATGCAGTGCTGCTATTTGCATAGCAATCCCTGCTCCCTCACCTTCTCCACAGCCGCCAATACCGGCGCGACCCAGACCAGGGCACCCGTGGAACTGGCTTTGCCAGGCCACCGGGTGCGTCCCCCTGCCCGCAGCGCGCAGCGCTGCGAGAGCGGGGGGAAGGAGCGCAGCGACACAGGGGGGTGTTCTCTATTCAGAGATTTTTTCCAGGCAATAGCCCAGGCCGCGCACCGTGGCGATGCGGATCGGCCCCTTCTCGATCTTCTTGCGCAGGCGGTGGATGTACACCTCGATGGCGTTGTTGCTGACCTCTTCGCCCCATTCGCACAGGCGCTCGACGAGCTGGTCCTTGCTGACCAGGCGGCCGGCGCGCTGCAGCAGCACTTCCAGGAGGCCCAGTTCGCGCGCCGAGAGCTCCACCATCTTGCCCTCGATGGTGGCCACGCGGCCGGCTTGGTCGTAGGTCAGCGGCCCGTGCTTGATGGTCGAGGTGGCGCCGCCCATGCCGCGGCGCGTGAGGGCGCGCACGCGCGCTTCGAGTTCCTGCAGCGAGAACGGCTTGGCCATGTAGTCGTCGGCGCCCAGGTCCAGGCCCTTGACGCGCTCGTCCACGCCGTCGGCCGCGGTGAGGATCAGCACCGGCAGCGCCGAGCCGCGCGCACGCAGGCGCCGCAGCACTTCCAGGCCGTGCATGCGCGGCAGGCCCAAATCGAGAATCAGGAGGTCGAACTCGTTGTTCGTCATCAGTGCGGCGTCGGCCTCGCTGCCGCTGGCCACATGGTCGACCACCGCGCCGGAGCTGCGCAGCGTGCGGAGCAGCCCGTCGGCGAGCACCTGGTCGTCTTCGGCAATGAGGATGCGCATCAACGTTTCTCCGGTGGGCGCGGGTGCGACAGTGCCCCGTTCGTGTGATTCTAGGAGCCCGGGCCGGTGCTGCCGTAGGTTTCCAGACCGATGGCCACCACGGTGGCGACGGCCTCGCCGACCTCGGCGCGAAACTCCGCCTCGGCCTGTGCCACGGCGTCCTCGAAGGCGCGCAGCCAGGCCAGGCCTGTGGGGGTGAAGCGCACGCGCCGTGCGCGCGCGTCCAGCGGGTCGGCTTCGCGCGTGACCAGGCCCCAGGCCGCGCACTGGTCCACCAGGCTGGACATGGCCTGCTTGGTCATGCCGGCACGCGCCGCCAGCTCGGTCAGGCGGTCCCCCGCGAGCGACAAATGCCGCGTGATGTGGATGTGCGCGGCGCCCACCTGCGCGCGCGCCGCGAGGTTGGACAGCGCGAGCGGCACCTCGATATCGCGCGCCATGAGCTGCAGCACGCGCGCGTCGAAGCGGCGCAGCGCGTCGCCCATCAGCCGGCCCAGATGGGTCTGGCGCCAGGCATCGGAAGGGGGAGGGAGGGCCATGCGGTATTGTCAGGCAAACTGACCATTTATAGGCTTTACCGCGAAGTATCCAGGCCCTACATTACTGGTCAAGCATCCAGTGATTGCCGGGTGCGAGCCCCATTCCAACCCGACCACGCATTGCATCCCAAGGAGATTCTCATGAGCAACCCGACCAGCCACAGCATGCCCGCCGACAGCGAAAAGACCCGCGCCCTGCAGGCCGCCCTGGCGCAGATCGAAAAGCAGTTCGGCAAGGGCACCATCATGCGGCTCGGCGAGGGCGAGGTGATCGAGGACATCCAGGTCGTCTCCACCGGCTCGCTCGGCCTGGACGTGGCGCTCGGCGTGGGCGGCCTGCCGCGCGGCCGGGTGGTGGAAATCTACGGCCCGGAATCGTCCGGCAAGACCACGCTGACGCTGCAGGTGATCGCCGAGATGCAGAAGCAGGGCGGTCAGTGCGCCTTTGTCGACGCCGAGCACGCGCTCGACATCCAGTACGCGCAGAAGCTGGGCGTGAACCTGCAGGACCTGCTCATTTCGCAGCCCGACACCGGCGAGCAGGCGCTGGAGATCGTCGACAGTCTGGTGCGCTCGGGCGCCGTGGACCTGATCGTCATCGACTCGGTCGCCGCGCTCACGCCCAAGGCCGAAATCGAGGGCGACATGGGCGACAGCCTGCCCGGCCTGCAGGCGCGCCTGATGAGCCAGGCGCTGCGCAAGCTCACCTCGACCATCAAGAAGACCAACTGCATGGTCATCTTCATCAACCAGATCCGCATGAAGATCGGCGTCATGTTCGGCAGCCCCGAGACGACGACCGGCGGCAACGCGCTCAAGTTCTACGCCTCGGTGCGCCTGGACATCCGGCGCATCGGTTCGATCAAGAAGGGCGACGACGTCATCGGCAACGAAACCCGCGTCAAGGTGGTGAAGAACAAGGTCTCGCCGCCGTTCAAGACGGCCGAGTTCGACATCCTGTTCGGCGAAGGCATCTCGCGCGAAGGCGAGATCATCGACATGGGCGTGGCCCAGCGCATCGTGGAGAAATCCGGCGCCTGGTACGCCTACAACGGCGAGAAGATCGGCCAGGGCCGCGACAACGCGCGCGAATTCCTGCGCGAGAACCGGCAACTCGCGCACGAGATCGAGAACAAGGTGCGCACCAGCCTGGGGGTCGCCCTGCTGCCCGCCGATGCACTGGTGCTGGCCGCGCCCAGCGACGAGGCGGCCGACGGCGTGGTGCCCGCACCCACGCCGCGCGGCCGGAAATCGGAAGAAAAAGTGTCCTGAGCGCTTGTCACATAAGGGTTGGTAGCTATTGTTGACATAGCAATTCATGGCGCCTGCCACGCCACCGTCGCTCAAAGCCCGGGCGCTGCGCCTGCTCTCGCAGCGCGAGCATTCGCGTGCCGAGCTGGCGCGCAAGCTGGCGCGCCATGTGCAGGACGGTGACGACCTCGCGGCCGTGCTCGACGAACTCGCCGCCAAGGACCTGCAGAGCGACACGCGCGCCGCCGAAGGCTTGCTGCGCCGCCGCGCGGGCCACATGGGCGTGGCGCGCATCGGCCAGGAACTGCGCACCAAGGGGCTGGGCGGTGCCCCCGTGGCGCAGGCCTTGGCATTGCTCGAAGCGAGTGAACTGGAGCGTGCGCGCCACGTGTGGCAACGCAAGTTCTCCGAGCCGCCCGCCGATATGCAGGCGCGTGCCCGCCAAATGCGCTTTCTGCTGGCGCGCGGGTTCTCGGGCGAAGTGGCCGCGCGCGTGCTGCGCACGGCCGGCCGGCCGGATGCGCCCTAAAGCCTCAGACGCCCAGCATCAGCCGCAGGTTTTGCACCGCGGCCCCGCTGGCGCCCTTGCCCAGGTTGTCCAGGCGTGCCACCAGCACGGCATGCCGCTCGGCCTCGTTGGCAAAGACGCGCAGTTCCAGCGCATTCGTGTCCGCCAGGGCGGGGGCGTCGAGCTTGCCATCGGCCGTGGCGGGCAGCACGCGCACCCATTGCTCAGGCGTGTTGCTGCGCGCGTAGTGCGCCGCCAGCGCGTCGTGCAGGTCCGACGCCTTGGGCTGGCCCGGCAGCAGGTCCAGGTGCAGGGGCAGCTCCACCAGCATGCCCTGGCGGAAATTGCCCACCGCCGGGATGAAGATGGGCCGGCGCGTCAGGCCGGTGAAGCGCATGATTTCCGGCAGGTGCTTGTGCGCGAGGCCGAGTGCATACAGCTCGAAGGCCGGGGCGCTGCCGGCTTCGTAGGCTTCGATCATGCTGCGGCCGCCGCCCGAGTAGCCGCTCACCGAGGGCAGGCACAGCGGGTGGTTGGCCGGCACCAGGCCGGCGTCGACCAGCGGGCGCAGGAGTGCAATCGCGCCGGTGGCGTAGCAGCCGGGGTTGGAGACGCGCGCCGCTGCCCGCACCGCGTCGGCCTGGCCGACGCACAGCTCGGGAAAGCCGAACGTCCACCCTTCGGCCGTGCGGTGCGCCGTGCTGGCGTCGATGATCTTGATGCGCGGCCCGCCGGCGCTGGCAATGGCATCGGCCAGGGCGACGGTTTCGCGCGCGGCGTCGTCGTGCAGGCACAGGATGACGAGGTCCGCCTGTTCCATCAGGGCGCGTTTGGCCACCGGGTTCTTGCGGTCTTCGGGGGCGATGCTGAGCAGTTCCACCGCGTCCATGCCTTGCAGACGTTCGCGGATCTGCAGGCCGGTCGTCCCGGCTTCGCCATCGATGAATACCTTGGCCATGCGCTTTCCTCGGTGTGTTGCATACGCAGCCGCGGCCGCGTGTAAGGTACGAACAAGATTGGTGCGTTGCAGCATGATACAGTTGCTGGCTGCCATGTCCACCGCCCGCCGCCAGACATGCAACCATGGCAGACGGGTGAAATTCCTTCTCCGAGAAAGCCCTCATGAAGATTCACGAATACCAGGCCAAGGAAATCTTGCGCCAATTTGGTGTGCCCGTTCCACGAGGCATCCCCGCATTCACCGTTCAAGAAGCCGTCGAAGCGGCGCAGAAACTGGGCGGCCCGGTCTGGGTCGTCAAGGCGCAGATCCACGCTGGCGGCCGCGGCAAGGGCGGTGGCGTGAAGGTGGCCAAGAGCATTGACGACGTCAAGCGCCTGGCCGGCGACATTCTGGGCATGCAGCTCAAGACGCACCAGACCGGCCCCGAAGGCCAGAAGGTGCGGCGCCTGTACATCGAAGACGGCGCCGACATCCACAAGGAATACTACGTGTCCCTCGTGACCGACCGCGCCAGCCAGCAGGTCGCCGTGATCGCCTCCAGCGAAGGCGGCATGGACATCGAGGAAGTGGCGCACAGCACGCCGGAAAAGATCGTCACCGAGCTGGTTGATCCCCTGGCCGGCCTGGGCCAGGCGCAGGCGCTCAAGATCGCCAACGCCGTGGGCCTGTCGGGCGGAGCCGCCGACCAGGCCGCCGACGTGCTGCAAAAGCTCTACAAGTGCTACATGGAGACCGACGCGTCGCTGGTAGAAATCAACCCGCTGAACTGCGACAGCAAGGGCAACATCATGGCCCTGGACGCGAAGTTCAACTTCGACGCCAATGCGCTGTTCCGCCACCCCGAGGTCGTGGCCCTGCGCGACCTGGACGAAGAAGACCCGGCCGAAGTGGAAGCGTCCAAGTTCGACCTGGCCTACATCAGCCTGGACGGCAACATCGGCTGCCTGGTGAACGGCGCCGGCCTGGCCATGGCCACCATGGACACCATCAAGCTGTTCGGCGGCGAGCCGGCCAACTTCCTCGACGTGGGCGGTGGCGCCACCGCCGAGAAGGTGACCGAGGCCTTCAAGATCATGCTGGCGAACAAGAACGTCAAGGGCATCCTGGTCAACATCTTCGGCGGCATCATGAAGTGCGACACCATCGCCACCGGCGTCATCAGCGCCTGCCGCGCCGTGAACCTGTCCGTGCCGCTGGTGGTGCGCATGAAGGGCACCAACGAAGAGCTGGGCAAGAAGCTGCTGGCCGAATCGGGTCTGCCCATCATCGCGGCCGACACCATGGCCGAAGCGGCGACCAAAATCGTTGCGGCCGTCAAGTAATGACCTTGGGGGCAGATCTTTAGCGCTGTCCCCGACTGACTAGGACAAGAACATGTCGATCTACATCAACAAAGACACCAAGGTCATCACCCAGGGCATCACGGGCAAGACCGGCCAGTTCCATACGGAAAAGTGCCAGGAATACGCCAACGGCAAGAACTGCTTCGTTGCGGGCGTGAACCCGAAGAAGGCCGGCGAGTCGATCTTCAACATCCCGATCTACGCCTCCGTCAAGGAAGCCGCGGCGCAGACCGGTGCCACCGTCTCGGTGATCTACGTGCCGCCGGCAGGCGCTGCCGCCGCCATCTGGGAAGCCGTCGAGGCCGACCTGGACATGGCCATCTGCATCACCGAAGGTATCCCGGTGCGCGACATGCTGATGGTGCGCAACAAGATGAAGGCCAAGGAAGCCGCTGGCGGCAAGAAGACGCTGCTGCTGGGCCCCAACTGCCCCGGCATCATCACGCCCGACGAAATCAAGATCGGCATCATGCCCGGCCACATCCACCGCAAGGGCCGTATTGGCGTGGTCAGCCGCTCGGGCACGCTGACCTACGAAGCCGTGGCCATGCTGACCGAAGTCGGCCTGGGCCAGTCGACCGCCGTGGGTATTGGTGGCGACCCGATCAATGGTCTCAAGCACATCGACGTCATGCAGGCGTTCAACGACGATCCGGACACCGACGCCGTCATCATGATCGGCGAGATCGGTGGCCCGGATGAAGCCGAAGCCGCACGCTGGTGCAAGGCCAACATGAAGAAGCCCATCGTCGGTTTCATCGCCGGCGTGACGGCGCCTGCCGGCAAGCGCATGGGCCATGCCGGCGCGCTGATCTCCGGCGGCGCGGACACGGCCGACGCCAAACTCGCCGTGATGGAGGAGTCGGGTTTCATCGTGACGCGCAACCCGTCCGAGCTTGGCAAACTGCTCAAGGCGCAGCTGAAATAAGGCGGACCGGCCTCGAAACCCGCTGCGGCGGGTTTTTTTGCGTCCGTCTGCGCGGCCCAAGCGCCAGATTGGGGTTCTTCGGCCTGAAAATTGCTTGTGTTCGGTCAAGATCGGGCATTCACCAAAGCAGGGGGCATCACCGTGGCAAGCAACACCAAGGCGCGCGCTGACCGCTCCGCTTCGCCCAACCGCCGTTCGCGCTCCGGGCACGGGGTGCGCGATGCGGGGTGGGCGCTTGCCGCCGCCGTCGCCGCCGTCCTGGCCTGTTGGGTCGCGGGCGCGGCGGTCCCGCCCCGCTCACCGCTGGGGCTGGTTCCCTGGTTCGCCGTTGTCGTCTGCCTCGTGGTGCTGCCCCGGCTGGGCATCTGGCCCGGGGTGTTGGCCAGCGCCGGAGTGGCCGCCGGGTGCCTCGCGCTGGGTGCGAGCGCCGGCAGCGTTCCTGTGCTCGCGTTGCTGGCGCTGGCGGTGGGGCATCTGTGCGCCCTGGCGCTGCGGGCGGCGCGCATGGAAACCGGCGCCGTGGCCGAGGGCGGCGCGCCCGGGCGGGAGGAAGCGCGGCGCAGGGCGCTGGACCTCCAGGCGCAGGGCCAGCTGGAGGCGGCGTTTCGCGAACTGGTGCAACTGCCCGCAAGGGGCCAGGTGCTGCGTGACCTGTACCACCTGGGCAAGGCATTCGAACGGGCGCGGTCCTTCGAGGGTGCGCGCGAGGTCTTTGCGCATCTGGCGGCACACGCGCCCCTGTACCGCGATGTCGGGGCGCGCCTGAAGCGTGCCCAGGGCCTGGCCGCTGCCGAGCGCCGCGCCAAGGGCTTGGCGGATACCGGGGCCGGAGAAGCGGCGCATCCGGCACCGGCGCGCCTGGGGCGTTACGAGATTGACGGTGAACTCGGCAGGGGCTCCATGGGCCTCGTCTATGCCGCCCACGACCCCGTCATCGGCCGGGCGGTGGCCCTCAAGACCCTCGCCCTGGGCAGCGAGTTCGAAGGTGCGGCCCTGGTGGATGCGCGTGCGCGCTTTTTCCGCGAAGCCGAATCGGCCGGCCGTCTGCAGCACCCACAGATCGTCGCCATCTACGACGCGGGCGACGAGCAGGGGCTCAGCTGGATCGCGATGGAGCGCCTGCATGGCCGGGACTTGTCGCATGCATCGCAGCCCGGTGCGTTGCTGCCCGTGCCCACGGTGCTGTCGATCGCCGCGCGGGTGGCCGACGCGCTCGACTACGCCCACCAACACCAGGTGGTGCACCGCGACGTGAAGCCGGCCAACATCGTGTACGACCCGGACACGGATGGGGTCAAGGTCACCGATTTCGGCATCGCGCGCATCACGGACAACAGCAAGACCCGCACCGGCCTGGTGCTGGGAACACCGAGTTTCATGGCGCCCGAGCAGATCATGGGCACCAAGGCGGACGGACGCTGCGACATCTATGCGCTGGGCGTAACGCTCTACCAGTTGCTCACCGGGCGCCTGCCGCTGCGCGCGGAGTCCATGAGTGCGCTGATGCATGCCATCGCCCACGAGGTACCGGCCGACATCCGTACCCTGCGCCCTGAACTCGAAGCGCCCGTGGCACTGCTGGTGGCGCGTGCCCTGGACAAGAACCCGGCCGCACGGTTCCAGACGGGGGGGCAAATGGCTGCTGCGTTGCGCGCGGCCAACCCCGCCGCGCAGACCCCTCGGAACATGCACCCGAGTGGGCCACTCGACTATGATGCGCGGACAGATTTTCACAAACCACCCATGGCGGACTACCCAGACACAGTGTTGGACGGCGCTGCTGCGCCCGCAGTTCGCCGCGCCGCGCGCACGGGGATTTGATGAGTGCGGTGTCCTTGAGTTATGAGTTTTGCGCACGGACCGACACGGGCCGTGTGCGCAAAAACAACGAAGACGCGGTAGGCGTCGATGTGCAGGCACAGCTGGCACTGCTCGCCGACGGCATGGGTGGCTACAACGCAGGCGAAGTCGCCAGCAGCATGGCGATCAGCTTCATTCAGTCCGAAATGGGCCGCTGGCTGGCCCAGGCGGGGCCCAAGCCCAAGGCGCTGGATCTGCGCCGCGCCATGGAAATCTGCGTGGACAACGCCAACCAGGCAATCCTCGAGGCGGCCGAGTCCAATCCCCAGTACCTGGGCATGGGGACGACGCTGGTGGTGGGGGTTTTTCAGGCGCAGCGGCTCATGCTGGGGCACATTGGCGATTCCCGCTGCTACCGCTTGCGTGGGGGCAACCTGGAACAGATCACGCGCGACCATTCCTGGCTGCAGGAGCAGATCGACGCCGGCCTGATCACGCAGCAGCAGGCCGCGGTGTCGGCCAGCCGCAACCTGGTTACGCGCGCGCTGGGTGTCGAAGAACTGGTCCTGCTCGAAATCAACGAATTCGAAGTCCGGCCCGACGACCTCTACCTGCTGTGCTCGGATGGCCTGAGCGAGATGGTGGCGCACGCGGAACTCGCAGCCTTGCTCGGCGCGCGCAGTTCCCTGGAAGAAAAGTCGCAGCGCCTCATCGAAGCGGCCAACAACCATGGCGGGCGAGACAATATCAGCGTCGTACTGGCCAAGGCCAGCACCACCCCACGCAAACAGGGATTGATGTCGCGCCTGCTGCGCGTCTAAAGTCTTGCGGTACGCGTTGTAACGAATCAAAGCAATACTGAAGAAACTGGGAGCCGGTCATGCCAAGAATGGTTGTTTCGATCGACGGGGTCGTGATCAAGGAGGTGGAACTCACGAAGGAGCGCACGACCCTTGGCCGGCGCCCCTACAACGACATCGTCATCGACAACCTTGCCGTCAGCGGCGAGCACGCGGCCTTGCACATGGCGGGCAACGACGTGGCCATTGAGGACTTGCACAGCACCAATGGCACCTACGTCAACGGCAAGGCGGTATCCCGGCACGAACTGCGCAACGGCGATACGCTGGAGGTCGGGAAGTACAAGATACGGTTCTTCAACGAAGCCGAAGACCCGCAGTTCGAGAAGACCATGGTCTTCAAGCCCGGCATGGTGCCGCCCGTTGTTGCAGCCCGCAGCGCGCCGCCCAGCAGCGGGCCGGCCCCGCTTTCGGGGTTCGGCGGCCTGGGGACCACCGCGGCGGTCATTCGCGTGATGTCCGGCCCCGCAGCGGGGCGCGAGGTCGCCTTGACCAAGGTCGTCACCACCATTGGTAAACCCGGCGTCGCTGTGGCCTCGGTAACGCGGCGCCACCATGGTTTCGTGCTGGCGCACGTCGAGGGGCCGGAGCCACCCGAGCTCAATGGCGCCCGCATAGGCAACGATCCCGTCCCCCTGAAAGACGGCGACCGCTTGGCGCTGGCCGGCACCGAGATGCAGTTCGCGCATGTGTAGGGCGAACAGGCCCTAGCCCGAACCTTCGGCGCACAGCCTGCTTGCACCGTGGCACGCCGACTGTCCCGCCTACTGCAGCGGCGCTGGGGCCGCATGGCGTGGGTGCTGATTCCCGTGGTGCTGGGCGTGTTGCACGCATCGGGCGCCGTGGGGTTCCAGTTTCTGGAGCGCCTGGAACACCTGATCTACGACGTTCGCCTGCGCGCGACACTGCCTGGCACGGCCGACGACCGCATCGTTATCGTGGACCTGGACGAGGCCAGCATGCAGCGCGTCGGCCAGTGGCCCTGGGGCCGGGACAAGATGGCCGCCTTCAGCAACGAGCTGTTCGAACGCCAGCAGATCGCGGTACTCGGCTTCGACGTCGTCTTTGCCGAGGCCGACGCAAGTTCCGGCCTGTCGCGCCTGCGTGAGCTGGCGCAGGGCCCGCTGCGTGACCAACCCGGCTTTGCCAAGGCGCTTGCCGCACTCGCGCCTGCGCTGGATTACGACGCGCGCTTTGCCCAGGCGCTGGACACGCAGAACGCCGTGCTCGGCTACTACTTCACCAGCGACCGCGACGGCCAGGGGCGCGGCACCTTGCCGCCGCCCGCACTGACCTCGCAGCAGATGGGCGGCGCCTTGCTCAACGCCACGGTCTGGAATGGTTTCGGCGCGAACATCCCCCTGCTTGCGCAAGCCGCGCCCGCGGCGGGTTTCTTCAACACCATGAGCGATGGCGATGGCGTCGTGCGTGCGTTGCCACTATTGGCCGAATACGAAGGGGCGTACTACGAATCGCTGGCGCTGGCCGTCTACCGCACGCTGCTGGGCGGCGCGCAGGTCGTCCCGGCGTTCGCCCTGGACCCGGTTCCGGGCGAACGCAACCTCCTGCGCGGCATCGAGCTGCACGGCCATGCCGGGCGCCGCTTCATTCCGGTGGATGAGCAGCTGGCCACGCTGGTGCCCTACCGGGGACCGGGCGGGCCGGCGGGCGGCTCGTTTCGTTATATCCCGGCCGCGGACGTGCTGGAAGGCCGCTTGCCCGCCGCCAGCCTGCGGGGCAAGGTCGTGCTGATGGGCTCGACGGCACCCGGCCTGCAAGACCTGCGTGCCACGCCGGTCGGCCGGGTCTACCCGGGCGTCGAGGCGCATGCCAATGTGCTTTCGGGCTTCCTGGACGGCAAAGCGCTGTACCGGCCGGACTACGCCGTCGCCTTCGACGTCGTGCAGATCGTCGCGTCGGGGTTGCTGCTCGCCCTGGTGCTGCCGTTGCTGAGCGCCGCGCGCGCCTTGCTGTTGGCGGCCGTGGTGCTGCTGGCGCTGGTCGGCGCCAATGCGCTGTTGTACCTGGGGCCCGGACTCGCGTTGCCCCTGGCGAGTGCGTTGGTCGTCGTGGTGCTGGCCACCGCGATGGACATGGCGCACGGCTACCTGACCGAGAGCCGCACCAAGCGCCACCTGGCCCACCTGTTCGGTACCTACGTGCCGCCCGAACTGGTGGACGAAATGCTGCTGGAGCCCGAGCGCTACAGCATGCAGGCCGCCAGCCGGGAACTCACCGTGATGTTCTGCGATATGCGCGGCTTCACGGCCATGTCTGAGCGCATGGAGCCCGTGCAACTGCAGGGCTTGCTCAACGACATTTTCAGCCGCCTCACCCAGGCCATCCGCGCGCACCGGGGCACCATCGACAAATACATGGGCGACTGCGTCATGGCCTTCTGGGGCGCCCCCGTACCCACCCAGGAGCATGCGGCGCTGGCCGTCCGCGCGGCGCTCGACATGGTGGCCGCCGTGCAGGCGCTCAACGAGCGCCACCGTGCGGCGGGCCTGCCGGAAATTGGCATCGGCATTGGGCTCAACACCGGCACCATGTGTGTCGGCGACATGGGCTCGGACATGCGCCGCAGCTACACCGTGATCGGCGACGCCGTCAACCTGGGCTCGCGCCTCGAAGGCCTGTGCAAGGTGTACGGCGTGGATATCGTGGCGAGCGAATCAACGCGCCAGCAGGCGCCCGATTTCGTCTGGCAGGAGCTCGACCGCGTGCGTGTCAAGGGCAAGGAGGACGCGGTGGCGATCTTTCGCCCCCTGGGACGGCAGGGTCAGGTGGCGCCTGAGCAACTGCGCTGGCTGGAACAATGGAACGAAGCGCTGACACGCCTGCGCGCCCAGGACTGGCCGGCGTGCGACCACGCCGCGGCCGTGCTGCGCCAGGGGGAAGCCGGCGCGAAACTGCTGGCGTGGTACGAAGAGCGGGTGGCGACGCTGCGGGTGTTACCCTACCAGCCCGACTGGGACGGGGCGACCCGGTTTGATACCAAGTGACCGCAGCCATATGAAACTCCGCGTGCTCGGCTGTTCCGGCGCCATTTCGCAAGGCTGCCGGACCACCTCGTTTCTGGTGAACCGCAACATCCTGATCGATGCAGGCACCGGCGTGGGCGACCTCACACTGGAAGAAATGGCCGCCGTCGACCATGTATTCCTCACGCATTCCCACCTGGACCACATCGCCGCACTGCCGCTGATGGTCGATTCGGTGGCCGCCATGCGCAGCGCGCCGCTCCAGGTGCACGCCTTGCAGGACACCATCGCCGCCTTGCGCACCCACGTATTCAACGACACCATCTGGCCCGACTTCAGCCGGATTCCCAGCAGCGC
>MEDL01000014.1 GCA_001724785.1 Acidovorax sp. SCN 68-22 | reverse complement strand
CACCGCTGGGAGCCGCTGCTCCGGCACGCGGGCGCCATCTTCCTCGGGGCCTACACCAGCGAAAGCCTGGGCGACTACTGCGCCGGCCCCAACCATGTGTTGCCCACCAGCGGCACGGCGCGCTTTTCCTCGCCCCTGGGCGTGTACGACTTCCAGAAGCGCAGCAGCATCATCGGGGTGAGCCCGGCCGGCGCGCAGGTGCTGGGGCCGATTGCCGCCACGCTGGCCTATGGGGAAGGCCTGCAGGCGCATGCGCAGGCCGCCGAGGTGCGGCTGAAGTAAGGCTGCAACGTCATCCTCCATCCGACCAGTTCTCCGTACTTTTCACAAGAAATTCGTGTTACACGAATTTCGTGTACTATCGGTGCCATGAAAAATGTCACCATCACCGTGGACCATGCGGCGCTGGAGTGGGTGCGCATCGAGGCGGCCAAGCGCAACACCAGTGTGTCGCGGCTGGTGGGTGAAATGCTGGCCGACAAGATGCGTCATGACGACGCCTACCAGCGCGCTATGCACGAATGGATAGCCGACACCTCCAGCTTCCAGTCCAGCGGCCAGCCGTATCCCTCCCGTGAAGAAACCTATGCCGAGCGGCTTGATCGTTTTCGTTGACACCAACGTGCTGATCTATGCCGACGACACGCGAGACGCGGCCAAGCGGCTTCGGGCGCGTGAATGGCTTTTGTTGCTGTGGCAACAGCGAGCGGGCCGCCTGAGCACCCAGGTGCTCAACGAGTACTACGTCAACGTCACGCGAAAGCTGGGCCTGGCGCAAGGCGATGCCCGTGCCAAGGTGCGCCGTTTTCAGCTTTGGCAACCCTGGCAGATCGACCACCAGACGGTGGAAACCGCCTGGGGCGTGGAGGCGCGCTTCGGCCTGAGCTACTGGGACTCGCTCATCGTCGCAGCAGCGGCGCAGTCGGGCTGCACCCATTTGCTCAGTGAGGACCTGCAGCACGGGCAGCAGATCGACGCGGTGACCATCCTCAACCCTTTTCGTGTGGCCCCGAATGAACTGGAATCTGTCGCATGACGCTTGCTGCTGCGCCCTCTAAGGGCCCCAACCCCCTCGACCGCATCCGCCCCGACGTGCGTGCCATGCACGCCTATGCGGTGCAAGGCGCCGACGGCCTGCTCAAGATGGATGCGATGGAGAACCCCTTCGGCCTGCCCGCCGAGCTGCAGGCCGCGCTCGGCCAGCGCCTGGGGCAGCTGGCGCTCAACCGCTACCCCGGCGTCCGCAACGATGTGCTCCGTGCGGCGCTGGCGCGCCATGCCGGCATGCCCGAGGGGCACGCGCTGATCCTCGGCAACGGCTCGGACGAGCTCATCGGCCTGGTGTCCATCGCCTGCGCGCTCCCGCCCGAGGCGCGCGGCGGCCAGCGCCCGGTGGTGCTCGCGCCGGTGCCCGGCTTCGTGATGTACGCCATGAGCGCGCAACTGCAGGGCCTCGATTTCGTCGGCGTGCCGCTGGCGCCGGACTTCGAACTCGACGAGGCCGCCATGCTGGCCGCCATTGCCGAGCACCGGCCCGCCATCACCTACATCGCCTACCCCAACAACCCCACGGCCACGCTGTGGGACGAAGGCGCGGTGCAGCGCATCAGCGACGCCGTGGCGGCGGTCGGCGGCATCGTGGTCATGGACGAGGCCTACCAGCCGTTCGCCAGCCGCACCTGGATCGACCGCATGCGCGCCGAACCGGCGCGCAACCGCCATGTGCTGCTGATGCGCACGCTGTCCAAGTTCGGCCTGGCCGGCGTGCGCCTGGGCTACCTCATCGGCCCGGCCGGGCTGGTGGGCGAGATCGACAAGGTGCGCCCGCCCTACAACGTCAGCGTGCTCAACTGCGAGGCGGCGCTGTTCGCGCTGGAGCACGCCGAGGTGTTCGCCGCCCAGGCGGCCGAGCTGCGCGCCCAGCGCGGCGCGCTGGTGGCGCAGCTCCGCGCCTTGCCCGGCATCGAGCGGTGCTGGGACAGCGAGGCCAACATGGTCCTGGTGCGCGTGCAGGATGCCGCCCGCACCTTCGCCGCCCTGCGCGAGCGCAAGGTATTGATCAAGAACGTTTCTACAATGCATCCCATGCTGGCCCAGTGCCTGCGGCTCACGGTGGGCTCCGCCGACGAGAACGCGCGCATGCTGGCCGCCCTTCAGGCTTCGCTATGACCTCTTCTGCCCTCGTTCCTTCCGCCAATGCGGACCGCACTGCGGAAGTCAGCCGCAACACCAACGAGACGCGCATCACCGTGCGCATCAACCTCGATGGCAGCGGCCAGTCCCAGCTTTCCACCGGCATCGGCTTCTTCGACCACATGCTCGAACAGATCGCCCGCCACGGCCTGATCGACCTCGAAGTGCGCGCCGACGGCGACCTGCACATCGACGGCCACCACACCGTCGAGGACGTCGGCATCACGCTGGGCCAGGCGGTGGCGCGCGCGGTCGGCGACAAAAAGGGCTTGCGCCGCTACGGCCACGCCTATGTGCCGCTGGACGAAGCGCTCACGCGCGTCGTCATCGACCTCTCTGGCCGCCCGGGCCTGGTGCAGAACATCGCCTTCACCAGCGGCATGGTCGGGCAGTTCGATACGCAGCTGGCGCACGAATTCTTCCAGGGCTTCGTGAACCACGCGGGCGCTTCGCTGCACATCGACAACCTGCGCGGCAGCAACGCGCACCACCAGTGCGAAACGGCCTTCAAGGCCTTCGGGCGCGCGCTGCGCGCCGCCGTGGAGCGCGACCCGCGCGCGGCCGGCAGCATTCCTTCCACCAAAGGTGTTTTGTAAGCAAAAAGTGCCTCCAGCGCTTATTCAGTAAGCGCTAGCAGCTATGAATATTGAAGCAAAAACGGTGGCAGTGGTCGATTACGGCATGGGCAACCTGCGCTCCGTTTCGCAGGCCGTGCGGGCCGTCGCGGCGAACACCGGCTGGCACGTGCTCGTCACGTCCCGCCCGGAGGAAGTGCGCGCCGCCGAGCGCATCGTGCTGCCGGGGCAGGGCGCCATGCCCGACTGCATGCGCGAGCTGCGCGGCTCGGGCCTGCAGGAGTCGGTGCTGGAGGCGGCGGCGAGCAAGCCGCTGTTCGGCGTCTGCGTCGGCATGCAGATGCTGCTCTCGCACAGCGCCGAGGGCGACACCCCCGGCCTGGGCCTGATCCCCGGCGACGTGCTGCGCTTCGACCTGGCCGGCCGCCTGCAGGAGGATGGCAGCCGCTACAAGGTGCCGCAGATGGGCTGGAACCAGGTGCGCCCGGTGGTCCACGGCGGCCGCGTGCACGCGCTCTGGGACGGCGTGCCCGACGCGAGCTACTTCTATTTCGTGCACAGTTATTACGCCGTGCCGGCGCAGGCCGCGCATTGCGCCGGTACGGCCGACTACGGCGCGCCCTTTGCGGCAGCGATCGCGCGCGATAACATCTTCGCCACCCAGTTCCACCCCGAAAAGAGCGCCGACCAGGGGCTCCAGCTGTACCGCAACTTCCTGCACTGGAACCCCTGACCTGATTTCGCCCGCTGCCTCCGGCCCCTGGCCGGGATCGCAGCACTTCGTGCCTGTCCCGGCCTGTCTTTCCGGCCCCTCCAAATCACCACCTGCCATGCTGCTCATTCCCGCCATCGACCTCAAAGACGGCCATTGCGTTCGCCTGAAACAGGGCGACATGGACCAATCGACCACCTTTGGCGAAGACCCGGCGGCCATGGCGCGGCGCTGGATTGATGCGGGGGCGCGGCGCCTGCACCTGGTGGATCTGAACGGCGCTTTTGCCGGCAAACCCAAGAACTACCAGGCCATCAAATCCATCCTCAAGGAAGTGGGCGAGGACATCCCCGTCCAGCTGGGCGGCGGCATCCGCGACCTCGACACGATCGAGAAATACATCGATGGCGGCCTGCGCTACGTCATCATCGGCACCGCCGCCGTGAAGAACCCCGGCTTCCTGAAGGACGCCTGCTCGGCCTTCGGCGGGCACATCATCGTTGGCCTGGACGCCAAGGACGGCAAGGTCGCCACCGACGGCTGGAGCAAGCTCACCGGCCACGAGGTGGTGGACCTGGCCAGGAAGTTCGAGGACTGGGGTGTCGAATCCATCGTCTACACCGACATCGGCCGCGACGGCATGCTCTCGGGCATCAACATCGACGCCACCGTCAAGCTCGCCCAGGCGCTCACCATCCCCGTCATTGCCTCGGGGGGCCTCGGCAGCATGCGCGACATCGAGCAGCTCTGCGCGGTGGAAAGCGAAGGCATTGAAGGCGTGATCTGCGGCCGAGCCATCTACAGCGGCGACCTGGACTTTGCCGCCGCGCAGGAGCGCGCGGACGCGTTGAACGGCTGACCCAGAGGCCCGCCCGGCCGATGGCGGGGCCCGCCCGCCGGCGCGGGAACGCGGCTGGCTGCGTTGCAGTCAAAGCCACTGACGCAGACGTATTTTTATCAGGGGCCGTCATCGTTTCCGACGGGGCGCAACGCCGCGCGGGCGCTGCGGGGAACGGATTTGCGGGGTTGGGCTGGCTCCCTGCCGCGCATTCCTCATCGGGCGGGGTCCCGGTTTCGGCCGAGGCCTCCCCCGGTCGAAGGACATTGGGCACGCGCCCGCAAGTGTTGCGGGATGCAAACAATTTGCAATAATGTTGCGCGACATCAGACACAGTTGTTAAGATGTGTGTTCGAGGGTCAGGCGACAAAGATCGTCCCGCCCACGGGGCTTCCCGGCAAGCCCCATTCAAGTGGTAGGGCCTGCGCTTGGTTCTCTAGAGGAACACCGCAATGCCCAGCGGCTGATTCCTCGAATGCGCGTCCTGTCGATTTTCGGTACCCGTCCCGAAGCCATCAAGATGGCCCCCCTGGTACTCGCCCTGCGGGGTGAGCCGCAGCTGCACAGCAGCGTATGCGTGACGGGGCAACACCGCGAAATGCTCGCCCAGGTCATGGGCCTGTTTGGGCTACAGGCCGACCACGAACTCGACGTGATGCTGGCGGGGCAGTCGCTCAATGGTTTGTTCGCCCGCCTCCTGGCGGCCGTCGATGGGGTGCTGGACGCCGCGCGGCCCGATTGCGTGCTGGTGCATGGCGACACCAGCACGGCCGCCGCCGCCGCCATGGCCGCGTTCCATAGACGCATACCGGTCGGCCACGTCGAAGCGGGGTTGCGCAGCGGCAACATTCATTCGCCTTTCCCAGAAGAAATGAACCGCAGGTTGGTCGATTCGGTCAGCACGTGGCTCTTCGCACCCACCCCCTCGGCGCGTGCGGCGGCGCTGCAGGAGGGCGTCTCCGGCCACATCTGGGTGACCGGCAATACCGTCATCGACGCGCTCAACGCGGCGCTTGCCACCCTGGACGCCGACCCGGCGCGCCAGCAGGCCCTGGCCCAGCGCTACCACTGGCTGGATGGGCGGCGCAGGCTCGTGCTCGTCACCGGCCACCGGCGCGAGAACTTCGGCGAGGGGCTGCGCAATATCTGCGCCGCGTTGCGGGATCTTGCGGGGCGGGACGACGTGCAAATCGTCTATCCGGTGCACTTGAATCCCAACGTGCAGGGCGTGGTACAGAAGACGCTGGCCGGGCACCCGCACATCCATCTGATCGAGCCGCTCGATTACCTCGATTTCCTCTGGCTGATGCGCCGCGCGCACCTCATCCTGACCGATTCCGGCGGTGTGCAGGAAGAAGCGCCCGCACTCGGCAAGCCCGTGCTGGTACTGCGCGACGTGACCGAGCGGCCTGAAGCCGTGGCAGCGGGGACGGTACGCCTGGTCGGCACCTCGCGCGAGCGCATCGCCACCGAAGCCAACCGCCTTCTGGACGACGCCGCGCTGTACGCACAGTTCTGCCGCAAGGCCAACCCCTACGGGGACGGGCATGCGTGCCAGCGCATTGTGGACGCCCTGTGCGGCCGCAGCGTCGCTGAATTCCGGCCGGAGCTGCGCCACGCGCCCGAGCCCCATCCCCCTCTGAACGCAATTTTCTCGGAGTCCCAGCTATGAACACATGCGTTTCCCTCTCTCGGCGCGGCGCGCGCCTGCTTGTTCTTGCCTGCCTGAGCACGCCGCTGCTGGCCTTGGCCAGCCCCGCCGGGGATGCGCTGGCGCGCCTGCACGGCGAGACCTGGGTCAGCCGCAGTTTCGCCCTGTCGGACCTGGGATTCGGGGAAGACGTGCTGCTCAACGGCTACGACAGCCGGCAGGAGTTCTACCTTCCGGTTCCACGCACCCTGCGCCTGGCAGACGCCAGCATCGATTTCCGCGGGCGCTACTACAAGGCCGAGGAGGGCCGCACCTCCATGCTGTTGTTCGTCAACGGCCGCCCGGTGCATTCGCGCCGCATCGACACCTCGGAGGGAGACCCCAGCCAGGTACTCAAGGTGGATGTCACCAAGCCCGCCAATGGCTTCCTGCGCTTCCGGGTGGACTGGCTGAACAATGTCGGGCAGCGCATCTGCGATGTGGAGCGCTCCACCGGCAACGTCCTGGCGGTGTCCAACGACACGCGTTTCAACTACCGTTTCAGCAGTGCCGCGCTGACCAGCCTGGCCGATGCCTGGCTCACTCTTCCCGCACGCCCGACGCTGCTCGTGGCGTCGCGCAGCCTGAACAAGACGGCGTACGACACGGCCTGGCGCCTGGGCGTGGCGCTGGAGCAGGCCAACCGCCGGGTGCAGATCCGGTCCTTCCCGGCGCCCGGGGATACCGTGGACACGACGGGCTGGCAACTTCCGCCCGGGCTGGCGCATGTCCCGGCGTTTGCTGCGCTCGGCCAGAACAACGCCCAGCACGCGCTGAAGGATCAGGCCGAAGTGGGCGCGCTGGTGGTGCTGGGTTCCACGCTGGCGACCGGCGACATCGTCGTGGCCGACCCGGCGCTGCACAAGCAGGTGGCGGCGGCGCTTGACGCCTTGGCAGCCCAGTTGGCAGGCGACGCCGACGCGGTGCGCGCCTTTGCCACCTGGCGCGGCCTGCAGACCGCCGTGGGTGGCACGGCGCTGCCCGCCAACGGCATTCGCCTCGCCACACTGGGGGCGCGCCCGGTGATCGTGGTCGCCGAGGACGCGGGCGCGAAGGCGGCCGGTGCATTTGCCGACGTTTGGCGCAGCGCCCTGACGACGCGCGACGTCGTCGTGGCCGAAGCCAATTCGCCCGAAGTGCTGGACCAGGCCAGCCTGCGCCTGACCAACCTGGGCGGCAGCGACGCCAACTTCGACGTGCTGGCGCGCGGTGACTGGACGGCCACCCTGCCGCTGGCCGCGGTGGCAGTCAATGGCCGGATGCCTTCCGATCTGGTGGTCGACGTGGCGGCCGCACCCGGTGCTTCGTCCACGCGGCCCGTGGCATCGGTGTTCTGGAACAACGTGCTGTTGTCGGCCAAGCGCCTGCAGGCCGACGGCCATCCCGAGCGGCTGGACGCGCGCGTCCCCGGCTACGCGCTCGGCCTGAGCAACGTGGTGCGTGTTTCCTTTCAGCGCCAACCCTATTCCAACGATTGCAACGAGACGCCACAGGCCTTCCCGGTGAACGTGCTGCCCACCAGCTACGTGCGCGGCGGTGATTCGGCGCCCGATGGCACCTTCGTCGGCTTGTTGCCGCTGATGTCCGGTGCGCCGCAACTGATCGTCCCAGCAGCCTACCTCGCTGATGCCCCTGCCAGCCTGATGCGCGTGGTGCGGATGGCGGTGGCGGCGGGAGTGACGCCAGTGCGCGCTGAACTGGTTGTCGCGCAGGACGGCGCCACCACGCCCACGCGGCCCTTCCTCGCCATGCAAACCGCCATCGATGGCGCGGAGACGCGTGTCGTGGTCAAGGACGCGCACCTGCGCATCAATGGCAAGAAAACGCCGTGGCTGGACGTCAACGGGCTGGCGCAGTTGAGTTCCATCGAAGTCACGCGCGCCCATGGCCAGGAGGGTCTGTACTGGCAAACGCTCGGTGGGCCCGCACCGGCGCAGGAAAAGCCTTTCGTGCTCAACCGCGGCGATATCGCCTTGATCGGTGCGCAGGGACCGGTGAGCTGGGTGGACAGCAGCAATCCCTCGGCGAGCCAGCCGCCGCGGGCTGGCGAGAGCGCCTTTTACGAATGGCGCCGCTACCTCTCGTGGGGCGTTCCGCTCGTGAGCACTGGCCTGCTGCTGCTGTTGCTGCTGCTCGTCTGGGCGTACCGCATCAAGCGCAGCCGCACACGCAGCAAGGACCTGTAAAACCCGCCACGCCGCTTTCACCGCATGTTCACGCTGTACTGGCCCTACCTGTTCGCCGACTATTACCGCGTCCTGGAAATCGTGACGGCGGTAGTGGGTGTGGTCATCCTGCTTTCCAGCCTCGATGACCTGTTCATCGACGCGTGGTACTGGGTTCGGCAGGTGTACCGAAAACTCACCGTACACCGCCAGTACAAGCGGCTGACGGCCGACCAGTTGCGCCAACCTGCGGAGCAGCCAATGGCGATCATGGTGCCGGCGTGGATGGAGTACGACGTCATCGCCCCCATGCTCAGCAACATGGTGTCGGTGCTGGAATACAGCAACTACACGATCTTTGTCGGCACCTACCGCAACGACGAACGCACCATCGCCGAGGTCGAGCGCATGCGACGGCGCTACCGCCAGCTGGTGCGCGTGGAAGTCCCGCACGACGGCCCGACCTGCAAGGCCGACTGCTTGAACTGGGTGGTCCAGGCAGCGTTCCTGCACGAGCGCTCGGCCGGCCAACCTTTCGCGGGCTTCGTGCTGCACGACAGCGAGGACGTGCTGCATCCGCTGGAGCTCAAGTACTACAACTACCTGTTGCCGCGCATGGACTTCATCCAGCTGCCGGTGACGTCCCTGGAGCGCAGCTGGTTCGAGCTCGTTGCTGGCACCTACATGGACGAGTTCGCGGAGTGGCACAGCAAGGACCTGGTGGTGCGCGAAAGCCTGTCGAGCATGGTCCCTTCCGCAGGGGTGGGTACCTGTTTTTCGCACAGCGCGATGCAGGTGCTGGCTGCGACGACGACGAACGAGCCGTTCAACGTGGAAAGCCTGACGGAGGACTACGACATCGGCACGCGCCTCAACCGCATGGGCATGAAGCAGATCTTCGGCAAGTTCGACGTCGATTACGTCACGCGTCGGATTTCCTGGTTCGGGCTGGGGCGCGAAAAGATTGGCTCCATTCAGATGCCCCTGGGGGTGCGGGAGTACTTCCCCGATACCTTCCGTGCGGCCTACCGGCAGAAGGCGCGCTGGACCATCGGCATCGGCCTGCAGGGCTGGCAGCAGGTGGGCTGGGCGGGGCCACTCTCGACCAAATACCTCTTGTTTCGGGACCGCAAGGGCCTCGTCACGGCCTTCGTGGCCATCCTGGGCTATGTGTTGATGCTCAACTTCCTGTTGTTTTACGCCGCCGACAGGCTCGGCTGGTGGACGGTGTACTACCCGTCCGCCTTCGAGCCCGGCGGCTGGTTCGTCACCATCATGGGCCTCAATGCCGTGGCGCTGCTGTTGCGCGTGGTGCAGCGTGCCTATTTTGTCGGCAGCATGTACGGCTGGGAGCATGGCCTGCTGTCCATTCCGCGCATGGTCATAGGCAACTTCATCAATGCCATGGCCGCTGCGCGGGCCTGGCGTTTGTTCCTTTCGCACAAGTTGTTCGGTACCCGGCTGGTCTGGGACAAGACCATGCACGACTTTCCTTCGGGGGATCAGCTCGAACGGCACCGCCAGCGTCTGGGCGAGGTGCTGCTGTCGTGGCGTGCCATAGACGCCAGCCACCTGGAGCAGGCGTTGGCGATACAGCGCGATTCGCGCCGCCCGTTGGGGACCATCCTGCTGGAGCAGGGCTGGCTGGACAAGGGCACCCTGGAGGAAGCGATTTCTTTCCAGGAGACAGAGTCCAAGCCCCTGGCGCCGCCGCGCCCCGTCATGCAGGACGTCGTCGCCGTATGAAGTCCATGCCTTCCCGCACTGTCCTCGTTCTGGCTCTTGCGGCCGCCTGGCCGCTGCTGCCCGCTTTCGGAGCCGAGGGCAATGCCCTCGACGATGCGCCGCTTCGCCTGACCATGTCGTTGCAAATGGAGTTACCGCGTTCCCCGCACCCCATGCCCGTGCCCCAGGCACCGCAAGACGGGGCGGACGTGAGTGCCCTGGTGCGTGACCCGCGCCGCGCGGCAACGGCCGGCCTCAAGCTGGAGCGGGTCCTGGCGCTCCACCGGCGCAGCGACGGGGTGCAACCCGCACCGGTGGTGGCTGCGGCAGGACGCCTGGACCCCGAACTGCTGGCGCGCGCCCTGCAAGCCATCGAGCGGGCACCGGAGGTGTCTTGGGGCAAGGGCCCCGCCGATACCATCGTCGACGGCGAATTCCGACGTGCGTTGATGCACTACGTGCGGCTGCAAATGCCCGCGCTGCCGATCTGGCAGGCGCCTCGGCCCGACGCGCCGGTGCAACCGATCGCTCCGCCCCCCTCGACGACTCCGGCCGTGGCGCCCCCGATCCCGGACGAGCGCGGGGTGCGTGCCGCACCCGCCAGGCAGCCAGATTTCCGGCCCGGCAGCAGCGGTAAGCGCCCGCTGCGCGGCCGTGTCTGGCGGCTGTCGGACGAAGGCTTCAAGGCCTATGCCCGCGGCGACTATGCCACCGCCCTGCTGCGCGCGGAAGCCGCGCTGGAACTGCGTCCCGACGCCGTCCGGCTGCACCAGTTGCGGGTCTACGCCTTGCAGAAACTCTCCCGGCTCGACGATGCCCTGCATGCGGCCGAGCAGGCCATCGCGCAAGGCCACACCAGCCCCGAACTGGAGCAGGCAGTCGCCAATTTGCGGCCGGCTGGCCCGGCCGCTGCCGGCGAAGTTCCCACCACTCCCGAATACCGCAAGGCTTTTCCCATTGCGACCCTGGCCTACCAGCAGCAGGCGGCGGGCAAGCACGAGGCGGCCGCGGCGAATGCCGAAATCGCCGTGCGCACCGACCCGAGCCAGGGCGACTGGGCGCTGCTGTGGCTCAATGCGCTGGAAGACTTGCAGCGCTACGAAGAAGCGATTGCGGCAGGTGCACAGGCCATTTCCCTGGGTGCACCCAACCCGGAGGCCATCGGCGCGCTGATGCGCTTGGCGAGCCAGGCGATTGCCGTGCAGCACGCGCAAAAGGCCTACGAGGCCATGGGAGGGAGCCGCCCACAGGATGCGGTTCCCGAGGCGCGCGAAGCGGTGCGCAGGGCGCCCGATGTCGTGAGCCACCGTTTGCTGCTCATCAGCGCCCTGCAGGCGACGCAGGACATCGCCGGCGCCGAGGCGGCCGCGAGCGATGCACTCCAGGCCGACGACGAAAGCGCCACGCTGCACCTTCAGCGGGCCTACCTGCGGGCGCAACTGGGGCAGGCCAACGAGGCGCAGCAGGACATCGATGCCGTGCTGGCCCAGGACTGGATCGATGAAGCGCTGCGCCGCAATACCCGTTTGATCGGTGCCGATCTGGCGCTTGCCGGCGGGCAGCGTGCCCGTGCGCTGGAGCTGCTGGCGCCGTTGTCGGAGGGGGACAGCCAGGCGGCCGCCCGCCGTGCGCAGGCCGGGGGTGCCGGGAGCTGGTGGCGCCAGGGCGATGCCTTGCCGGTAAGCGCCTACGCGCCCTTGCAGCTGTGCCATGAAACGCCGTACGGAACGGTGTGCGAGATGGAGCCCTGGGATTCCCCCGGCACCGACAACCCCGCCGCGCGCGCGTACGCCGCATACGGGCAGAAGCGCTATGAGCAGGCCATTGCCCTGGCGCGCATGGCGGTGGCCCAGGATCCCAAGAGCAGCGGCAACCAGACGCTGCTGACGACGGCCCTGGCGGCGGGGACCCGAGCCGAGCAGGAGGAAGCCATGGCCCGACTGGACCAGGCCCTCGCGGCGCAGCCCGCCGATGCCAATGCCTTGCGCCAGCGCGGTTACCTGCGGCTGGCCCATGGCGAGCCCGCGCTGGCGCTGGCGGATTTCGTGGCAGCGCGGGAGACCGGCCAGGCGCCCGCCACCAATGTGCTCGACGAGGCGTACGCCATGGCTGCGGCCGGTCGCAGGCCTGCTGCGGCGGTGTTGCTGCGCCAGGCCATCGATGACGCCGACGCCGGCCGCATGCCACTCGACGCGCAGCAGCGCTTCGATACGCGCAGCGCCATCGCCAGCTTCTCGCGCGAGTGGGGTGTGACGGCGTCGGTCGGCTACCGGGGAGCGCGCGCGCCCTCGAACGGCCTGGTTGGCCAGCCGGTGTCGCTCCCCGGAAATGCCGCGTTCAGCACCGTCGAGGCGTACTGGCGGCCGTCCGGTTTCCTCAATTCCAGCAGCAGCACGTTCGATGTCTACGGGCGCATCTCCAACACCTTGTACAGCGGCTCCGACCTGACGGGTGCGCAGTCGGTGCCCGACCCCTGCGGCGGGACCATAGAAGTCGGAGAAACACGCTCGCGCCCGACCTCGGGCTTTCCCACGACCACGGGCGCCATCGGCGTGCGCTACACCCCATGGGCCGAGAACAACCTGACCTTCGGCCTGGAGCGGCAGTTCCTCATCGGAAATGCGGCGCGCGGCGGGTTCCTCAACCCGAGCGATGCCGCGGTGCGCTGCGCCTTGAACCAGCAGGCCGCTGCCGTGGCCTACCAGACCGAGGGCGGCGCCGGGGCGTGGCAAGCCTACGCCCTGTACGGCTTCTACGAAGGCACAGGGCTGCGCATCGACACGTCCAGCTGGTTCACCATGGAAGGGTATCTGCAGCTGGGCTACACGCGGCTGGATGCCCCCACCGCATACACCCTGCGCGACAGCAACGGCCAGGTACTCGGGCGCAGCGAGGGAAAACTCCGACGCGGCCAGGGCTTTGCAGCCGGGGAAGTGCGGGTGGGGCGCAGTTTCGTGACCGACTACAACGAACGCCTGGTGTTCTTCCCCCACGTGTCGCTCGCGGCCGACTGGTATTCCAACCGCGCGCGTGCCGCCGGCACCCCCGTTGCCGGCCATGGAGACTTCGAACTTGCCGACAGCGGGCGCGACTGGTCGCTTGGCGCGGGTGTCGGCGTGAATGTGCGCTACTGGCTCGCGGGGGATCGCTACCGTGCGCAAAGCTCCTACGTCGACGCAAGCCTGCAGTACCGCGCCCGCGTTGGCGGCGTGACCGACCGCGCCAGGGGGCTTTTCCTCAGCGTCACCTTTGCCTATTGAAGGCCTGTGGGGTGGACCGTATGCATTGCCTGAACCGATGAAAACCGATTGCTTTTTCCATGGGCTCCGACGCCGGACTCTGCTGGGGCTGCCGGCAGCGCTGTGGCTGGCGACGCCTGCCCTGGCCCAACCGGACATCCTGGCCGTCATCGGCAAGGAGCACTACCTGTTTCCCGGCTGGGGAACGACAGACGCACCCGATTGGCCGGCCATCGATGCCAGTGTGGCGCGTGTCGCCGAAGTGCGGCGGCGTCTTGCGGCGCGGGGCATCGTCCTGGTGGCGCCGGTACTGCCCAGCAAGAAGCTCTTTTATGCCGACAAGCTCGTGGGCGATGACCGGCTGACCCCGGAAATGCTGGGGCGTTACGCCGGCATCCGCGACCGCCTGGCGGCGGCGCAGGTGCCCGGCTTTGATGTCGAAGCGCTGCTGCGCACGGTGCAGGCGCGCGGTGAAGCGGTCTATTACCGCACCGACCAGCACTGGACGCAGGCCGCCGCCGATGCGGTGGCCGAGGCCACGGCCGCGCTGATTCGGCAGTTGGTGCCGCAGTTGGCGGGGAACCCCGGCACGGGGATGGCGCTGGGCACCGTCGCCAAGGAACGCCGGTATGGCGACCTCGCGGAGCGCTTTCTGACTCCCGAGCAGCGGCGCGCAGCCGGACGGGAAGTATTCACCGTGCGGCGCGCCACGCAGCAGGCCGGCCTGCTCGACAGCGCGCGGGCGCCGGTGCACGTTACGGGCAACAGCATGGTGCAGCCGTATTTCGGCTTCCCGCAGAAACTGTCCAATGTGCTCGACCGGCCCGTCTCGGTCAATTGGAAGCCGGGCGACGTGGGTTTCTGGGTCGTGCTGATGGAATACCTTGAATCGGCGGCGTTCCGTGCCGAGCCACCGCAGGCCATCGTATGGCAGTTGTTCGAACCCAACTTCCATCTGGGCCCGGATGCCAAGGGCCTGTGGGACAGCGCATCGCTCATCTCCGAGCAGGATTGGAGCCGCAGGCTGGCGGCTGCGCTGCCTTGAACCAGGCAGCACCGGATACGGAGAGCGCCGCGGGCCACCGGGCGAGTGCTCTGGTGCTCGCCCTGATCATGGCGCTGGGCTTTGCCTGGGGCGTTGCGCGTCTGGCGGGGCTGCGCATGGCGCCGAGCGAATGGCAGCCCGCCACCTGGGTGGACGGGCACGCCGGCAAGCTGGTCAACGCGGCCCTGGGGACGCTGCCCGGGCAGGCCAGCGTGGACCGATGGGCCGCTGCCTTGCGCTACCGGGTGCTGGGCGATCTGGGCACGCAAGTGCTGGAAGGATGCCCCGGCTGGCTGTTCTATCGGGATGGACTGCGCGTACCCGCGGGCCACGCAGAGGCACTCGCGCAGCGCGTTCAGCTCATGCGCCACTGGTCCGAGCGCCTGCGGCGCAGCGGCGTGCAGTTGCTGGTCGCCACGGTTCCCGACAAGTCACGCACGCAGGCCCGGCAGTTGTGTGGCCTGCAAGTGGCGCCTGCGGCGCTTGCACGCTGGGACCGGTGGTATGCCGCGCTGCAGTCGGCCGGCGTGGCCCATGTCGACGTCCGCGCGCAACTGGCGTCGCTCCCGCAGGCCTTTTTCCGCACCGACGTCCACATGGCGCCGGCCGGTGCCCAGCGGTTTGTCGACAGCGTGGCGCCGGCGCTGCTGGCATGGCTGGGCGGCCCGGGCGCGCAGCAATTCGCCACCACCACCGGGCAGAGCGCCGAGCCGCGCATGGGCGACCTGATCGTGCTGGCGGGGCTGGGCCAGGCGCCGGAGGGCTGGCGCCCGCCGCTCGAAAGGATCATTCCCGAGCACATTGAAGCAAAGCGCAGCGGCGGACTCCTGGACGATACCGCGCCGGTCGAGGTGCTTCTCGCGGGCGACTCCAATGGTTTGCGCAGTGGTTTGGCCGAGCGTCTGGGCCGCAGCCTGGGCAGGGAAGTGTGGAACCTGAGCCAGGACGGTGGGTATTTTTCCGGCGCCATGCTGGCGGCGCTGGAGCGCGAGGACCGCTGGCGCGGCCATCTGAAGGTGGTGGTCTGGGTGTTCTCCGAGCTTTCCTTGTCGATGCCGGTCAGCGCCGATGAACAGCGTGCCTGGGCCGCCGCGCAATGAGCATGAACACGCTCTGAGGCCGCCTTGCTGTTCAACTCCTACCTGTTCCTGTTCCTGTTCCTGCCGGTGGCGCTGGCAGGCTACTACCTGCTCGGCACGGTGCGCCTGGGATGGGCGGCGCTGTGGCTGTGCATCGCTTCCTTCGTGTTCTATGGCTGGTGGAATCCGCGTTTTGTGGTCCTGCTGGCGGCGTCCATCCTCTTCAACTACGTGGTCAGCCGTTACGTACTGCGCCTGGCGGGCAACAAGCGCCGCCAGGGCTGGGCCACGGCGTTCGGGGTGGCGTGCAACCTGTTGCTGCTCATCTACTACAAGTATCTGGTGGCCTGGCTGGGGTGGGTGCCGGGCCTGGGGCTGGATGCGGGGGGGATCCTTCTGCCGCTGGGGATTTCCTTTTTCACCTTCACGCAGATCGGCTACCTGCTCGACTGCCGGGCCGGATTGGTCGCCTCCCCCAGCTTGCTCAAGCACACGCTGTTCGTCACGTTCTTCCCGCACTTGATTGCGGGCCCGGTGTTGCACCACAAGGAAATGATGCCGCAGTTCGCCGATCCGCAGAATTACCGCTTCCGTGCGGAAAACCTGTCCGTCGGCGGAGCCTTGTTCATCATGGGCCTGGCCAAGAAGGTGCTGCTGGCCGACAGCATCGCGCCCTACGCCGACCAAGGTTTTGCCGCTCCGGGCGAACTGCAGTTCTGGGCCGCATGGGGCACCAGCCTGGCCTACGCGATGCAGCTGTATTTTGATTTTTCCGGCTATTCCGACATGGCGCTCGGCTTGGCCAAGATGTTCGGCATCCGCTTCCCGCTGAATTTCAATTCACCCTACAAGGCGCACTGCATCATCGACTACTGGGCGCGTTGGCACATGACGCTCACGCGCTACCTCACGGCCTACCTGTACTACCCGTTGGCCATGCAGATCTCGCGCTGGCGCAGCCGCCGGGGCCTGCCGGTGGGCGCGGCGGGGAGCCGCAGGGTGGGGGGCTTCGCCGCCATGGTGGCGGCGCCCACGCTCTACACCATGGCTTTGGCCGGCGTATGGCACGGCGCGGGCCTGCAGTTCCTCATCTATGGGTTGTTGCACGGCGCCTATCTGTGCGTGAACCATGGCTGGCGCGTCGCGGTGGGGGTGCGCTTCTCGCCCCGGCACCCCTTGATGGGGCGGCTGTGGCGCGCTGCCTGCGTGCTGCTCACGTTCGTTGCCGTGGTGGTGGCATTCGCATTCTTCCGCGCTGCGGGCGTAGGCGATGCCGTGGCATTGCTCCAGGGCATGGCCGGATGGCGCGGAGTAGAAGCCCTGGAATGGCCGGGCGCGCTGCTGCACGAGGTGGGCCTATGGGAAGCCTGGCGCCTTGTGGCGGGTAGGCATGTGCTGGCCGTGTACCTGGCGCTGCTGCTGCTGATCGTCTGGCTTGCGCCGAACACGCACGAGATACTTGGGCGCTTTTCCCCCGCGCTCGCGCGGACGCAGGAGGCACCGGTTGCCTGGTTGCGTTGGCGCCCCAGCGCCGCATGGCTGGCTGCGCTGCTGCTCGTTCTGGGCCTGTGCCTGCTTCACCTGCACCGCGAAACCCGTTTCCTTTATTTCCAGTTCTGATGTCCTGCTTCCAATTGCTCCCCGGTTTTTCGGCTGCGTTGCAGCGTGTTCTGATCGTGCTGGCGCTGGGGACTGGCGGCATGGCGATGGCCCAGGAAGGCGTGTTGTCGCAGCTGTATGCAGCGCGCCCGCCCGCCGGCTCTTCCTATGTGCGCGTGGTGAATCCCGAGTCCGTGATGCTGGCCGTGCGCGTGGCCACGGGCCCGGTGCAGCAGCTGGGCGGGCAGGCGCCGGCCAGCAGCTACGCCATCGTGCGTGGCGGGGAGGAGTTTTCCGTCCAGGTGGGCGGTGCGGAGGCGGCGCGGCTGCGCGTGCCGCCAGACAGCTTCCAAACCCTGGTGCTGCGGCGCACCCGCGCCGGATTCGCACTCACTCCGATGGACGACACCTCCGGCAACGAGGATGCACTGAAAGCCGAACTGCGCTTCTACAACCTGGCGCGCAGCTGCCGGGAGGCCCAGCTGCTGCTGGCGCCGGCGGGAACCCCTGTCTTCTCGGCGGTGGCAGAAGGTACAGCCGCCGCGCGCTCGGTCAATCCCGTACGGGCGAGCGTTTCCGGGCGCTGCGGTGGGGCGGCCACCCCGGCACAGCCCCTGCCGGCCCTGCAGCCCGGCGACCACCTGAGCCTGTTCCTGCTCGGCGAGGCCGGCGCGCCGCGGCTGGTCATTCAGGCCAACCGCACGGACCCTTTCAAGCGTTGAGCGATTGGTACAGCGCCAGCAGTTGGGCGCGGTCCACCTTGTAGTTCACCGATACCGGCAGGCGCTCGCACGCCAGCAGTTCCGACGGCAGCATGTAGTGGGGGATGCGGCTGGCCAGCATTTCCTTCCAACCGGCCAGCTCGGCGGGCAGGCCGTCCGCGCGGCCCGTCTCGACGAAGCCGACCAGGCGCGCCACCGCCCCGTCGGCGCGCCGCAAGGCGATGGCTGCGGCCGCGCGGTGACCGGGCAGGCTGGCGAGCGCGGCGTCCACCTCCAGCAGTTCCAGGCGAAAACCGTGCAGCTTGATCTGGTCGTCCATGCGCCCATGGCAAAAGAGCATGCCGTCGGGGGTTTGCGTGCCCAGGTCGCCGGTGCGAAAGCCCCGTTCGCCGTTGCGCAGGAACATGCGCGAGGCGTTCAGGTCGGGTCGGTTCAGGTAGCCGCGCATGACATGCGGGCCGGCAATGCACAGCTCGCCCGCGTCGCAGTACACCGCGCTGTCGCGCTTCGCCCGGCCAATCGGCATCACCGCGTCCTGCGCCAGGTGTTCGGGCGCCACGCGCAGCAGGGTCGTGGCCACGGTGGCTTCGGTCGGCCCGTAGGTGTTGAGGATGGGCACGTCCGGGAAACGCTTGCGCAGCGTGCGCGCCAGCGGCACCGGGAGCGGCTCGCCGCAGAACAGGAACGTGCGCAGGGCGGGCAGGGCGCTCTGGTTGAACGCGGCGTTCAGAAGCTGCTGCTGTGCGAACGAGGGGGTGGACACCCAGGTGGACACCTGGTGCTCCAGCATGAGCGCGGCCACCTTCAGCGGCGCCGCGGCGGTGTCGCGGTCCAGCATCACGATGCTGCCGCCCAGGGACAGCGTACCGAACACGTCGTAGAGCGACACATCGAAACTGAACACCGTGTGGTTCAGGAAGACCGGCCGCGTGCCCAGGTTGAAATCCAGGTGCATCCAGTCGATCAGGCCCTGCACGCTCTCACGGCCTATCTGCACGCCCTTGGGCTGGCCCGTCGTGCCCGAGGTGAACATGATGTAGCACAGCGACTTCTCCTGCATCACCGGCGCCGGGCCGCCGTGCAGGGGCTGGAAGGCCGCTTGGGCGGCGTCGTAGAGCACGTGCGCGCCGAGGATGTCGAGGATGCTCTGCAGCCGGTGCTGGGGGTACACCGCGTCCACCGGCACGAAGGGTGCGCGCAGCATCAGGCAGCCCGTCAGTGCCACGAAAAAAGCGGCTTCCTTGTGCCCACGGATCACCACGGGCGTATCGGGCCCGATCCCCAGGGCCCGTGCCTCGTCGCACCAGGCGCTGGCGTGTGCGCGCAGTTCGCTCCAGCTCAGGCAGCCGTCCCGTGCGATGGCAGCCGGGGCGTTGGGGAGGGTGTCCAGGTCCGTGAAATCGCCGGCGCTGAAATCAAAGCGCATGGCTCAGCAATGTGCGGAGACGTAGCGCGCAAGCGTGCGGATCGAGTGCAAATGCTCCTCGACCTCCGTCAGCGGCACGGTGCAGCCGAAACGCGCCTCGACGGCGAGCATCAGGTCGACCGCAGCGACGGAATCGAGGAGGCCGGATTCGAGCAGCAGGGTGTCGGGTTCGACCTTCTTCAGGATGGCGGCATGGACCATTTCGGCCAATTGGGTTTCGATCTCGTTGGGATTCATGGACAGGTGCGGGTGGCAGGCGCTTAGAGTTCACGCGTGATCGGCATGCCGAGCACGACGCTGGAGAGGTTCCCGAGGATGCGGTCATCGTTGACCATCACCATGGCGGAATGCGCATCGCGCAAGTGGCGGCTCAGGTAGAAGTCGCCTTCTTCCATGTAGCCCTGGATGCCGCAGATGCGCAGCGCCGTCTGGGTGGCGCGAACCACCAGCTCCGAGGCGCTGACCTTGAGCGTGTTGTAGCTGACCATGCGGTCCGTCGCCGAAGCTGCGCGGTCTGCGCTTTCGTAGAGGGAGAGGTTCGCCGCCACCAGGGCGCGCATCTGCTGCACCAGGGCCTCACCCTCGGCCAGGCGCAGGCTGGAGATGGGGTTGCGCGGTGTGCCCGCGCGGTTGCGTGCGCGCAGGAAGGCTTGTGCCCGGGACAGTGCCGAGCCGGCGATGCCGAGCCAGACGGCCGCCAGAAGAATGTGCGAGCAGGGCAGCATGGTCTCGGACATGGCGTGCGCGAACGGGCCGGGAAAGATCTGCTCGGGCGCGCAGCGTGCCTGCAGGTCGTAGCGCTGGGTGCATGCGCCGCGCATGCCCAGAGGGTTCCAGCATGGCCCGGCGCTGCTGAGCGTGGTCTGCTCGCGCAGGCTGGCCACGAGCTGCTGCTCCGAAGCCGCCGCTTCGGCCGAGCGCCGCGCCGATACCAGGAACAGGTCGGCCGCGTGCGCGTAGGAAATCACGGCGCCGCACTTGTCCAGGTGCAAGCCGTCCTCGCGCAGGTCGATGAAACAGGCGCTCTGGCGGATGGCGCCGCCCGTGGCCGCCTCCGTGGTGGCCGATGCGACGAGGAACTGCTCACGGACGGCGCGTTCCAGCAGGGCCTCGTGCCACGGGCTCTCCCCCGCGTGGCCGATCAGCACGGCCGCCTGCGACTGGTGCATGGCGTAGATCAGCCCCGTGGCGCCGCACGCTTCGCCCAGGCCGCGGCAGGCCCGGCCCGCCGTAGCGCCTGGGCACCAACAGCCCCAGCAAGCCCTCGGCGCGCAAGGAGTCGATGGCGGCCTGGGGCAGGGTTCCGGTGCTGTCCACGGTGTCCGCGTGCCGGGCGGCGGTGGCTGCGCTGGATGCCGCCGCCGCAGCGGCGACCCGAGGTTCGTGCAAGGCGGTGGTGGAGCTCATCCGTTGCGGGCGTTCTGTGCGGGTGGCGACGGGTCTAGGCCTGTGCGCCCCAGGTGTAGGGGAAGGTCATTGCATCGTCCTCGCTGGTGAGCAGCCACGGGTCAACGGCGAAGGCGACGATGCGCTCGGCGCCAAAGTCGCGCGCGACGGCCATCTGCTGGGCGACGCGCTCGCTGGACGCCGCCTTGGCGCGAAATGCGTTGTTGGTGTTGGGCAATGGTGGCAACTGCTCGAACAGTTCCACGATCAGGTCGAAGGCCACGCCGCGCTCGTGCAGCAACGCGCGCAGGGGTTCCAGGCCGGCGTAATTGCCCAGGCCAGCGACGCCCACCCCGTCCTGCAGCATGGGACGCACAGCGGCCTCTTCGAGAATGGCGGCCCACAGCTGCGCCAGGCGGCCGGAGGTCGGCAGCGTGCTGTAGAACGTGGACAAGGCGAGCGGCTGGTGCGGGTAGGACGCACGCGCCGCCTCGGCCAGGTTGCGCAGCCAGGGCACCAGCAGCGCCTGGCGTTCCGCCGTGGCCCAGTTGTACTGGTCCAGTTCGTAGGGCAGGTACCAGCCGCGGAAGCCCGGCTGTGCAGGCCAGCGGCTCGTTTGCAGCGTTTCCAGGCAGCGCGCCTGGGTGCGCGCCAGGAAATCCGGCAGGCCCTGGGCACGGCTGCTGCGCAGCGCGTTCCACCAGCCTTCGTCGTACGGCAGGCCGACGCGCACACCCATGCCGTGGCGGCCCCCTTCGTCAAAGAGCAGCTGGATCAGGTCTTCGGGCATGACCCAGGGAAAACTGCCGCCGTACAGCGCGCTCCACTGCAGGATGATCTCGGTGCACCCGAGGTCGCGCATCAGTTGCAGGCGCCGGCGCCATTCTTCGACCGGCAGCGTTTCGTAGCTCTTCCAGGGCTGCAGGAAGGTGGCGTTGAACGTCTGGGCGGGGCCGCCGCCCCCGCTGCCGCATGCCGCCAGGAGCGCGGCAGCGGCCATGGCCAGCCAGGTGCGGCGCTGCAGCGGCAGGGCGGTCGTGGGAGGGCGTGATGGTGTGGGCTCGGGCATGGCGGGGCGTCGCAGAAGCGCAGCATAGCCCGATACCGCCAAAATTGCAGCGCCTTGCGCTGCGCGCGCGTGCTATCTTGCGCGCCTTGCCCTCCACTGCCCAGCTGTTTCTGCCATGCTTGCCAAACGCATCATTCCCTGCCTCGACGTCACTGGGGGCCGGGTCGTCAAAGGCGTCAATTTCGTTGAACTGCGCGACGCCGGCGATCCGGTGGAAATCGCCGCGCGCTACAACGCGCAAGGCGCCGACGAGCTCACCTTCCTCGACATCACGGCCACCAGCGATGGGCGCGACCTGATCCTGCACATCATCGAAGCCGTGGCCAGCCAGGTGTTCATTCCGCTCACCGTCGGTGGCGGCGTGCGCACCGTGGACGACGTGCGCCGGCTGCTCAACGCGGGCGCGGACAAGACCAGCTTCAACTCCGCCGCCATCGCCAACCCCGACGTGATCAACGCCGCGAGCGACAAATACGGCGCGCAGTGCATCGTCGTGGCCATCGACGCCAAGCGCCGCAGCGCCGAAGAGCAGGCGCGCCTGGGTGCCGACGGCCAGCCCGTGGGCGCCGGCTGGGACGTGTTCAGCCACGGCGGCCGCAAGAACACCGGCCTGGACGCCGTGCGGTGGGCCGCCGAGATGGCGCGGCGCGGCGCCGGGGAAATCCTGCTCACCAGCATGGACCGCGACGGCACCAAGGCCGGTTTCGATCTGGAATTGACGCGCGCCGTGAGCGACGCCGTCGAGGTGCCGGTGATCGCCTCCGGCGGCGTCGGCAACCTGGAGCATTTGTGCGACGGCATCCAGATCGGCGGCGCCGACGCGGTGCTCGCCGCCAGCATCTTCCATTACGGCGAGTTCACCGTGCGGCAGGCCAAGCAGGCCATGGCCGCGCGCGGGATTCCGGTACGCATGGTGTGAGCGGAGCCAAAAATATGGGCAAAATCAGGCGCTAGCGCTTATCCCGTAAGGGATGGCAGCTATTATTTTTGAGTCAACTGGTGACCAGGGCCTCGCGCACCGCCGCCACCTGGCGGCGCGAAACCGGCACCGGTTCGGCCAGCCCGGCCAGGCGCACTGCCCAGACTTCGCCTTCCTCGGCGTCGAAGTGGCGCTCCAGCGCGCGCACCGCGCCGCGCGCCACCAGGGCGTTGCGGTGCACGCGCATCAGGTGCGCGGCGTGGCGCGCCTCCAGTTCGGCCAGCGTGCTGTCGAGCACGTAGCTGCGCGCGGCGGTGCGCACCGTGACGTATTTCAGCTCGGCCTTGCACAGCAGCACCTCGGCGAGCGGCACGCGCTCGGTGCGCCCCCGGTCGTGGATCAGCAGGCTCGCGCCCGGCGCGGCCGGCGGCGGCGCCAGGGGCGCCGGGGCGGGGCGCTCGCGCAGGCGCTGCACCTTGGCCAGCGCCTGCTGCAGGCGCTCCAGACGCACCGGTTTGGTCAGGTAGTCCACCGCCTCCAGCTCGAACGCGCTCAGCGCGTGCTCGGCGTGCGCGGTGACGAAGACGATCGCCGGCGGCCAGGCCAGCGCGCGCAACCGGTGCGCCAGCATCAGGCCGTCGAGCCCCGGCATGTGGATGTCGAGCAGCACCAGGTCGGTGCCGCGCCCATCGCCGGGCGCCAGCAGGGCCAGGGCTTCGGCGCCGCTGGCGGCCTCGGACACGCGGTGCGGCGGCGTTGCGCCGCAGTCGGCGAGCAGCGTCGCCAGGCGCCGGCGCGCCAGCGCTTCGTCGTCCACCACCAGGATGTTCATGCGGCGCGCCCCGCCGTGGCTCTGGGCGCGCCGGCCGACGCCGCGGCGCGCGCTGCCGGCAGCGAAAGCCGCACCTCGTAGAGCGGGCCGCGCACCCCGGCGCTGAATTCGGCCTGCACGTCGTGCAGCAGCGCCAGGCGCGCCCGCACGTTGGCCAGCGCGATACCGTGGCCGGGCGCGGCCTCGCCGGTGCGTGCGCGTTCGGCCGGCAGGGTGTTGGTGATGCGCACGATGACGCGGCTGCCGCGCAGCTCGGTACACACGCGCAGGCGTCCGCCCCAGCTGCTCGGCTCGACGCCGTGCTTGACGGCGTTTTCCACGAGCGGCTGCAGCAGCAGCGGCGGCAGCAAGGCGCTGCCGGCGCGCGGGTCGATCTGCCACTGCACCTGCAGGCGCTCGCCGAAGCGCACCTGCTCGATGCCCAGGTAGCGCTGCGCCAGCTCCAGCTCCTCGGCCAGGGTGACGGTTTCGCCCTGTTCCACCAGCGCGTGGCGGAACAGGTCGCTCAGGTCTTCCAGCAGCGATTCGGCGCGCGAGGGATCGGCGCGCACCAGGGCGATGGCGCTGTTGAGGGTGTTGAAGAGAAAGTGCGGGCGAATGCGCGATTGCAGCTCGGTCAACCGCGCCGTGGTCGCCGCCGGGGTGCGCCCGCGCGCGCGCAGCGCCAGCGCGGCCACCAGCAGCGCCGCCAGCAGCGCGCCGCTGGCGGCGCTGGCCCACCACGGGGCCGGGGCGGCTGCGCCCACCATGGTCAGCATGGCGCAGGCCGCCAGGCCGGCAAGCGCGCCGAGCAGCACGCCCGCCGTGTACTGCACGCGCACCGGCAGGCGCGCCAGCAGGCGCTTGGCGCTGCAGGCCGCTACCAGCCAGGCCAGGGTGGCGGGTAGAGCGCCGCCGGTCAGCAGCGCCACGCGCGCCAGCCATTCGAGGGGTGCCGGGGCGCCGAACATGGCGCCCACGGCCAGCACCAGCTCGACGAACAGCACCGCGCGCAGCACCACGCCCAGATCGCAGGCATCGAACACCAGCACCGGCGCCCGACCCGGCGCGGCGCGCGCGGGCGGGGGTACGCCGGGCAGGGTCGATAAAATTTGCGTCTCGTGCATTGCGGCATCCGGATGGTCCGGCTGGCGGAGGTGCGCGATTATTGCCCTCACATGCCCACCAGCCAAGACCAGAGCGCGCCCGCCGGCGCCGCGCCGCACGCCTCCGCCAACCAGCTCGACACCAAGGCGCAAGCCTGGTCGGCGCTGTTTTCCGAACCCATGAGCGACTTGGTCAAGCGCTACACCGCCAGCGTGTTCTTCGACCAGCGCCTGTGGCGCGCCGACATCGAAGGCAGCCTGGCGCACGCCGAGATGCTGGCCGCGCAGGGCATCATCGGCGCGGCCGACCACCAGGAGATCGTGCGCGGCCTGGGCATGGTGCGCGCCGAGATCGAGGCCGGCCAGTTCGACTGGAAGCTCGACCTGGAAGACGTGCACCTGAACATCGAGGCGCGCCTGACGCAGCTCGTCGGCGACGCCGGCAAGCGCCTGCACACCGGCCGCAGCCGCAACGATCAGGTCGCCACCGACGTGCGCCTGTGGCTGCGCGGCGAGATCGACCTCATCGCCAACCTGCTCGCCGACCTGCAGCGTGCGCTGGTCGAGGTGGCGGGCCGCAATGTCGAGGTGATCCTGCCCGGCTTCACGCACCTGCAGGTGGCGCAGCCGGTGAGCTTTGCCCACCATCTGCTCGCCTATGTGGAGATGTTCGCGCGCGATGCCGAGCGCATGGCGGACGTGCGCCGCCGCGTCAACCAGCTGCCGCTCGGCAGCGCCGCCCTGGCCGGAACCACCTACCCGCTCGACCGGGAACGCGTGGCGCGTACCTTGGGCATGGTCGATGCGAACGGCTTCCCCGTGGTGTGCCAGAACAGCCTGGACGCGGTGAGCGACCGCGATTTCGCCATCGAGTTCGCCGCCGCCGCCAGCCTGGTGATGGTGCACATCAGCCGCCTGTCCGAGGAGCTGGTGCTGTGGATGAGCCAGAACTTCGCCTTCATCCGCATCGCCGACCGCTTCACCACCGGCTCGTCCATCATGCCGCAGAAGAAGAACCCGGACGTGCCCGAACTCGCGCGCGGCAAGGCCGGCCGCGTGGTCGGCCACCTGGTGGCGCTGATCACGCTGATGAAGGGCCAGCCGCTGGCCTACAACAAGGACAACCAGGAAGACAAGGAGCCGCTGTTCGATACCGTCGACACGCTCAAGGACACGCTGCGCATCTTTGCCGAGATGATCGGCGGCCAGGCCGATCCGGCCACGGGCGCCAAGAGTGGCGGCATCACCGTCAACCGCGAGCCCATGGAGGACGCCGCGCGCAAGGGCTACGCCACGGCCACCGACCTGGCGGACTACCTGGTGAAGAAAGGCCTGCCGTTCCGCGACGCGCACGAAACCGTGGCGCACGCCGTCAAGGCGGCGCAGTCGCACGCCTGCGACCTGTCCGACCTGCCCCTCGCCGTGCTGCAGGGCTTCCACCCGCAGATCGACAAGGACGTGTACGAGGTGCTCAGCCTGCGCGGTTCGCTGGACGCGCGCAGCACGCTGGGCGGCACCGCGCCGGCGCAGGTGCGCGTGCAGATTGCGCGCCACCAGGCCCGGCTTGAAAAAATTTGATTAAAAATGGCCTCCAGCGCTTATGGGAAAAGCGCTGGCAGCTATCAATCCGATAGTTCTTCTCAGAGCATTTCGGTGCGCGCCTGCTCGGCACGCGAAGCGCCGATGGCCGTCTCGACCTTCTTCACTTCTTCGGGCGGCGGCAGCACGGCCGGCATGCCCAGGCCCTGGATGGCCAGCTCGCGCCACCAGCCCTTGGAGTGGAACAGGTGGTGGTCTTCCTGCTGCTCGACCTCCTCGTGCGCGTCCTTGAGCGCCTTGCCGAGATCGCCCGTCGCCACCTCCGCCACACGGCCCAGCAGTTCCCAGTTCGAATGGTCCTTGGTTTCCGCGTGCACCACGCACTCGGCCGCGACCACTTGCGCCACTTCCGGCGGGGCGTTGCGCTGCGCCAGCTCGATCGCCTGCAGCAGCGACTTGCCGATATGCGCCACCACGGCGCGGGTCGGCGTGGGCTGGTCGGGGTCCAGGCCGAGCGTGGCGCACAGGCCGCGCACCACTTCCTGGTGGTGCAGCGTTTCCTCCAGGTAGCCTTCCCATTCCTCGCGCAGATCGGGGTTCTTGGCCGCGGCAATGGCGGCGCGGTAGATCTTCTCGCCGCCGAGCTCGGTCTCCATCATCTGCAGCACCAAATCTTCGAGCTGGGCGCGGTTGTATTTTTCGGTTTTCATCGTGTTTCTCCTTGGGGGTGTGAACAAAGGGTCAGGCGAGCGTGCGCAGCGTGGGTTCGCGGTCCCACTGGCGCGTCTTGGCGGCCTCCAGGAAGCCGGCCGTGTCCTCGGGGTCGAAGACGCCGGCGTCGCGCGGTACGCCGCCCGCGTCCAGCACCGCCTGGGTGCCCTGGCAGGCGGCAATGGCCTTCAAGTGGCCGAAGGCGTCGCGGAACCAGTCGACCGCGGCGGCTTCGGCGGCCAGCTGCGCGCCCATCTCGGGCGAGATCACCGAGGCGACGGCATCGAACAGCGCCGAGGGGGCGCCCTGCAACTGGCGGTCCGCGGGGAGCAGGGTGCCGTCGTCCAGCAGTGCGCCGCCGACCTTGGGCGCGACGATCTTCACCATCGCACCGGCCGCCGTGCTGGCCGCTTGCAGCGTGGCGATGGATTTGGCATTGGAACCGTCGGCGACCAGGATGCCGACGCAGCGGCCCTCCAGCGTCGGCTTCATGCGCGGGATCAGTGTGGTGGCGGGCGAGAGCGGCAGGTCCTGCGGCGGCGCGGCGGCAGGTGCGGCGGGGGGCATCTCCACCATGCCCAGGCCGTCGGCCACGCGCTCGGCGAGCGTGTCGTCGACATTGCGCAATTGCGCCACCATGGCGACGCGCACGTGCACTGTTTCCACCTTGGACAGCTCGAACACCAGCGCCGACGCGAGATGGGCCTGTTCGACGTCGCTCTGGCTGCGGTAGAACATGCGCGCCTGGCTGAAATGGTCGGCAAAGCTCTCGGGCCGCACGCGGCCCTTGGCGCCGTCGTCCAGGCGTTCGGCGAAGGCGTGCGTGCCCACTGCCTGCGCGGCGCGCGGTGTGCCGGGCTGCAGGCTGCTCGGCTCGTAATTCACGCGGCCCTGCGGCTGGCGCATCTGCATGTGGCCGTCGCGCTGGAAGTTGTGGAACGGGCACTGCGGCGCGTTGATCGGAATCTGCGCGAAGTTGGGCCCGCCGAGCCGGATCAGCTGCGTGTCCAGGTACGAGAACAGCCGTCCCTGGAGCAGCGGGTCGTTCGAGAAATCAATGCCCGGCGGGACGTTGGCCGGGCAGAAAGCGGCCTGCTCCGTCTCGGCGAAGAAATTGTCCGGCCAGCGGTTGAGCACCATGCGCCCGATGACCTGCAGGGGAACCAGTTCCTCCGGCACGAGCTTGGTGGCGTCCAGGTGGTCGAACGGGAAGCCTTCCGCGTCTTCCTCGGTGAAGAGTTGCACCGCCAGTTCCCACTCGGGGAATTGGCCGGCGCTGATGGCCTCGAACAAGTCGCGGCGCAGGAAGTCGTTGTCGGCGGCCTGCAGTTTCAGGGCTTCGTCCCACACGGTGGATTGCAGGCCGAGCTTCGGGCGCCAGTGGAACTTCACGAACGTGCTCTGGCCTTCGGCGTTGATCAGGCGGAAGGTGTGCACGCCAAAGCCTTCCATCATGCGAAAGCTCCGCGGGATGGTGCGGTCGCTCATCTGCCACATGACCATGTGCATGGATTCGGGCATGAGCGAGATGAAGTCCCAGAAGGTGTCGTGCGCGCTCGCCGCTTGCGGGAAGGCCCGGTCGGGCTCGGGTTTGACGGCGTGGACCAGGTCGGGGAACTTCATGGCGTCCTGAATGAAGAACACCGGGATGTTGTTGCCCACCAGGTCCCAGTTGCCTTCCTCGGTGTAGAACTTCACGGCGAAGCCGCGCACGTCGCGCGGCGTGTCGACCGAGCCCTTGCTGCCGGCGACGGTGGAAAAGCGCGCGAACACCGGCGTCTGCTTGCCGACTTCGGTCAGGATGCGGGCGGTCGTGTACGCGCCCAGGGACGCCGTCAACTCGAAGAAGCCGTGGGCCGCCGAGCCGCGCGCGTGCACCACGCGCTCGGGGATGCGCTCATGGTCGAAGTGGGTGATTTTTTCCCGGAGGACGAAGTCTTCCAGCAGCACCGGCCCACGTCGGGCGGCGCTGAGCGAATTCTGGTTGTCGGCGATGGCGATGCCCAGCTGCGTCGTCAGCACCGGGTGCTCGGCATTGGCTTGTTGCTGGAGTTCGCCGCCATTGCCGCGCGTACCGTCGTCTGCCGCCTGGGCCGCTTTGGTGGTCTTGGCCGGCTTGCTGGATTTGGGCGCCGTTTTGGCTCGTGTCATGGGTTGGGGCTCCTGGATGGAAGGGCGGGCAGGCAATGGTGCGGCGCAGGGCGCGCCACTCGCGTAGGACACCGGCGGCAGGCCCTGTGCGGTTTGGTACCCTTGCCGCCCGCACAACCCGGGAGTTCGCATGCACCCGCGCCCGTTCCTCGTGGCCCTGGCGGCCACGCTGGCTTTGCCTGCCGCACTGGCCCTGCAACTGGGCAGCTTTTCGCCGCAGGGCGAAGTCGCGAACGCGCGCCAGGTGGTCGCCCGCTTCGATGCGCCCGCCGTGCAGTTCGGCGACCCGGCCGCGCGCGCGCCCTTCGACATCACGTGCAGCGACGCCTCCGCCAGCCAGGGCAGCGGCCGCTGGACCAGCGAGCGCGAATGGGTGTTCGATTTCGCCCAGGCGCTGCCGCCCGGCGTGCGCTGCACGGCGCAGCCCGTTTCAGGGTTCAAATCGTCCTCTGGCGCAGACTGGAAGGGCGCCAGGAGCTATCAATTCAATAGTGGCGGGCCGTTTGTCCGGCACATCCGCCCCGGCACCTGGCAGGAGCTCGACGAAGAGCAGTTCTTCGTCCTGCAATTGAGCGGCCCGGCGACGCTGGAGAGTGTGCAGGCCAGCGCCTGGTGCAGCCTGGAAGGCGTGGGCGAGCGCATCCCCGTGCGCCTGATCGGAGGCGCGCAGCGCGCCGAACTGCTCCAGGCCCTGCGGCTCGACCGGGAGGCGGCGAAGGCGCCGCTGGCGCTCGTCACCCTGGCCTGCAACCGGCGCCTGACACCGGGCAGCAAGCTGCAACTGGTGGTGGGCAAGGGCCTGGCCACGCCCAGCGGCGTGACGACCAAGGTCGACAAGCGCTTTGGCTACACCGTGCGCGAGGCCTTCACCGCCGAACTGCACTGCGAGCGCGAGAACGCGCAGGCCGCGTGCCTGCCGATCCGTCCCATGGCGGTGGTGTTCAGTGCGCCGGTGCCGCACAAGCTCGCTGCCGCGCTGCGCCTGCGCGGCCCGCAGGGGCAGCAAAAGCCGCTCGTCGGCGAGGATGGCGACGCCGCGCCGGTCCGGCCCGATGCGCTCGTCACGAGCGTGCGTTTCGCGCCGCCGTTCGAGGAATCGACCGGCTACACCGTGGAGCTGCCGCAGGACCTGCAAGACGCCTCGGGCCGGCATCTGGCCAACGCCGGCATGTTCCCCCTGGCCGTGGCCACGGGCGCCATGCCACCGCTGGCCAAGTTCGCCGCCGCGCCGTTCGGCGTGGTCGAACGCTTCGCCGAGGGCCCGGACGGTCCGGCACTGCTGCCGCTCACGCTGCGCAAGGTCGAAGCGGCGCTGCGCCTGGACGCCATCGGCCCGGCGGCGCAGGGCGCCCGCATGAACACGCTCAGTCCGCAGAGCGACGCCGACATCATTGCCTGGTACCGGCGCGTGCAGTACTACGACCGCGCCGAGGTGCCGCGCAAGCAGGCCGCGCGCGACGCCCGCGCACCCCTGCCGCCGGTGCTGCCGCAGGGCGAGCGCCACTATGTGCAGTCGCGCATGCTGCCGCTGCTGGCCGGCCTGCCGGGCGCGCGCAGCGTCACCCTGCCGCGTGCCGATGCCGCCGACCCGCGCCCTTTCGAGGTGGTGGGTGTGCCGCTGGCGCCGGGCTTTCATGTGCTCGAAGTGGCTTCGCCGCGCCTCGGGGAGGCGTTGCTGGCGCCCGAATACGGCGCCGGGCGCGCCATGTACGTGCGCACCAGCGCGCTTGTCACCAACCTGGCAGTGCACTTCAAGCTCGGGCGCGAGAACGCGCTCGCCTGGGTCACCTCGCTCGACAAGGGCCAGCCCGTGGCCGGTGCGCGCGTGCAGGTCTCAGGCTGCGACGGTCGCCTGCTGGCGGAGGCGCTGACCGATGCGCAGGGCCGCGCGCCGCTCGCCGGCCTGTCGCCCGAGGCGCCGCGCTGCGACGACGAGGACCCGGGCTACGGCAGCTCCGACGGTTACTTCGTCAGCGCGCGCCACAGCGGCGCCGACGGCGTGGCCGACATGGCGTTCGTCTGGAGCGACTGGCAACGCGGCATCGAGCCCTGGCGCTTCAACGTGCCGACCAGCAGCGACGGCGAGCGCGACCAGCGCGCGCACACGGTGTTCGACCGCACCCTGGTGCGCGCCGGCGAGACGGTGTCCATGAAGCACTTCTTGCGCACCGAAACGGCGGCCGGCTTTGCGCTCGCGCGCACCGAGCCCGACGAGCTGCTGGTGACGCACCTGGGCAGCGGCCAGGAGTTCACCCAGCCGCTCGCCTGGCGCACCACGCCGACCGGCGGGCGCAGCGCCGTGAGCGAGTTCGCCGTGCCGCCCGCCGCCAAGCTGGGCGTGTACACGGTGGAACTGCGCCGCAAGGGCCAGCAGGCGCACAGCCTGGGGTCGGGGCAGTTCCGCGTCGAGGCCTTCCGCCTGCCGGTGCTCGCCGGCAGCGTGCAACCGCAGCACAAGGGGCCGCTCGTCAACCTGCGCAAGCTTGGCGTCCAGGTGCAGGTGCAGTACGTCGCGGGCGGCGCGGCGGCGCGCCTGCCGGTGCGCGTCTCGGCGCTGGTGCGCGGCAAGGCGCTGTCGTTCGCCGATTACGACGGTTTTTCCTTTGCCCCGCCGCGCGCCGCGGAAGCCGCCGCCGAGGGGCCGCAGTCCAGCGATGAAGATGGAGACGGCGCTCCCGCGCCCGCAGGGGGCGAGGGCGGGCGCATCGTCGCCGACAAGCTGCCGCTGGCGCTCGATGCCAACGGCGCCGGCCAGGTGACCCTGGAGCCGTTGCCGCGCGCCGGCAGTGCCCAGGAACTGGTGGTGGAGGCGAGCTACGCCGACCCCGGCGGCGAGGTGCAGACCCTGCGCAGCAGCAGCACGCTCTGGCCGGCCGCCGTGGTGGCCGGCATCAAGACGGAAGGCTGGGTGGCCTCGGGCAGCAAGGCGCGCTTCCACGCCCTGGCGCTCTCGCCCCAGGGCCAGCCGCTGGCGGGCGTGCCGCTTCAGGTGCAGGGCCGGGTGCGCATCACCACCAGCAGCAGGAAGCGCATCGTCGGCGGTTTCTACAGCTACGACAACCACACCGAAACGCGCGACCTGGGCATCCTCTGCACCGGCAAGAGCGATGCGCGCGGCCTGCTGCTGTGCGAGGCGCGGCTCGATGACACCGGCGAGGTCGAGCTCACTGCCAGCGCGCGCGACCCCGACGGCAACACCTTCGACGCGGCCGCCACGGTCTGGGTCAGCCGCGCGGGCGAGCAGTGGTTCGGCGGCGAGAACCACGACCGCATCGACGTGCTGCCCGAGCGGCGCAGCTACCAGCCGGGCGAGACCGCGCGCCTGCAGGTGCGCATGCCGTTCCGCGAGGCCACCGCCCTGGTGGCGGTGGAGCGCGAAGGCATCATCGAAACCCAGGTGGTCAAGCTCTCGGGCAAGGACCCGAGCATCGCGCTCAAGGTGGAGCCCGGCTGGGGCCCCAACGTGTACATCAGCGTGCTGGCGCTGCGCGGCCGGCTGCACGAGGTCCCCTGGTACAGCTTCTTCACCTGGGGCTACAAGGCGCCGCGCGACTGGTGGGGAGCCTTCTGGCACGACGGCAAGCAGTACAAATTGCCCACGGCACTGGTCGACCTGAGCAAACCGGCGTTCCGCTTCGGCATGGCCGAGATCCAGGTCGGCGCGGCGGCGCACCGCATCGACGTGAAGGTGGCCGCCGACCAGGCCAGCTACCCGGTGCGCGGCAAGGCGCAGGTGACCATCAGCGCCACGCTGCCGGACGGCAAGCCGGCCGCGCACGCCGAGGTGGCGCTGGCGGCGGTGGACGAGGCGCTCCTGGAGCTCATGCCCAACAGCAGCTGGAACCTGCTCGGCGCCATGCTGCAGCGCCGTGCCTGGGGCGTGCAGACGGCGACGGCGCAGATGGAAATCATCGGCCGGCGGCATTACGGCAAGAAGGCCGCGCCGCCGGGCGGCGGCGGCGGGCGCGCGCCGACGCGCGAGCTGCTCGACACGCTGCTCCTGTGGCAGCCCGCCATCCGGCTCGACGACAAGGGCCAGGCACGCGTCACCGTGCCCCTGAACGACGCGCTTTCCAGCTTCCGCGTGGTGGCCGTGGCCGACGCCTCGGTCGGCCTGTTCGGCACCGGGACCACCACCATCCGCAGCACGCAGGACCTGCAGATCATCAGTGGTCTGCCGCCCCTGGTGCGCGGCGGCGACCGGTTCCGCGCGCAGATCACGCTGCGCAACACCACCGCCAAGGCCATGCAGGTCGAGGCCGCGCCCCGCGCCACGCTGATCGACCTCCAGCCCCAGGTGGTGGAGATCCCGGCGGGCGAAGCGCGCGAGCTCGCCTGGGAGGTCGCCGTGCCCGAAGCCCTGGCGGAGACGCGCGCGCAGGCCCTGCTGTGGGAGATCGCCGCGCACGACCGGCTGGGCGGCGCGCGCGATGCCCTCAAGGCGCAGCAGCGCGTGGTGCCGGCCGTGCCGGTCGCCGTGCAGCAGGGCACGCTGGTGCAGCTCGACGGCAGCTACACGCTCCCGGTGGCGCCGCCGCCTGGCGCGCTGCCGGGGCGGGGCGGCGTGCAACTCGCGCTGCAGCCCAAGCTGGCCGAAGGCCTGCCCGGCGTGCGCGACTGGTGGGCGCGCTACCCCTACAGCTGCCTGGAGCAGCAGGCCGGCAAGGCCATCGGCATGCAGGACGCCGCCGCCTGGCGCGCGCTGACGGCGCGCCTGCCGGCGTACCTGGACGAAGACGGCCTGGCGAGCTACTTCCCGCCGCGCGCCGGCGAGACGCACAGCGGCAGCGACGTGCTCACCGCCCACCTGCTCGCCGCCGCCGACGAGGCCGCCGCGCTCGACCCCGCCATGGCCCTGCCGGACGCCGTGCGCGCGCCCATGGAGCTGGCCCTGGTGGCCTTTGTCGAAGGGCGCCTGCAGCGCAAGTTCTGGAGCCCGCGCGAGGACCTGCCGGTGCGCAAGCTCGCCGCCATCGCGGCGCTGGCGCGCGGCGGCAAGGCGCAGGCGCGCATGCTGTCGGCCATCACCATCGCGCCCAACCAGTGGCCGACGAACGCCGTGCTCGACTGGCTGGCCATCCTGCGCCGCGTGCCCGGCATCGCGCGCCAGTCCGAGCACCTGCAGGAGGCCGAGCAGATCCTGCGCAGCCGCCTGAACTACCAGGGCACGCGCGTCGGCTTCAGCACCGAACAGCAGGACGCGTGGTGGTGGCTGATGCAGGGCAGCGACGTGAACGCCGCGCGCCTGCTGCTCTGGGCGATCGACGAGCCCGCCTGGCAGGCCGAGCTGCCGCGCCTGGTCACCGGCTTCATCGCGCGCCAGCAGGGCGGCGCCTGGTCCACCACCACGGCCAACCTCTGGGGGGGCCTGGCACTGCGCAGGTTCTCCGCCAAGTTCGAGAGCACGCCCGTCGCCGGTCGGACCGAGGCGCAGCTCCATGGCGAGACGGGGCGCATCGACTGGGCCAAGGTGGTGCGCGTCCAGCCCGGCGACGCCGCGGGCGCGCCGCACGGGGCGAGCCAGTGGGGCGCGCCGTCGGCGCCCGGCATGCTGACTGGCAACACCCTGCTGCTGGCCTGGCCGCAGGGCGGCGCGGGCACGCTGACCGTGGCCCACCAGGGCAGCGGCAAACCCTGGCTCACGGTGCAATCGCTCGCCGCCGTGCCGCGCAGCGCGCCGCTGGCCGCCGGCTACCGCGTGCGCCGCAGCGTGGCGCCCGTGGAGCAGGCCGACAAGGGCCTGCCGCCCGGCCAGTACGCGCGCGGCGACGTGCTGCGCGTCACGCTGGAGGTGGAGGCCAGCGCCGACATGACCTGGGTCGCCATCACCGACCCCATCCCCGGCGGCGCCACCATCCTCGGCAGCGGCCTGGGGCGCGATTCGGAGATCGCCACCCAGGGCGAGGCGCGCTCGGGCTCCGGCTGGCCGGCGTTCGAGGAGCGCAGCTTCGAGGCCTTCCGCAGCTACTACCAATACCTGCCCCGCGGCAAGGTGCAACTGCAGTACACGCTGCGGCTGAACAATGCCGGCCACTTTGCGCTGCCGCCGACGCGCGTCGAGGCGCTGTACGCGCCGGAGATGTTCGGGGAGGCGCCGAACGCGCCGGTGCAGGTGGGGCAGAAGTGAGCCGGGTACTCCCGATTCCATAGCCCTCGGCCGATGCAGAGCCACGCAGATTGCGCCGTCCGGCGCCTGCTACAAAGCGGCGTGGCTTTTCTTCGCTGCCTGCTCGTTCTGCGTGCGCGCGCTCCGGCCGCCGCCTTGGTGCTTGCGGTCGGCATGCCGGCGGCCTGGGCGCTGCCCACGTTCGACGACGTGCGGCGCGGGTACCGCCCGTCGGAAACGCTGGTGCTGTCGCGCGAGGGGGAAGTGCTGCAGCGCGTGCGCACCGACGCGAGCGTGCGCCGGGGTGCGTGGACCACGCTGGCCGAGATTTCCCCGGCGCTGCAAAGCGCCATGCTCCTGTCCGAGGACAAGCGCTTCTACGCGCACAGCGGCGTCGACTGGCAGGCCGCCACGGCCGCCGCCTGGGCCAACCTGTGGAACGAGCGCACGCGTGGCGCCAGCACCATCACCATGCAGCTCGCCGGACTGGTCGATGCGCCCGGCGGCGCCGACCTGCGCCAGCGTCCCGGCGGGCGCAGCGTGGTGCAAAAGCTCGGCCAGGTGGCGGCGGCCGAAGTGCTGGACCGGCGCTGGCGCAAGGACCAGATCCTGGAGGCCTACCTCAACCTGGTGCCGTTTCGCGGCGAGCTCGTCGGCATCGACGCGCTCAGCCGCACGCTGTTCGGCAAGGCGCCGCATGGGTTGGACGAGCGCGAGGCGGCGCTGGCCGCGGCGCTGGTGCGCGCGCCCAACGCCGGCGCCGCGCAGGTGGCGCGCCGCGCCTGCGGCGTGCTGCAGGACATGCAGCAGGCCGGTCGCAGCGCGGCCGCACCGCAGACTAGCGATTGCGACGCGCTGGCGCTGCTGGCGGCAAGCGCCCTGGGTCGGCGCGCCTTTCCCGCCAGCGAGGGCGTCGCCCCGCATTTCGCGCGCCGCGCGCTGGCGGCCCTGCCCACCGGAAGAGCGCCCCCCGCGCACATCCGCACCACGCTCAGCGCGCCCGTGCAGCGCTTTGCCGTGCAGACACTGGCGCAGCAACTGCGCGAGCTGGCCGGCCGCAACGTGCAGGACGGCGCCATCGTCGTGCTGGACAACGCCAGCGGCGAGGTGCTCGCCTGGGTCGGCTCCTCGGGCGCGCTGAGCCAGGCGGCCGAGGTCGACGGCGTGCTCGCGCGGCGCCAGCCGGGCTCGACCCTCAAGCCCTTCCTGTATGCGCAGGCCTTGCAGGAGCGGCGCCTGACGGCGGCCTCCCTGATCGACGATTCGCCGGCGCACATCGCCACCGCCGGCGGCGTGTACATCCCGCAGAACTACGACCTGCGCTTCAAGGGCTGGGTGTCGGTGCGCACGGCGCTCGCGTCCTCGCTCAACGTGCCGGCGGTGCGCACGCTGGCCATGGTCTCGCCCGACGCCTTCTTCCAGCGCCTGCAGGCGCTCGGCCTCGCCCTGCGCGAGAGCGGCGGCTACTACGGCCTGGGGCTGGCCCTGGGCAGCAGCGAGGTCACCCTGCTGCAACTGGCCAACGCCTACCGCGCGCTGGCCAATGGTGGGCGCGCCAGTCCCGTGGCGCCGCCGCTGGCCGGCGCCAGGCCGGCGCCGCAGGGCGCGCGCGTGCTGGATGCCGGCGCCACCTTCATCGTCGGCGACATCCTCGCCGACGCGAATGCGCGCGCGATGACCTTCGGCCTCGACAGCGTGCTGGCGACGCGCTTCTGGAGCGCCGTGAAGACCGGCACCAGCAAGGACATGCGCGACAACTGGGCACTCGGCTGGTCCGAGCGCTACACGGTGGGTGTGTGGGTCGGCAATGCGGCCGGGGGCGCCATGCACGAGGTCAGCGGCGCGAGCGGCGCCGCACCCATCTGGGCGGCCGTGATGGGCCACCTGCATGCGCACACGCCCAGCCGGGCGCCGAACGCGCCGCGCGGCGTGCGCGTCCAGGCGGTGCGCTTTGGTCCCGGTGCGGGCGGCGGGCCGCTGGAGGCGGCGCGCAGCGAGTGGTTCCTGAACGGCACGCAACAGGCGTTGTTTGCTATCGATAAGGAAGCTATAAGCCTTTATACAGCAAGCGCTGGAGGCCAAAAAGACCAGAAAAATCCGCCCCTGGACGGCGTCCCTGCCTGGCGCATCGCCGAGCCGGCGCCCGGCGCCATCGTCGCGCTCGACCCGGACATCCCGCCCGCGCGCCAGCGCCTGCGCTTCGTCGCCTCCGGCGCGCCCGGCGCGGGCAGCGTGGTCTGGGTGCTCGACGGCAAGCGCGTGGCCGGCGGCGCCACGCACGCCTGGCCGCCCTGGCCGGGCCGCCACCGGCTGCAGCTGCGCGACGCGCGCGGGCGCGTGCTCGACGAAGTGCCGTTCGAGGTGCGCGGCGCCGGTGTGGCGCGGCGCTGAGGGGCGTCCTTACAATCCCGACCGCCCATGAAATCGCCGCGCCCCCTCTTTTCCCAGCGCCTGTTCTGGCTGGCGCTGTTGCTGAGCCTGGGAATAGGCGCCCTGGTGACGCGCACGGTCTTCACCATGCGCACCGACGCTTGGAATTTCGCGGCGCGCACCAACGCCAACCTTGCGACGGCCCTGGAGCAGTCGGTCGGCTGGACGCTGCGCGCCATGGACCAATCCTTGCAGGACGTGGCGGCCAAGCTGGAGCACCCGGGCGTCATGGAGCTGCCGCAGGAGCTGCGCAACCGCGTGCTGTTCGCCACGCCGCTGCGGGTGGCCGGCCTGATGGACATCTACGTGGTGGACAGCCGGGGCGACATCGTCATCGACTCGGCCGCCGACCCGCCGCGCAAGGCCAACTACGCCGACCGCGACTACTTCCAGGCGCTGATGTCCGGCGCCCGGGAAGGCCTGGTCATCGGCCACCCGGTCATGGGGCGGGTAACGCAGACCTGGATGCTGCCCGTGGCGCGGGCCTACCACGGCGCGGACGGCCGCGTGGCCGGCGTGGTGGTCAGCTCGGTCAGCCTGAGCTATTTCAACGAACTGTTCTCGGCCCTGCACCTGGGTCCGAGCAGCGGCGTGAACCTGATCCTCAGCAGCGGCACCATCGTCACACGCTACCCCTATGGCGACGCCGACGTGGGCAAGTCGCTTGCCGGCACCCCGAACATGCGCCGCCTGCTGGCCGAGAAAAGCGGCAGCTTCGTCGGCGTGGCCAGCCTGGACAAGATCGAACGCTTCTATTCCTTCCGGCACGTGGGGCCCTACCCGCTGGTGGTGAACGTCGCCCAGTCGACCGACGTGATGCTGGCCAGCTGGCGCGCGAACGCGCTGCAACTGGCCGCCTTCGCCCTGGTGCTCATGGCCAGCTGCGTCGGCCTGGCGGTGCTCTTCGCGCGCGAACTGGCACGCCGCCAGGAAGTGACCAGCCGCCTGCAGCAGACCGAGCACTACCTGCGCACCATCCTGGACAACCTGCCCTCGACCATCAGCTACTGGGACAAGTCCGAGCGCAACCGCTTCATCAACCGGACCAGCGTCGAGGTCTATGGCCGCACGCCGCAGGAGCTGCACGGCATGCACGTGCGCGACGTCGTCGGGCCGGTCGGCTACGCCGTGGTCGAACCCTTCATTCGCCAGGCGCTGGCGGGCCACCCGCAGCGCTTCGAGCGCAACCTGACCGACGCCTCCGGCCGGCTGCGCTGTACCCATATCGCCTACACCCCGGACAAGGACCCGCAGACCGGCGAGGTGCGCGGCGTCTTCGTCCAGATGAGCGACATCACCGACCGCAAGCGCGTCGAGGAAGAACTGTTCCAGGAAAAGGAGCTGATGCGCCTCACGCTCCAGTCCATCGGCGATGCGGTGGTGTGCACCGATGCCGAAGGCCGCATCACCTACCTCAACCCGGTGGCGGCGCACATGACGGGCTGGCAGGCGTTCGACGCCGCCGGGCGCGACGTGGACGAAGTTGCGCCGCTGTTCCTCGCCAACGGCGAGCAGACGCAGCCCAGTTCGCTGCGCCAGGCGCTGGCGGCGCGCACCACCTGCGGGCCGACGCGCGGCGTGGTGCTGCGCGGCCGCGACGGGATGCGCTTCGAGGTCGAGGAATCGGCCAGCCCCATCATCGACCGGCACGGCCAGCTCACTGGCGCGGTGATGGTGGTGCACGACGTCACCGAAACCATGGCCATGGCCGAGCGCATGGCGCGCCTGGCGCAGTACGACGCGCTCACCGACCTGCCCAACCGCGTGCTGCTGCAGGACCGCGCGGGCCACGCCCTGGCGCTGGCGCGGCGCGAAAGCCGCAGCCTGGCGGTGATGTACCTCGACCTGGATGGCTTCAAGCAGGTCAACGACCGGCTCGGGCACGACGCCGGCGACCAGCTCCTGGTGCTGTTCGCGCGCCGCCTGGTGGCGGCCATGCGCCAGTCGGACACCGTCTGCCGCCAGGGCGGGGACGAGTTCGTGCTCCTGCTGCCGGGGCTGGATGGCCGGCGCCAGCTCAGTGCCGTGGCCGGCAAGGTGCTGTCGGTATGCCGCGAGCCGTTCGTGGTGCAGGGCGAGGCGCTGGAGATCGGGCTGAGCGCCGGCATCGCGCTGTTTCCCGAGCACGGCGCCACCTACGAGGAGCTGGCGCGCCACGCCGACACCGCCATGTACGCCGCCAAGCGTGCCGGGCGCATGCAGGTGCGCTGCTACGCCGGCCCCGTGCGCGAACCCGAGCTGGTCGAGCCGCCGGCGCAGGATGCTACCAAATAGATAGCTGCCAGCGCTTTATTGGCAAGCGCTGGCGCCGGTTTTTCCTTGAAGTTTGGGGCTCCAGCGGTCCCGCCGTGCAAATTTGCTCCGGCGCCGCGCAAATTATTTTGATGGCGCGCACCGCCCCCTGCGCCTACGATCGCCCGCACCCCAGACACCTGCCAGGAGACCAGCGTGAGCGACCTTTCCACCATGACCTGCATCGAAGACCTGCGCCGCGTCTACAAGCGCCGCGTGCCGCGCATGTTCTACGACTACTGCGACTCGGGCTCGTGGACCGAAGGCACCTACCGCGCCAACATCGACGACTTCCAGTCCATCAAGCTGCGCCAGCGCGTGGCCGTGAACATGACCGGGCGAAGCACGCGCAGCACCATGATCGGCCAGGACGTCGCCATGCCCGTGGCGCTCGCCCCCACGGGCCTGACCGGCATGCAGCACGCCGACGGCGAGATCCTCGCCGCGCGCGCCGCCAAGGCCTTCGGCGTGCCGTTCACGCTCTCCACCATGAGCATCTGCTCCATCGAGGACGTGGCCGAGCACGCCGGCCCGGGCTTCTGGTTCCAGCTCTACGTGATGCGCGACCGCGACTACATCGAACGCCTGATCGACCGCGCCAAGGCCGCCGGCTGCAGCGCGCTGCAGCTCACGCTCGACCTGCAGATCCTCGGCCAGCGGCACAAGGACATCAAGAACGGCCTCTCCTCACCGCCCAAGCCCACCCTGGCCAACATGATCAACCTGGCGACCAAGCCGCGCTGGTGCCTGGGCATGCTGGGCACCAAGCGGCGCAGCTTCGGCAACATCGTCGGCCACGCCAAGGGCGTGGGCGACATGTCCTCGCTCTCGTCCTGGACGGTCGAGCAGTTCGACCCCGAGCTCAACTGGGGCGACGTCGAATGGATCAAGCGCCGCTGGGGCGGCAAGCTGATCCTCAAGGGCATCATGGACGTGGAGGACGCGCGCCTGGCGGCGAACAGCGGCGCCGACGCGCTCATCGTCAGCAACCACGGCGGGCGCCAGCTCGACGGGGCGCCGTCCTCCATCGCCGCGCTGCCGGCCATTGCGCAGGCCGTGGGCAAGGACATCGAGGTCTGGATGGACGGCGGCATCCGCAGCGGCCAGGACGTGCTCAAGGCGCGCGCCCTGGGCGCGCGCGGCACCATGATCGGCCGCAGCTTCCTCTACGGCCTGGGCGCCTACGGCGAGCTCGGCGTGACGCGCGTGCTGGAGATCATCCGCAAGGAACTCGACCTCACCATGGCCTTCTGCGGCCGCACCGACATCGACACCGTGGACGAAAGCATCCTGCTGCCGGGCACGTACCCGCGGCCCTGAGAGCACGCTCGCCGGTGTGAGCGCCCCGGGCGGCGCTGCGCCACAATGGCCGCCATGCGCATGCACCACCCGATTTTCCGTACCCTGCTGGCCGCCGCGGCGCTGGCCTCGGTCGCCCCGGGCTGGGCGGAGACCGGCAAGCTCCTGCTCACCGGCGGCGTCAGCAGTGTCACGGGCAGCGCCGGCGGCGGCATCACGCCCTGGGCGGTGGTCGGCACCAACGCCACCGAAGGCCAGTGGGGCGCCAGCGCCTTCGCCACGCGCCTGGTCACGCAGGACTACGCCCTGACCAGCCGGGGCGCGGCCCTGGCCTGGAACGACCGCATCGAGTTCTCGCTCGCGCAGCAGGAATTCAACGCCGCGCCGGCGGCCGCGCTCAACGCCATCGCCCCCTTCGGCGTGGCGCCGGGTCTGCGGCTGCGCATGGACGTGGTCGGCCTCAAGCTGCGCGTCGCCGGCGACGCCGTCCTCGACGCCGACACCTGGGTGCCGCAGCTCGCCATCGGGCTGGAGCACAAGCGGCTTGACCCGGGCACGCTCGCCCCGGTGCTCGCCTTCGTCGGCGCGGACACCCAGGGCACGGACGTCTACGTGAGCGCCACCAAGCTCATCCTGGACCGCGGCCTGCTGCTCAGCGCCACGCTGCGCGCCACGCGCGCCAACCAGAACGGCCTGCTCGGCTTCGGTGCGCGCGCGCCGGGGCGCAGCCGCCACAGCCTGCAGGGCGAAGTGTCGGCCGCGTGGCTGCTGCGGCGCGATCTGGCGGTGGGCGCCGAGCTGCGCATGCAGCCCGACAACCTGCAGGCCACGGGGCGCGCCGCCGGCCTCGGCGCCGCGCTGCGCGCCGACCCCTGGGCGGACCTGTTCATCGCCTGGGCGCCGAGCAAGCACCTCTCGTTCACGCTCGCCTGGGCGCACCTGGGGCGCATCGTCCCCGGCATCACCGACGGCCGGCGCCAGCGCGGCGTGTACCTGTCCACGCAGGTGGCGTTTTGAAGTCCGCCGCCCTGCGGGTCCGGCTCGCCGCATTCGCCCTGGCCGCATGCGCGCCGGCCCTGGCCCAGGTGGGCCCGCCGCCGGCGCCGCCCGGCCTGTACGCCGCCCTGGGGGAACTGCCCGGTATCGAGCGCCTGGTCGGCGAATTCATCCCGCGCCTCAAGCGCCACCCGCGCCTGGGCGCGCATTTCCGGGACGTCAAGGCCGGCCCGTTCCAGGAGGCCCTGAGCGAGCAGATCTGCTGGCTGGCCGGCGGCCCCTGCACGTTCCAGGGGCGCGCGCTGCGCGACATGCGCGCCGACATGCGCGGCGTGCATGCCGACTTGAAAATCGACCAGGCCGATTTCAATGCCCTGGTCGAGGTGCTGCAGGACGCCATGGACGCCCAGGGCATCCCCTTCGCGCAGCAGAACCGCCTGCTGGCGCTGCTTGCGCCCATGCACCGCGAGATCGTCACCGTCCGCTGACGCTATTTATTGTGTAGCTGTAAACCCAATGCGGTAGGGCGGTGGTGGCCAAAAAGACCTGAATTTTCCTCGTCGAGCGACGCCCCGGCGCCGCGCGCCCCTGGCCGACAATGGCCCCCGTGCTGCTGCCTGCCCCTGCCCCCGCCGACGACGCCGCGCCCAAGCTGCGGCGCATCGCGCACCTGGACATGGACGCCTTCTTCGCCAGCGTCGAGCTGTTGCGCTACCCGCAGCTCGCCGGCCTGCCGGTGGTGATCGGCGGGCGTGCGCGCAGCGCCGACGCGGCGCTCCTGGAAGCGGCCGCGGCGGGCACCCAGGCCGGGTTGCCGCTGGCCGCGTTCCCGCGCCTCGCCGGCTACATCGGGCGGGGTGTCATCACCACCGCCACCTACCCGGCGCGCGCCTTCGGCGTGGGTTCGGCCATGGGCCTGATGAAGGCGGCGCGCCTGTGCCCGCAGGCCATCCTGCTGCCCGCCAACTTCGACGAATACCGGCGCTATTCGCGCTTGTTCAAGCAGGCGGTGACGGAAATCGCACCCCACATGGAGGACCGGGGCATCGACGAGGTCTACATCGACTTCACCAACGTCCCTGGCGGCCAGCGCGAAGGCGGGCGCGTGCTGGCGCGGCTGATCCAGAAAAACATCTTCGACGCCACCGGGCTGACCTGCTCGATCGGCATCGCGCCGAACAAGCTGCTGGCCAAGATGGCGAGCGAATTCGACAAGCCCAACGGCATCGCGGTACTGCACGCGCACGAACTGGCCGAGCGCATCTGGCCGCTCGCCTGCCGCAAGATCAACGGCATCGGCCCCAAGGCGGGCGACAAGCTCGCGCGCCACGGCATCACCACCATCGGCGAGCTGGCCAAGCAGCCGCTCGCCTGGCTGGTGGCGCATTTCGGCCGCGCCACCGGCGCCTGGCTGCACGCCTCGGCCTGGGGGCGCGACGACCGTCCCGTGCAGACGCACAGCGAGCCGGTCAGCATGAGCCGTGAGACGACCTTCGAGCGCGACCTGCACCCGGTGCAGGACCGGCGCGAGCTCGGCGCCGTCTTCACACGCCTGTGCGAGCAGGTGGCGGCCGACCTGCAGCGCAAGGGCTACGTCGGGCGCAGCATAGGCATCAAGCTGCGCCGGGCGGATTTCTCCACCGTCACGCGCGACCACACGCTGGCCAGCGCCACGCAGGACGCTGCCGCCATCCGCCGCGCCGCCGGCCTGTGCCTCAAGCGCGCCCCGCTGGACCAGCGCCTGCGCCTGCTGGGCGTGCGCGTGGGCACGCTCACGCGCCTGGGCGAGAGCGCGGAGCCGGCCGGCGCGCAGCCCGCCCAGGCGCGCCAGGCACAGCTCTTCTGAACCTGTTGTGGCGGCGCCACGAGGCACGAAAAAGACGACTGCGCCCAGCAGGCCCGACAACGTCGCGGCGCGGCGCTTTTTATACTTCGTTACGAATTGCCGCGAGCCCATGCCCATGCGCCTGAACCTCCCTGTCACGTCCCAGGAATACGACTTTCCGGGCCATGAGCTCCTCATGTCCACGACCGACAACAAGGGGGTTCTGACGCACTGCAATGCGGCGTTCGCGCGCGTCAGCGGCTACTCTATGGACGAGCTCATGGGGCAGCCGCACAACCTGATCCGCCACCCCGACATGCCGCCCGAGGCCTACAAGGACCTGTGGGCGACCATCGGCCGGGGGCGCAACTGGACGGGCCTGGTGAAGAACCGGCGCAAGAACGGCGACTACTACTGGGTGCGCGCCAACGTCACGCCCATGATGGTCGACGGCAAGCCGAGCGGCTACATGTCGGTGCGCGTCAAGCCGACGCGCGCGGAAGTGGCGGCGGCCGAAGCCTTGTACCGGCAGATCCATGCCGAGCGCGGGCAGGGCCGCGGCAGCGTGCTGCTGCACGCCGGTCGCGTGCGCCGTCCGGGCTGGCGCAACCAGCTGGGCAAGTGCGGTCGCGTGGGGCTGACGCAGCGCCTGGCGCTCCTGCTGCTGCCGCTGCTCGCGGCCGCTCTGGCGCCGCCGCTGCTCGGTTGGACGGGTGCCGGCGTGCTGGCCGGGCAGGCGCTGGCCTTGCTGGGGTTCGCAGCGCTGCTGCTGTGGCGCTTCCAGTGCGGTGTGGCCCAGCCGCTGGCCGACATCGAGCGCCTCATGACGGAGATCGCCGGCTGCGACCTGACGCACCCGCAGGCCGCGCCCGCCGGCGACGGACCGGTGGACCGGTTGCTCGAACGCATCCAGCGCATCCACCTGAATTTGCGCGCCGTGGTCGGCGACGCGCGCCTGGAGATCGGCACGTTTGGCCAGATTTCCTCGGAGATCGCGCAAAGTGCGCAGGATTTGTCGGAGCGCACGGAATCCCAGGCCAGCAGTCTGGAAGAAACCGCCGCCGCCATGGAGCAGTTTTCCAGCACCGTGCGCCAGTCGGCCGACACCACCGAGCAGGTGCTCAAGGAGAGCGGCCACAGCGCCGACCTCGCGGCCAACGGCGGCCAGGCGGTGGCCGAGGTGAGCCAGGTGGTGCAGACAATCGCCCAGTCCTCGCGCAAGATGGGGCAGATCATCGCCACCATCGAGGGCATCGCCTTCCAGACCAACATCCTGGCGCTCAACGCCGCCGTCGAGGCGGCGCGTGCCGGGGAACAGGGCCGGGGCTTTGCCGTGGTCGCCAGCGAAGTGCGCGCGCTGGCGCAGCGCAGCGCCACGGCGGCCGGCGAGATCCGCGGGTTGATCGGCGAATCGGGCGCGCACATCGAACGCGGCGCCGGGCAGATGCAGTCGGCCGGCCAGGCGATCGAGGAAGTGGTGCGCTCGGTGGCGCACGTCAACGCCTTGATGGGCCAGATCGGCGTCGCCACGCGCGAGCAGGCACAGGGCATTTCGCAGGTCAACGAGGCCGTGACCGACCTCGACCGCGTGACGCAGCAGAACGCCGCCCTGGTCGAGGAGTCGGCCGCCGCGGCCCGCGCCATGAGCGACAACGCCGGCGTGCTCGGCCGCACGCTGGCGGTGTTCCGCCTGCACTGAGACGCCGCCCCGGCCGCGCTGGCGCCGGGCCGCTCCGCCCCTATTGGCGCGCGGTGCGCACGTTGGCCGGCGGCGCCATGGGGTGGCTGGTGCGCCAGGGGTTGATGTCCAGGCCGCCGCGGCGCGTGTAGCGCGCGTACACCTCCAGCTTGGCGGGGCGGCAGCGCGTCCACAGGTCCATGAAGATGCGCTCCACGCACTGCTCGTGGAATTCGTTGTGGTTGCGAAAGCTCACGATGTACTGCAGCAGGCCCGCCTGGTCGATCTGCGGGCCGCTGTAGGCGATGCGCAGGCTGCCCCAGTCGGGCTGGCCGGTGACCAGGCAGTTGCTCTTGAGCAGGTTGCTGGTCAGCACCTCGCTCACCGGCTGCTCGTCGAACGCCGCCTGCAGCAGCTCGGGCGCCGGGGTGTAGTGGCTGCATTCCAGGTCGAGGCGGTCCAGGCTCAGGCCGTCGAGCTCGTGCACCGGCTCGCGGTCGAACATGTCGGGCAGCAACAGGCGCACGCCCACGCTGCCGGGCGCGTCCGCGCCGCGCCAGGCGGCTTCGGACAGATCGGTGCGCAGGCGCGCGGTGACCTCCTGCGCGTCGGCCAGGCGGGTGTTGGTCAGGCTGCCCAGGTAGAGCTTGAGCGACTTGCTCTCGATGATGTTGGGCGATTCGCAGGGCACGGTGAAGTGCGCCAGCGCCACCTGCGGCTTGCCGCGCAGGTTGAGCCAGGAGAGCTCGAACGCCGTCCACAGGTCGGCGCCGAGGAAGGGCGGCTGGGCGCCCACGCCGATCTCCGCGCGCTTGGTCGCACGGGGGATGGGAAAGAGCAGCGACGGGTCGTAGTGCGCCGGTGCCGGGCTGGTTTTGCCGAGCGGCGATTGTTCGGGAGTGTGCATAAATACTATTGAAAATATAGCTATAAGCGCTTATTCAGTAAGCGCTAGAGGCTGTTTTTATTCAAATATTCCCTCGCGCAGCCATTTGGTCGCGATCCATTTCTCGCCGGCCAGGACCGGCGCGCCGCCGTGCAGGGTGCGCGTTTGCGGCTCGGGGCGCGGGTAGCGGAAGAACACGGCGTGGCCCTGCTGCGGGGCGACCTGCAGCGCCAGGTCGGGGAATACGGTGGCGCCGCCCGCGGCGGGGGTGTTGAGGTACATCACCAGCGTGGCGATGCGCTGGCCGCCGCGGCGCAGCATGGCCGGCGTGCCCGCCTCGTGCGGGTCGAAATAGTCGTAGTGCGGCTTGTACTCGGCGCCCGGCCCGTAGCGCAGCACCTGCAGGCCTTCACCGTGGTCCACGGGCCAGTGCAGCAGCGCGGCGATGCGCGCTTCGATGCGGCGCACCAGGGCGCTCTCGCCGCGCTCGAAGAACATGCCTTCGCTGGTGCGGTCGGCGTTGACGGCTTCGCCGCCGGTCTGCGTCTCCACGGTGAGCGAGCGCGCCAGGCGCGGCCGCGCCGCCTGGACCAGCGCGGCGCACTCGCGCGCGTCGAGCAGCTGCGCGAACACTGCGAGCGTCGGCCGTTCCATGGCGGCCAGCAGGCGCACGGCGTGGCCGTCCGCTTCCAGGGTGGGCGTGGCGGCGGAGAGGTCCGGCCCCGGCAGGGAGCGCGGCGCGGCGCAGGCGCCATCGGCGGGTGTGTCGAGTGCCGCCGCCAGCGCCGCGTCGGCCTGCTCCGGCTGCCAGCCCGCCGCCAGCAGCGCCTGGCGCATGGCGGCGTGCCCCACGCCGCGCGCGTACTGCGCGCTGGCCCACTGGCGCATTGCGTCGGGGGTGAAAGCTCGATCCGCCATGCCCGGGTTGTACCCCATCGTGCCCGAAGGCGTCAGCCGGCGCGGCGGCGGAACACCAGCCGGTCCGGCGTGGAAGCGCGCGCCGCGTAGGCGTAGCCGTCGGCGCCGAAGTCCTTGAGCGCTTCCAGCGTCTCGGCGCGCGCCTGGATGGCAAAGCGCGCCATGCGCCCGCGCGCCCGCTTGGCGTGGAAACCCACCACCTTGTACGCGCCGCCCTGCCAGTCTTCGAACACGCATTCGGCCACGCGCGCGCGCAGCGCCTTGCGGTCCACCGCCTTGAAGTATTCCTGCGAGGCGAGGTTGAGCAGCAGCGGCTCGCCGGGCTGGCGCCGCACCTGGCGGTCGAGGTGGCGCGCGATGCGTTCGCCCCAGTAGGCGTACAGGCCTGTTCCGGCGTCGGTCTCCAGGCGCGTGCCCATTTCCAGGCGGTAGGGCTGCATGCGGTCGAGTGGGCGCAGCACGCCGTAGAGCCCGCTCAGGATGGCCAGGTGCTCCTGCGCCCAGGCCAGGTCGGCCGCGTCCAGGCTGCGCGCGTCCAGGCCGTCGTAGACATCGCCGTCGAAGGCGAGCAGCGCCTGGCGCGCGTGGGCGGCGCCGGGGCGCGCCCGGAACGCCGCGAAGCGCCCGACGTTGAGCGCCGCCAGCGCGTCGCTGATGTGCATCAGCGAGGCCAGGTCCTGCGGCGCGAAGCTGCGCATGCGCTGCACCAGCGCGCGCGTCTGCGCCGGGAAGGCGGGCAGCGTGTGCGCCAGGCCGTCCGGCAGCGGGGTTTCGAAATCCAGCGATTTGGCGGGGGACAGGAGTATCAGCATGGGGCTATCTTCGCCGCAATGAAAAATGGCCCCCACGCTCCCCCGCTGCGCGGGTCGCTGCCCCCCGAGGGGGCCGCTTTTTATCTTGGGGCGGCCCAGCGATGAAAAAAGCCGCCCCGCAGGGCGGCATCTACGCCGTGGCGGGCCGCCCCTCGCAAGGCGCCGGCCCGGCCGCACCGGGGGGTGCCCCGGTGTGTCAGCGCGGCGCGTCGAAGGGCAGGGACGTATCGCGCAGGTCGCGGCGCGTTTCCACCAGCACCAGCGGGCCGTCGTCCTGCGGCGGCAGGGCGGGGCGCTCGCGCGGCACGCGGATGGGTGCGGGCTCGGCGGCGATGGCGGCCTGCGCGGCAGCCACCTTGTCCGCGTCGGAATTCACCCATTGCAGGCCGGAAGCGGCGGCGACCTGCTGCATGTCCTCCAGAGGCAGTTCGTACGTTTGCACGCGCGGCATGCCGTTGGTCTGGGGTGCCGGTGCAGCGGCCTGCACGGGGGCGGGTGCCGGTGCGGCGGCCGGGGCCGGGGCGGTGAAGGCCGCAGGTGCCGGAGCTGCGGCCTCGGCCGCGCTGGCCGGTGCCTCATCCGCCGCTGCGTCCGCGGGTGCGGCGCCCGCGGGCTCCGCTTGCGCGGGCGCAGGGCGTACCGGTGCCGACGGGGCGTCGAAGTAGCTGCGGCGTACGGGGGCTTCGTCGTTGCCGGCCGGTGTGTCGTCCAGCAGGTTGGTCACCGAGGGCTCGGCGTCCGTGCCGGGCGCGGCGTCCTGGCGGGTGCCGCGCTGGCGGTCGCGCCCGTAGCGGTCGCGCGAACGGCGCTCGCGGCGCTCGGGCGATGCTGCGGCGCCCGTTGCGCCCCCTTCGGCCGAGAGGTCGAGGTCGGGCAGTGCGTCCAAAGGCGCGGTATCGGCAAAGTCGCTGTGGGCTGCGGTGGGTGCTGCCTCGCTGCCGCGCGGGGCACGCTCGCGGCCTTCGCCACGTGGCGTGCGTTCGCGCCGGCCGTTGCCTTCGCCGCGTTCACGGCGGGGTTCGCCGCTGCGCTGCGGGCGCTCGCTGCGCTGCTCGGCGTCCTGCGGCGCCGGTGCGGCATCGCTGCCCGGTACGGCGTCCAAGGCCGCTTCCGCCGGCACGGGCGCGGGAGCGCCGTTGCCGTTGCCACGGCCACGGCCGCGCGGTTCACGCGGTTCGCGGGCTTCCCGGTTTTCGTTGCGCTCGGCGTCGCGCGCCGGACGGGCTTCGCCGTTGGCGCGCTCGCTGCGTGCCCGGCCACGGCCTTCGCCCTGGCCCTCGCGGCCGGCTTCGCGCGCCGCATCGCTGCGACCGCCACGCCGGCTGCGGCCCTCGCCGCCGCGGCCTTCGCCACGGCCTTCGCCGCTCCGCGCTTCGCCACCGCGGCCGTCACGGCGCGGTTCGCGCGCCGGTCTTTCGGCCGCCGGCGCCGGCTGCGCTGCGGTGGCCGGCGCCACGGGCGGCTCGCCCATGCCGAAGAGGTTCTTC
>MEDL01000013.1 GCA_001724785.1 Acidovorax sp. SCN 68-22 | reverse complement strand
CGCGCGTGCCGGGAACATGCCGCAGACCGGGCAGCGCGCATCGGCCGGCACGGGACGCGCCGCCGTGGGCGCGAGGCCCGAGGCCGGGTCGTAGGGCGAGGGCGGCGCCACCAGGCAGACATCGTCGGCCGGCGGCGGCGCGGCCCTGCCCGCGATCCACGCGCTGGCCGCCGGTAGGGCGGCGAGCGCCAGCGCCGCCAGCAGGGCGCCGGCCAGCACGCGCCCGCGTTGCAGGGCGTGCGGTGTGAGGAGCTGCGGCAGGTTCATGCGGGAGACAAAGGGGGCGGTCCGCCTACATGCGCGTGTCGTGCAGCGCGCCGCCGCTCAGGTCCACCATGTCGGCCTTGATCTCGCCAAAGCGGAGCACCTGGCCGCCGTACTCGGCGGCGAAGGCCTTGGCGTCGGACTCCTGGGCAAAGCTGGCAATCGTCGGCCCCATGGAGCCGTGGCGCTTGCTGCCGAGCACGTAGATGCCGGTCTTGGCGTCGATCCAGTGGCCGCGCGGCTCCTCCCAGGCGGCCTGGCCCATGTCCTGCACGTAGATCGCCAGGGGCGCGCGCACCTGTTCGCCGGCGAGCAGGGTGTTGAACAGCTCGACCGTGTCGCAGAAGAAGCTCGGCTGCGCCTGGCCGGCGTAGTGCACCTGCGCCTTGGGGCCGGGGTAGTCGGCGAGCAGCATGCCGTCGAGCTCGCAGCTGGTGGCGCGGTCGATCTCCACCGGCGCGAGGGCCTGGGCGCCGGCCTCGCCCTTGTCGCCACAGGCCGCCAGGCCGGCCAGCGCCCCGAGCGCCGCCGCGCCGGCCAGGACGCCGAGCACGCGGCGCCGGCCGCAACCGCAGGCAGAAGGGAAAACAGCGGGTGTCGTCATTTGAATCTCCAGCGCGCCACCGCCAGCGGCAGCGCAATCCAGGCCAGCATCACGCTGCCCATCACCACGGGACTGCCCAGCGAGGTCGGCACGATGCTGGCCAGGCCATACAGGGTGCGCACGTCGTCGAGCGAAAACACATTGAGTATGCGGAACACGTCGGCCGGGTTGAGCAGCAGCAGCCAGGCGAAGGCCTCGCCGCCGAAGCGCCCGCCGGTGCCCACCAGGGCGCCGAGCAGCAGCAGATCGAACACCAGCACGAAGAAGAACCACAGCGCAATGGCCAGTCCCGAGGCGCGTGTGCGGTCGCGCGCCAGCACCGAGATCAGCACCGCCAGGCTGAGGAAGGCCAGGCCCAGCAGCACCGAGCTGAACATGAAGCCGACGTAGTGGTACAGCCCCGCCCAGCTGATGTGCTGGTAGAGCAGGGCCGCCACCAGGCCGAACCCGGCCACGGTGGACAGGGCCAGCGCCCCGGCCAGGCCCAGGTACTTGCCGAGCAGCAGCTCCAGCCGGGTGATGGGCAGCGCCAGCAGCAAGTCGAGCGAGCCGCGCTCGCGCTCGCCGACGATGGCGTCGAACCCGAGCAGCAGCGCGATCAGCGGAATGAGGTAGATCACCAGGCTGACCAGGCTGGCGATGGTGAACTCGATGGAGCGAAAGCCCACGCTGCCCTGCTGCGCGCCGCCGAAGTAGGCGATCACCAGCGAGAACACGGTGAAGACCAGGGCGACGGCCAGCACCCAGCGGTTGCGCATGCGGTCGCGGAATTCCTTCGCCGCGATGGTGAGGATTTGCGTCAGTTCCATGGGGCCATCCTTCAATCGGCGAATCCGAAGAACACGTCTTCCAGCGAGGGCTCGTGCATCTTGATGTCGAGCACGCGCGCGCCCAGCGGGGCCAGGGCGGCCAGCACCGCCATCTTGTGTTCGCGCGGGCAGGCCAGGCGCAGGCCCGTGGCGGTGGGCGTGGCGCTCGCGCCCGTCGCCTGCAGCAGCGCCTCTGCGGCGGCGGGTGCATCTGCCGCGCGCACCTGCAGCTCGAACACCAGCGGCATGCGCGTCTGCTCGCGCAGCTGCTGCACGCTGCCCACGGCCTGCACCTTGCCCGCGGCCAGGATGGCCAGGCGGCCGACGCGCTCCTGCAGTTCGGCCAGGATGTGCGAGGTGATGACGATGGTCACGCCGCCCGCCTGCAGTTCGCGCAGCGTGGCGTAGAAGTCGCGGATGGCTTGCGGATCCAGGCCGCTGGTCGGCTCGTCGAGAAACAGCACCTGGGGCGCGCCCAGCAGCGCCTGCGCGAAGCCCAGGCGCTGGCGCATGCCCTTGGAGTATTCGCGCACCGGCCGCTGGCCGGCGTGCGCCAGGCCGACGCGCTCGAGCGCCGGCAGGCACTGCGCGCGCGGCGCGCCCTTGAGCCGGGCGAAGAAGCGCAGCGTTTCCAGGCCGCTCAAGTTGTCGTAGAGGACGACGTTTTCCGGCAGGTAGCCCAGGTGCCGCCGCGCGGCGCGGAAGTCCCGGCCTCCGACCTGCGCGCCGCCGACGGTGATTTCGCCGCGGGTCGGTGGCACCAGGCCGAGCATCATCTTGAACAGCGTGCTCTTGCCGGCGCCGTTGTGTCCGATGAGGCCGAAGAGCTCGCCGCGCTCGATGTCCAGGTCGACGCCGTCGACCGCGTGCACCGCGCCGTAATGCTTGGCCACGCCGCGCAGCGATACGGCCGCTGCGGCGCTACTGGCCGGGGAAATGCTTGCCACGCCACTCACTCCAGTTGCTGTGTGTCGGAACCATGCGCGGTTTCGGGTCGACGACCGAAGGCACGCGCAGCACCGGGAACTGCTGGCCCACCAGGCGCAGCGCCTGCACGGCCGGGCTGGCCAGCAGCAGCTTCATGCTCGGGTGGCGCCAGCTGAGGCGGTCCACCATGTCGTTGGCTTCGTAGCGCACGTCGCCCACGCCGTCGCCGTCGCGGTCCCAGCCGAGGTAGTTGCTCCAGTGGTTGCCGCTCCTGGCGCCCCAGGTCTCGTCGCGCGCGCCCACGTAGCGCACCTGCTCGCGGTTGCCGATGAAGTCGTTGCCTTCGACGACGTTGCGCGTCGAGCCGGCCGAGAGATGCACGCCGACGACGTTGTCGACCACCAGGTTGTTGGTCAGGGTGGCGTACTCGACGTCGTAGATGAAAAAGCCCCGGTTGTTGCCGGCGACGATGTTGCCCTCGACCACCGCGTCCTGCACCGAGCGCAGCATGATGCCGTGGTCCGAATTGCCCCAGGCGCGGTTGCCGCGCACCACCTGCTCGCGCACCTCCATGAGGGCCAGGCCGCCACGGTTGTAGTAGGTGTCGTTGTTCTCCCACACGTTGTGGTACGAGGTCATGTAGTGCGTGCCGTAGCGGCTGTGGTGCAGCTGGTTGCCCCGAAACAGCGCGTTGTGCGAGACGTCGATGTAGAGCGCGTCGCGCACGAAGCTGATGTTGTTGCCGATGATCTGCGCGCGCCGCGTGTTGTAGAGCTGGATGCCGTTGCCGCGCTGGGACGAGGCCAGGTCGCGCTTGCCGGTGATCAGGTTGCCCTCGATGCGCACGTCGTTGGCCTTTTCGATCCACAGTCCGAAGAGGTTGTAGGCCAGGTCGCAGTGCTGCACCACCGCGCGGTGTGCGCCGGGGTAGAGGTAGATGCCGGCGTTCTGCTCCTTCAGGCTGGCGCCCGAATTGCGCACGATCAGGCCCTCGATGACCACGTCGGTCGCCGTGACGCGGATCGTGTCGCCCTGCATCCCGCCGTCGATGGTGGGCCGGTCCAGGCCGCGCAGCGTGAGCGGCTTGTCGATCACCAGGTTGGCGCGGTACACACCGCGCTGCACCTCGACCACGTCGCCCGGCGCCGCTGCGGCGACGGCGGCGCTGAGGTCCTGGCCCGGCTGCACGCGGTGGGTGGCGGCGCCGGCTGCCACGCCCAGGAGCGCCAGCGCGCCGGCGAGCAGGCAGCGGGCCAGGGCCGGGTTCATGGCGCCCGCTCCGCGTCTCGCGCCAGGCGCGGTGCGGTCCCGGGGGAACGTGTGGGAGCGGTCATGCCAGCAGCAGTCCCAGGGATTTCAATGCCAGGAACAGCACCGCGCCGATCAGCAGGTTCTTGAAGCCAACATAGCTCATCATGTCCATGATGCCAGCGACGCGGTACTGGTCGCGCCACCAGGGGCCGTCCTTCACGTAGCGCCGGCCGGACAGGCGGATCAGCACCTCGTACACGCTCCAGCCGAACCACCAGCCGATGATGGCGCCGGACGAGATTTCGCCCATGGCCGCCAGCACCCAGGCCACGGTCGCGGCCACGCCGAGCGACAGGCCGGCCACCTGCAACGCCCGCTGGCTGTGCCAGCCCTCGCTGCTCCACGGCCAGAGGTGGTCGCGCAGTTCCAGCCACAGCCACTCCAGCTTGCCCACGTCCACCTTGTGCGCCGGCAACGCGCGGTCGGTCGGCATGCGCGGGTCGGGGCCCTGGGCCGCCTTGGCGCTGATCTGCTCGGTGAAGCTGGCCGCCGGGTGAATCGGTATGAAGTAGCCGTTCTTGCCAATGGGGGTGATCTCCAGGCCGTCCTTCTCGCGGCGCTTGCGCTCCTTGGCGAGGGGCGGGCAGCCCTTGGTGTCGGTGTACAGGATCATGCAGTCCAGGCAGTGCAGGCACTCGCGGTGGTCGATGCGGCCGTCGGCGTCGATGGCCTGCGCGCCGCAGCCCACGGCGCAGGCCTTGCAGCTGTTGCAGTCCTGCTTGCGCTTCAAGCCGAACCAGCGGAAGGTGCTGGGCATGGCGAGCGATGCCCCCAGCGGGCAGACGTACTTGCAATACGGCCGCTCAATGAAGATCGAGATGCCCAGGATCGCCGCCACGAACAGACCGTAGGGCCAGGCGCGGTTGCTGATGCCGACCAGGAAGGTGGTCTTGAACGGTTCGATTTCGGCCAGCTTTTCCGCCAGGCCCATCGAGAGCATCGACACCGCGAGCAGGCCGAAGAACACGAGGTACTTGAGCCACTTCAGCCGGTCGTGCCAGCGCTGCGGCAGCTTGGTCTGGAAACGCCCCAGGCCGACGAAGCGCGCGACCTTGTAGATCGCCTCCTGCATCGAACCGAACGGGCACATCCAGCCGCAGAACAGGCCACGCCCGAACAGGAACACCGTGGCAATGATGAAGATCCAGAACAGGAAGATGAACGGGTCGGACAGGAACAGCGACCAGGTCCACTGGAAGAGCAGCGCATGGAACCAGGTCAGCACCTGCGTGATGGACGGCTGCGCCATGAGGCCGAAGCCGACGACGAAGATGCTGATGGCCCAGAAGCTGTACTTGAAGCCGTTCACCGGCCACTTGTTCTTGTGCGTGGAGCGGCGCGTGAGCGCCTCGCGGTAGGCGTAGACGACGGTCACAGCCACCAGCAGCAGCGCGAACGCGGCGATCTCCCAGGCCTGGCTCTTCCAGATGCGCACCCAGGGCGCGTCGGGCTCGACCACCTTGGGGCGGCCGCCGTCAAGCAGGCTGGCCGGCAGCCAATATTTCGACTCGAACACGGCGAAGCTGCGCTGGCCGGTGGCGCGGTCCACGCGGTTGCCCAGGAAGGCGAACTTCCACGGGTAGGCGGCCGAGAACGCGTGCGAGCGCACGATGAAGATCGCCGACTCCGTGTAGCTGGGTGCGCCGGCGGCCTCCAGGCCGTAGAGGTTGGTGAAGTCCAGGTCGCGGAAGGTGAAGGAATCCGCGCCCTGCTTGACCTGCACGCGGTCGAAGATGCCGCCGCGCACGAAGCCCGAGCCTTTGAAGGACTCGGCGCCCGCCGTGCGGACCACGAACAGGGCGTTCTCGCCCTCCTTCAGGCCGGCGTGCAGGCGTTCGTAGCTGTTCTTGCCGAGCAGGCTGCGGCCGATGTCGGGGTGGTTCAGGTCGCCGAACCAGAGCTCGATGAAGGGCTCGGGCCCACGCGGCAGGCCCACCTGCTCGGGCACCACGCGCAGCTGCTGCACGGCGCCCATCTTCACCAGCTGGGCCCAGTCGTACTGCTGGCCGTTGGCAATAAATCGTGCCGGTTCGCGCACCGTGGGAGCGATGATGCCGGTCTGGCGCGCCACGGCGGAGCCGGAGGCCATGACGACCTGGTTCTGCGCCACCACGGTGACCGTGGCGCCTGAGATGGCGTCCACGCCGAGGACGTTCTCGTCGGGCCGTGCCGGACCGACCTCGATGGTGTCGGTCACGGACTTGCCGACGTACTGGTTGTTGAAATTGATGAGCGCCGATTCCGGGATGCCGAGCAGCAGGATGGGCTCGGAGTGCTTGAGGACCTTGAGGCCGACGAAATGCCCCGCCTTGTCCATGCCGATCAGCGTGACCACGGGCTTGCCCGAATACGCCGGCGTGTCGGTGATGTCGGTCGACAGCATGACGTAGCCCAGCAACTTGCCGCCTTCGCGGTCGTATGCCTCGACGTAGGGTGGCTGGCCCTTGCGCTCGGAGAAATGCTGTGCCCCCGGAAACACCTCGGCGCAGGGCAGCAGCGCGCACATGTCCGGCGCGGTCGCCAGGTTGGCCGGCAAGTCCGCCTCGTAGGCGCCGGCCTGCGCTCGGTGCACCGGCAAGGCCGCCAGGCTCAGGAACAGGGCAACGACACAGGCAGCAAACCGGGAACCGAGGGACAACATGAAACTACTTTTTTGATAGCTACTAACGCTTATCCAGTAAGCGCTGGATGCCAATTTGACTTAAAAATCAGCGCGCCGCCGAAACCGGCGCAGTCGCAGGCCAGAGACCCCGCGCAAGGGCCTGAGGCCGCGCCGCCCCACCGCGCCGGTGTCGTCCCCCTTCCCGCGCGAAGCGCGAGAGAAGGGGGAAGGCGCGCAGCGCCTCAGGGGGGATGTCGTCAAGCCTCCACGATCATCCGCGTACGCATCTCCAGGTGCAGGGCGTGGCAGAAGTGTGTGCAGTAGCACCAGAACACGCCCGGCTTGTCGGCAATGAAGGTCACCGACTTGGTCTCCAGCGGGTTGACGATGAAGTTCACGTTGTAGTTCGGGATGGCGAAGCCGTGCGTCAGGTCTTCGATCTTGTCCAGGTTGGTCAGGATCAGGGTGACCTCGTCGCCCTTCTTCAGCTTGAACTCGCGCAGGCTGAAGGCCGGCGCCTGCGAAGTCAGCTTCACCGTGACCTTCTTGCCGTTGCGCGTCACGCCCGAGTCCTTCGGGTCCTTGACGGCCAGCGGAGAATCGTCCAGGTCGTACACCTGCTTGGGCTTGACCAGGTCGCGCTTGAAGATGATGAAGTCGTGCGGTTCGCCGCGCACCGGGTGGTCGGCCAGCAGCACCATCTTGTCGCCGGAGATGTCGATCAGCTGTTCGTTCTCGGGGTGCAGCGGGCCCACGGGCAGGAAACGGTCCTTGGAGAACTTGCAGCCCACGGCCAGGTACTTGCCATCGGCGGCCTTGGTTTCAGACTGCGAGGCGTTGATGTGGCCGGGCTGGTAGTGCACGTCCAGGCGGTCCACCACGTACTTGGCGTTCTTGTCCCCAGCGTGGAACTTGATGGCCGCGTCGACGTTCCACTTGACGATCTGGCTGTCCAGGAACAGTGTGGTGTAGGCGTTGCCGCGGCCGTCGAAGGCGGTGTGCAGGGGGCCCAGGCCGATTTCGACTTCGGCAACGATGGCGTCGTCGAGCTTTTCCATCTTGCCGTCGAACCAGTCGAGCACCTTGGCCAGTTCGATCACCGTGGCGGTGGGCGAGAGCTTGCCGGCGCAGATGAAGTACTTGCCGTCCGGGCTGGCGTTCACGCCGTGCGGGTTCTTTGGAACGCTCACGTAGGCGACGAGCGCCGTCTTGGGGTCCTTGTTGGACTCGTGGGAGCCGTCCACCACGGGTACCTTGGAGCTGCCGACGGTCTTGAACTTGCCGGCCTTCACGGCTTCCTCGATGCGCGCCACGTTGAAGAACAGGCAGGCGTCGCGCTCGGCGGACATCATGTCCTCGTAATGGATGCCGTTCTCGACGTTGTACTGGTTGGTGGCGGCCAGCTTGCCGTCGAACGACGTGGCGACCAGGTCGCAGTTGCCGTCGATCAGCACCTGCCAGCGCACTTCCATGGTCTCGGCGTCGACGCACGAGAACATCGAGTGGTACTTGGTCGGGTCGTTCACGTCCTGGCCGTTGTTGGGCAGGGGAATGGCGAACTCGCCGCCGCAGAACACGCGCGTGGTGTAGTTGATCGCCGGGTCCACCGGGTCGGCCTTGTCCGGGAAGATGCCGTGGAAGCCCTGAACGTTGGGCAGCTCGGTGATCTTGTCGCAGACGAAGTAGTCCAGGCGGATGCGGGCGATGCGGCTGTTGATCTTGTCGTTGATCCAGGCGTAGCGGCCGTCGTAGTTGCCGTCCTTGTACGAGGCGTGCGTGTGGTGGGTGTCGGCGACGGTGTACTTCAGGTGGCCATCGGGCTTGGTGCCCATGACGGCCTTGGATTCGTTGGTGACGCCCCAGCCCACGAGCGCGTCGGGCACGAAGCAGGGGATGCGGTGGATCTCGCGCCCGGACGGCAGGCCCAGCACGCGCATGTCGCCGGTATGGCCGCCGCTCCAGAGGCCGTAGTAGGTGTCGAGCTCGCCCGGCTTGAGGTGCGTGGTATTGGTGCTGGCGTGGCTGGCCGCCGGTGCCGCCGGTGCCGCCGGTGCCGCTGGTGCGGAAGCGGGAGCCGCTGCGGGCTTGTCGTTGCAGGCGGCGACGCCTGCCGTGAGGCCGGCCAGAGCGGCCGTGTTCAGGAACTTGCGCCGGCCGATGCCGGTAGCTTCGCGTTGGATTTCTTTCTTCTCGCTCATGGTTCGACCTCTTTCGGTAGGTTCAGGAAAAAAACGGGGGGCCGCGCCCGGGGGGCGGGGCGGCGGAAGGGGACACGACCCCCGCCACGTCCTGCATCAAAGGACAGGTGTGCGGGAGCGGCAGCTTGGGCAAGGCGCTGCAGGCCACGGGCGCCGGGCTGTGGGCGGGCAGGCACAAGGGGCAGTCGAGCGCGGTGTTGGCGAGGGGCGCGCCATCGTGGTCGAGCGTGACCACCGCGACCCCCGCACCGGCGCAGACGACATGCGTTTGGAGGGGTTGGACGAAGGGTGAGGCCGCCGCCACGCCCAGGGCGCTGAGGAAGCCGGCGAGCAGGACGAGGCGCAGCCAGGTCAGTGCTCTCAGGGTTTTCATGGAGGAAAAGTTTAGGCGTTTACCCTAGGTTTCTTTTGATTGAAGTCAAGAAGTGGTGCCCCGGCGCTGGGCCGAAACGCGGCGGAGCGCTACAGTGTGGGCCTCGCAGGGAAGGGCTTCGCGGTGCCACGCACCGAGGGCAAAAAAGGGGCGCCGTACTACACGCGGTGGCCACCAACCGGTCTACAAGAAGCTTCTCTAGTTGTCACTTCAAGGAACACTCTCCATGAACCTCGTTTCCCGCTTTGCCGCCGTCGCCATCGTGTCTGCCGTACTCGCCGCGTGCGGCGACAAGGCGCCCGAGCCCGCTGCCACCCCGGCTGCTCCGGCGGCCCCTGCCCCTGCGCCCGCGGCTCCGGCCCCGGCCCCCGAAGCAGCTCCTGCCGCTGCACCTGCCGCACCCGCTGCGGCCGACACGGCTGCGGCACCGGCCGCCGCACCCGTCGCCGATGCGGCCCTGGGCAAGAGCATCTACGGCAAGACCTGCGCGCTGTGCCATGCCGCAGGCGTGGCTGGCGCTCCCAAGCCGGGCGACAAGGCCGATTGGGGCCCGCGCATCGCCCAAGGCAAGGAAACGATGTACAAGCACGCCATCGAAGGCTTCACCGGCGCCAAGGGCATGATGCCGGCGCGCGGCGGCAACTCCAAGCTGACGGACGAAGAAGTCAAGGCAGCGGTCGACTTCATGGCCGACCAGTCGGTCTAACGCCATGTCCGGCGTGCGCACCAGCCTGGGCCTGACGCGGCGGCGCGTCGTCATGGCCCTGCCCCTCCTTGGCGCCGCAGGGCTGGGGCAGGCGGCGGGGCGCGGTGACGCCGCTCCCGCCCTCCAGCGCAGCGCACGCCCCTTGATGGGCACGCGCGTCGACATCGCGATCGCCGCCAGCGGCCCCGCGGCGGCCGAGAGCGAGCGCGCCATGCAGGCCGCGTGGGCCGAAATGGAGCGCCTGGAGCGCATGATGACGCGCTACGACGCATCGAGCGCGCTGAGCGCCGTGAACCGCGCAGCGGGCCGGCACGCGGTCAAGGTGCCGCCGGAATTGATGGCCCTGCTGCGCGACGCCCAGGCGGTGTCGGCCGCCACCCAGGGCGCGTTCGATACCACCGTGGGCGCGCTGCGCGGCTGGGAATTCGGCGCCCAGGCGCAGTTGCCCGATCCGGCGCGCATCGAAGCCGAGCGCCGCCTGGTGGGCTACCGCGGCCTGGAACTCGACGAAGGTGCGGGTACCGCGCGCCTGGCGCGCGCCGGCATGGCGCTGGACCTCGGCGGTATCGCCAAGCTGCCCATCCTGGCGGCGGGCCTGCGGGTGCTGCGCAGCCACGGCGTGGAGCACGCCCTGGTCAATGGTGGCGGCGACGTCCTGCTCGCCGGCAACCACCACGGCCAGGCCTGGCGCGTGGGCCTGCGCGATCCGCTCGCGCCCGAGCGCCTGCTGGGGGTGCTGGCGCTGCAAGGTGAAGCGGTGGTCGCCTCCTCGGGCGACTACGAGCGTTTTTTCATGGCGCGCGGCGAGCGCCAGCACCACATCCTCGACCCCGCGACCGGGCGGCCCAGCCGGGGGGCGCACGGCGTCAGCCTGCTGGCGCGCCAGGTGGGCAGCGTCAACGGCCTGGGCGCCGCGATGATGGTGCTGGGCGACGCGCGTGCGCATGCCCTGGTCGGCCGCCATGCAGGCGTGCAGGCGCTCATGGTGCACCGGGACGGCACGGTCTGGCGCACGCCGGGCATGGCCGCCGCGCTGGCCGCCGCCTGAATTTCCGCGGGCGCGCCCGCCCGGCGCTTCAGGCCTGCTGGGCGAGCGCCACGTATTCCGCCACCGGCACCTCTTCCGCGCGCCGCTGCAGGTCGAACGCGCCCGCGAAGGCGCGCGCCTCCAGCCAGCGACCCAGCGTGTGGCGCAGGAGCTTGCGGCGCTGGCTGAAGGCGACCTGCACCAGCTCTTCCAGCAAGGGCAGCGGCACGGGCGCCGCATCGGCGCGCGGCACCATGCGCACCACGGCGCTGTCGACGCGCGGCGGGGGGTCGAAGCTCTCCGGCGGCACGAACAGCAGGTTCTCCATGGCGTAGCGCCACTGCAGCACCACGGACAGGCGTCCGTAGGCGCTGGTGGCCGGCGCTGCCACCATGCGCTCGATGACTTCCTTCTGCAGCATGAAGTGCTGGTCGCCGATGTGGTCCACGTAGCGCAGCAAGTGGAAAAGTATTGGCGTGGAGATGTTGTACGGCAGGTTGCCGACAACTCTCAATTTTGTAGCTGACAGCCTTACTGCCACCTGCGCGAAGTCGACTTTTAGTACGTCGGACTCAATGACGTCGAGCTGCCCGTGCTGGCGCAGGCGCGCGGCCAGGTCGCGGTCCAGCTCGATGACGGCGAGGCGTCCGAGCCGCTCCACCAGGGGCTGCGTCAGCGCTGCCAGGCCGGGGCCGATCTCGACCATGGCCTGCCCGGGTTGCGGCGCGATGGCCGCGACGATGGCGTCGATGATGGCGGCGTCGGTCAGGAAATGCTGGCCGAAGCGCTTGCGCGCGAGGTGCTTCACCACGCCGCCGCCCCGGCTGCGCAGGCGGGCGCGCTACTGCACCGCATCGCGGTATTCGACATAGGCGCGGGCGCGCTGCTCGCGTACCCAGGTCGCGTAGGCTTCTTCCATCTTTTTCTGGCGCACGGCCTCGCGCGCCACCTCGCGCTGCTCGCGTGGCGTCAGCTTGGCCTCGCGGCGTTCGATCAGTTCGATCAGGTGCACGCCGAAGCGCGACACCACGGGCTGGCTCACTTCGCCGGGCCGCAGGCCCTCCAGTGCGGCTTCGAACTCGGGCACATAGCGCCCGGGTGTGGACCAGCCCAGGTCACCGCCCTGCTGCGCGCTACCGTCCTGGGAGTGCTCGCGCGCCAGCGATTCGAAGCTCGCCAGGCCGGAGACGATGCGCTTGCGGTAGTCGGCCAGCTGCGCCGCCGCAGCGGCCTCGCTCAGTTGCGGTCCGGTGCGCAGCAGGATGTGGCGTGCGTGGCTCTGCACCACCGTGGCCGCGCTGCCGGCCTGGGTTTTCTCCAGCACCTTGAGGATGTGGAAGCCCGCGCCCGAGCGTACCGGGCCAGCGACGCCGCCGACCGGCAGCGTGGCCACCGACTGCAGGAACAGCTCGGGGTAGCGATCGGCCGGACGCAGGCCCATACGCCCGCCCTGGGCGGCTTCGGGAGCGTCGGAGAACTCGCGCGCCAGGGCGGAAAAGTCCTCGCCGGCCCGGGCCCGTTCGGCGACGCGGCGCGCGCGCGCCTCGCGCTCGGCGAGCACCGCGGCGCTGGCGTCTTCGGGCACGGAAACCAGCACATGCCCCAGGTTCAGTTCCAGCGGTGCGGCGGCGCCGCCGCGTTGCTGCTGCTGCTCGCGCAGGTACTGGTCGATATCGAATTCGGTCACCTTGACGCCGGCCGTGACCTCGCGTTCGCGCAGGCGCTGCAGCACCAGCTGGTTGCGCAGCTCGCGGCGGAACTGCGCCGGCGAGATGCCGTCCGCGGCGAGCTGGCGGTACATGGCCTCCTTGGAGACGGAGTTCTGCCGCGCCACGCCGTCCTCGGCCTGCGCCACGGCGAGGTCGTCCACGGTGACCCCGGCCTCGCGCGCGAACTGCAGCTGGACGCGTTCGAGCACCAGGCGTTCAAGCACCTCGCGCTCCAGCACGTCGGCCGACGGCAGCGAGGCGCCGTCGGCGGCGAGCTGGCGGCGCAGGCGCTCGGTCCGGTTGGTCAGCTCGTTGCGGGTGATCGGCTCGGAATTGACCACGGCGACGATGTAGTCCGCCGCCTGCGGACCGGCGGCCTGGCTGCGGGCTGCAGGCGCGGCGGGCGCGGCGGGCGCAATGGCCTGGGCCTGGGGAATGCGCACGCCCTGGGCGATGGCGGGCACGGCGAAGGCGGCGGCCAGGCAGGCGGTGATGACACGAGGGTGCATGGGCGGGCTTTGCTAGTCGTAGTTGCTGAAGCGGCTGGGCACGGGCCGGTCCTCGCCCAGGGTGCGGTAGCCGGGAATATTCTGGCGCAGGCTGGTCAGCGGGTTGGAGCCCAGGCTCAGGCGCGAAAAGCCGGTGAACTCTATCTGGAACAGCAGCCGCGTGTTCGAGGTGACCAGGCTGTTCTGCAGGCGTTCGAGCACCACGCGCCCGATCCAGCAGCAGCTGTCGTACTCCAGGCCGACCACGGTGTCGACCAGCTTGCGGTCGCGCAGGCTGTAGTTCAGGCGCCCGACGCCGTACCAGCGCCCCGGGCGCGGCGCGTCCGCGCTGGTGCTGGCCGGGCGCGCGGGCGCGGCCAGGCCCCAGAGGTCGTCCAGCGGCCATTGCCAGCCAACGTCGACCTGCTCGCTGCTGCCCCGCTGGATGCGGTAGGCGGCGCTGATCACGTGGAACGGCGCCGGCTGGTAGCGCGCACCGACGGTGGAGCGGATCGAGTGGCGCGTCTTGGGGTTGAACTGCACGGTGGAGTTGAAGCCCCACTGCGGCGTCCAGTTCAGCGAGGCGCCCAGCATCAGGTCGGAGAGGCGGTCCTGCACCACGGGTTCGCCGGGCAGGGTCACGTCCTGGTCGGAAAAGCGCAGGCGCTGCGCAATGCCGAAGCGCGCCGCCTCGGCGCCGGTGTCCGGGTCGAGCAGGCGCGTCGTCAGGCCGAGCGTCAGCAGGTTGTTGTCGGCGATCCGGTCCTGGCCACCGTAGGCGTTCTCGGTGTAGATGGTGGCGAAGTTGAAGTCGTTGGCGGCCGTGTCGTACACCGGCAGCCGGCTTTGGTCGCGGTAGGGCGTGTAGGTGTAGAAAGCGCGCGGCTCCAGCGTCTGCACGAAGGCGCGGTTGAAAAAGCGCGCGTCGCGCTCGAACACCAGGCCGGTGTCCAGGCTGAAGGTGGGCAGGGTGCGGTTGGCCGAGCGCGCGCCGCCCGCCAGCGGCGCGTCGAACTGGTAGTTGCTCGCGTGCAGCTGCAGGCGGGGCGTGATGAAGCCGGCCGGCCAGAGGAAGGGGCGGCTGGCCTGCAGCAAGGCGTAGCTGCGCTGCGCATTGGGCTGCAGCGTCAGGCTGCGGTCGCTGCGAAAGCGTGTTGTATCCAATTCGACGCTGGCGTCCAGCCCCAGCCCCAGGCCCAGGTTGCTGGGCGTATAGCGGTACTGCAGTTGCGGCAGGCGGTCGAAGGGCGGGACGATGGGCGCCAGCGGGTCCTGCAGCGTTTGCCACTTCACGGTGCGCAGCGTCGCATGGTGGTCGCCGCCCCCCCAGGTGAACAAGGCGTCGGCCGGCAGCAGGCGCTGCGTGCTGCCTTGCTGGCCGCTGCGCCCGAGGTCGCGGCCGAGGTCGCGCCAGTAGTCGTCGTCGCTCACGCGCCGGACATTGAGTTGCACCCCCACGCCGCCCAGCGGCGTGGCGAGGTTGGCGTTGTGCTCCAGGGCGTAGCTCCAGCGCGTGCGCTCGCGCAGGCGGTCCGACGGCAGCACGTCGCCCAGGATGCGCCCGGCGTAGGTCGGCTCCAGGTAGCGGAACTCACCGCCCACGCGCACGCCGCGCTTGGCGATCACGGCCGCCTCCAGCGTGGCGTCCCGGTTCGGCGCGATGTTCCAGTAATAGGGCTGCGAATATTCAAAGCCGCCCACGCTGTCGAGGCCCATGGTGGGCGGCAGCAGGCCCGATTTGCGCTTGTCGGACAGCGGAAAGCTGATGTAAGGCACGGCCAGGATGGGCACGCCCTTGAACTCCAGCACCCCATTGCGGGCCGTGCCGACGTCTTCCGCCTGGTCGATCTCGATGCGCTCGGCGCGGATGATCCAGTCGGGCCGCCACTCGGCGAACGCCTCGCGCGTGCAGGTGGTGTAGGTGGCGTCGTGCACCACGGCGCGGTCGCGGTCGAGGAAATCGACGCGCGCCGCCTCGCCGTGCGCGCCGTTGGCCAGGAACTGGTAGTTCGCCTGGTTGAAGAAGCCTTCGAAGGCGTCGACGTGCAGTTGCAGCTCGCTGCCCTCGTAAATGTTGCCGGCGCGGTTGATGCGCACCTTGCCGGTGGCGTTGGCGCGGTCGTCGGGCACGGTGTATTCCAGCCGGTCGGCATGGATCACGGTGTCGCCGCGGCGCAGTTCGGCGTCGCCCTCGACCACCGCGCGCTCGTCGGTTTCGCCCCACATGCGCTCGCCGGAGACGAACACCGGCAGGCAGGCCCGGGCTGCTTCGGGAATCGTCTCGGCCAATTGCGGGCTGGCGCGCAGCGCTGCGGCTTCCTGGGCGCCGGCTGCGAGCGGCGCGCCGCACAGCGCCACCACGCTGGCCCAGGCCGCCGTGGCGCGCAGGCGTGCGCGCGGGGCGAGGCGGGCGGAGGGCAGGTGGGCGTAGAGCGGCAAAGGCGTGCGGTCCATCGGGGTGCGGCGGCGCACGGCCGCCGCAAGGGCGAACGGCCGCACCCGGCGGCCGCGTTTGTAGAATCGGATTATCCATGAGCCACCCTTCCGACACGCCGGGCGCGGGCGCCGTTACCTGGCCTGACACTCTTCGCCGGGAGCAGTGCGCCCAGTGGCTGGCGCCGCTGGCCGAACGCCACGGCCTGCTGCCCGAAACCCTGCGCCCGGCTTCGGCCGATGCCAGCTTTCGCCGCTACCTGCGCATCGACACGCGCGTGCCGGGCACGAGCCGCATCGTCATGGACGCGCCGCCCGACAAGGAAGACTGCGCGCCCTTCGTGCGTGTGCAGGCCCTGATGCAGGAAGCCGGCCTGCAGGTGCCCGAGGTGCTGGACTGGAACCGCGCGCACGGCTTCCTGCTGCTCTCGGACCTCGGCCGGCAGACCGTCATCGAGCGCCTCGACCCGGCCGACCCGCACGCCGCCGCCCCCTGGTACCGCGAGGCCACACAGGTGCTGCTGCGGTGGCAGCAGGCCTCGCGCCCCGGCGTGCTGCCGCCGTACGACGCCGCCTTGCTGCACCGCGAGCTGGCGCTGTTTCCCGAGTGGTACGTGGCGCGGCACCGGCAGGTGGTGCTCAGCGACGCGCAGCAGCAGGTGCTGCGCGCGGCGTTCGAGCGCATCGTGGCCGAGAACCTGCAGGCGCCCAGTGTGTACGTGCACCGCGACTTCATGATGCGCAACCTGATGGCCCCCGCCCTCGGCACGGGCGTATCCCCGCTCGGCGTGCTCGACTTCCAGGACGCGGTGTACGGCCCCATCACCTACGACGTGGCCAGCCTGCTGCGCGACGCATTCATCAGCTGGGACGAGGACTTCGTGCTCGACATCACCGTGCGCTACTGGGAGCAGGCGCGCAAGGCCGGCCTGCTGGGCGCTGCCAGCGCCAGCGGCTGGGGCGATGATTTCGGTGCGTTCTACCGCAGCGTCGAATGGATGGGCCTGCAGCGCCACCTCAAGGTCGCCGGCATCTTCGCCCGCCTGGGCCTGCGCGACGGCAAGGCCAAGTACCTGCAGGACACGCCGCGCTTCATCGGCTACATCCGTGCCACGGCGCGCCGCTACCGCGAACTGGCGCCACTCGCCCGGCTCATCGACCAGATCGAAGGCGACGCGGCTCCGGTGGGCTACGCCTTCGGGCGGATGTGAATTTCATGCCAAATTGGCCCCCAGCGCTTATTTCATAAGCGTTTGCAGCTATTGTTTTTGATGCCGCGTTTTCACTGCCCCGTGGATATGGCGCCCGGCGCCGAGCTGGACCTGCCGGCCGGCGCCGCCCGCCACGTGCAGGTGCTGCGCCTGCAGCCGGGCGACGCCATCACGCTGTTCCACGGTGGGTTGGAGGGGGCCGAACCTACCTTGGGGCGCTCCGGCGGCGAAGGGGTGGCTCCCACGCTTCCCGCTGTGCGTGGGGCCGAACGCGCTACGGGCGGCGAATTCGAGGCCCGCATTGTCCACATGGGCCGCAGCAGCGTGCGCGTGGAAGTGGGCGCCCACCTGCCCATCGAGCGCGAGGCTGCGCGGGCGGTGCACCTGCTGGCCGGCATCACGGCGAACGAGCGCATGGACTGGCTGGTGGAAAAAGCCACCGAGCTGGGCGCCGCCAGCATCACGCCGCTGCTGGCAGAGCGCAGCGTGCTCAAGCTCAAGGGCGAACGCGGCGAGAAAAAGCGCGCACATTGGCAAGCGATTGCCATTGCCGCCTGTGAGCAGTGCGGGCGCAACCGCGTCCCGCCCGTGTGGCCAGCGGTCGATCTGGGCGAATGGCTGGCGGGCGCCGCCCCGGCAACGCCCGCCGAGCGCCTGGTGCTTTCGCTGCGCATCGGCAGCACGGCCCTGCAAGGCCGGACGGCGGGGGCGGGGCCGGTGGTGCTGCTCTCCGGGCCGGAGGGGGGGCTGAGCCCGGCCGAGGAAGCCTTGGCCGTGGACCAGGGCTTTGCGCCGGTCGGCCTGGGGCCACGCGTGCTGCGCGCCGAGACGGCGGCCCTGGCAGCGCTGGTGCTGCTGGCCTGAGCCCAGGCCGGCCCGCGCCGCCCTACAGATTGGTCGCGGCCAGCACTTCGTTCATGTCCGTCAGGCCCTGCAGCACCTTGTCGATGCCGTCCTGGCGCAGGGTGCGCATGCCGGCGGCGAGCGCGCTGTGGCGAATTTCGCCGGCCGGTGCGCGGTGGCGGATGTGCTGGCGGATCGTGTCGTCGCTCAGCATCAGCTCGTGGATGCCCAGGCGGCCGCGGTAACCGCTCTGCTCACAGGCGGCGCAACCGGTGCGGCGCCAGAGCATCACCTGCCCGTCGGGGCGCCCGTGGTCGGCGCGCCAGCGCGCGATTTGCGCCGCGCGTGCGGCCGGGCCGCTGTCGGGTGTGCTGGCCAGGTACTGCTCGGCCAGGGTGTCGAGCGTCTGCGCGTCGGCGGGCTCGGCCTTGCGGCAGCCGGTGCACAGGCGCCGCACCAGGCGCTGGGCCAGGATGGCGAGCAGCGAATCGGAGAAATTGAACGGGTCAAGGCCGATTTCCAGCAGCCGCGCAATGCTCTCGGGCGCCGAGTTGGTGTGCAGGGTGGAGAGCACCAGGTGGCCGGTGAGCGAGGCCTCGATGGCGATGCGCGCGGTCTCCTCGTCGCGCATTTCGCCGATCATGATGACGTCGGGGTCGGCGCGCAGGAAGGTGCGCATGGCGGCGGCGAAGGTCCAGCCGATGCGCGGGTTGACCTGCACCTGGCGCAGCCCGCTCTGCGTGATTTCGATCGGGTCCTCCGCGGTCCAGATCTTCCGGCCGGCGGTGTTGATGTCGCTGATCACCGAATGCAGCGTGGTGGTCTTGCCGCAGCCGGTCGGCCCGCACACCAGCACCAGGCCGTAGCTCATTTGCACCATGCGGCGCAGGGCCACCAGGTTGGCGCTGGAGAGGCCGATGCCGTCCAGCGGCAGCGGCTTGGCGCCGGCGAGCAGGCGCAGCACGACGTCCTCCAGGCCGCGCGAGGTCGGCACCGTGACCACGCGCAGCTCGACCGGGGGGCCGCCGAAGCGCGAGAAATCGATCTTTCCATCCTGGGGCTTGCGGTGCTCCGAGATGTCCATGCTGGCCATGATCTTGATGCGCGCCACGATGGCAAAGCGGTAGCGCGCCGGCAGATCCAGGTAGGGCCGCAGTTCGCCGTCGATGCGCAGGCGCAGGCGCACCGGTTGCGGCGGCAGCTCGGTCTCGATATGGATGTCCGAGGCGCGCTGGGCGATGGCTTCGGCGATGACGGAGTTGACCAGCCGCACCAGGGTGTTGTCGGATTCATTGACCACGTCGCCGGCCTGCGCTTCGTTCTCCGGCTGGGTATCGACCAGTGTGCCGGCCAGTTCCCGCGCCGTGGCGCGCGGGCTGCCACTCGGGTCGGTCGGGCGCTCCGGGGCTGCGTAGGCCTTGGCGATGGCCGGGGCCAGTGTGCCGGGCGCGGCGCTCAGCGCGATGATGCGGCGCTGCGTGAGGAAGCGCAGCTCGTCCAGCAGCACACGGTCGCGCGGGTCGGCCATCAGCAGGACCAGCGCGTCCTCGCGCGCCAGCAGTGGCAGCACCGATTCGCGCTCGGCGATCTGGCGCGGCACGAGCGCCAGTGCGGCCGCCTCGGGCTCCAACTGGCCGGGGTGGACGACGTAGTCGCCCAACCAGGCGGCGATTACCTGGCGCAACTGGTCTTGCGAAAGCGCGCCCCGTTTCACCAGCAACTGGCCGGTGAGCTGGTGCTCGCCGCGCTCGCGCTCCTGGCGCTGCAGCCGAAGCGCTTCGGTCAGCTCTGCGGAACGCACCATGCCGGCGTTGACCAGGGCTTCGCCCAGGTGCTTGGCACTGCCGACCACCGGGTGCGGCGAGCTGACGAGTTGCCAGAGCGCATCGTTGTCGATGGGCTCGAAATGGGCGCTCTCCACGGGGGGATGAACTGGGGTCGCGGCAGGCAGGACAGGCATGGAAAAGGTGGGTAAGGGCCGTGGGGGGTAGCGTGCCTGCAGCCTGCGGCTACAGGCGCATCTCGTAGTCGAGCGTCAAGGGGGCGTGGTCCGAGAAGCGTTGCTCCTTGTAGATGCTGGCCGAGCGGGCCAGCTGCGCGATGGTCGGGCTCGCCAGGTGGTAGTCCAGCCGCCAGCCGACGTTGTTGGCCCAGGCCTGGCCGCGGTTGCTCCACCAGGTGTAGGCCTCGTGCGTGGTCTCGGGGTGCAGCAGGCGGTAAACGTCCACCAGGCCACCGCCTGGGTCAGTTGTGTGCAACAGCTTTGTCATCCAGGCGCGCTCTTCTGGCAGGAAGCCGCTGTTCTTCTGGTTGCTGCGCCAGTTTTTCAGGTCGATCTGCTGGTGGGCGATGTTGATGTCGCCGCACAGGATGAATTCGCGCTCGCCCCGGCAGCGCATGAGGTGCGGGTGGAATTGTTCCAGGAAGCGGAATTTCGCCTGCTGGCGCTCGTCGCCCGAGGAACCGCTTGGAAAGTAGGCGCTGATGATGGACAGCTTGCGCGCCGGGGTGTCGAAGCGCAGTTCGATGTAGCGGCCCTCCGCGTCGAATTCTTCCGAGCCGTAGCCGGTGCGCACATCGCTCGGTTCGTGGCGCGTATAGACGCCGACACCCGAATAGCCCTTCTTCTGCGCGAAGTGGAAATGGCCTTTGAGGCCCGCGAGCTCCTCGAAGCGGCCGGCGATATCGGCCTGCTGTGCCTTGACTTCCTGCACGCAAATACAATCCGGGCCCAGCGCGTGCAGCCACTGCTCCAGCCCCTTGGTCGTGGCCGAGCGGATGCCGTTGAGGTTGAGGCTGGTGAGCTTGAACAAGGAGTTCCCTATGTCGGATATGGATGCGGCGCCGGCACCGGCAGGTGCCATGGCCCAGGAATTCGTGCGCTTTGCCGTGGATGCCGGCGTGCTCGGTTTCGGCGAGTTCAAGACCAAGGCGGGCCGCATGAGCCCGTATTTCTTCAACGCCGGTCTGTTCCACGACGGCGCTACGCTCGGGCGCCTGGCGCAATTTTATGCAAACGCCCTGATTGCCAGCGGTATCGAGTTCGATATGGTCTTCGGCCCGGCGTACAAGGGGATTCCCCTGGCCGCTACCTTGGCCGTGGAACTGGCGCGGCGTGGCCGCAACGTCCCCTTCGCCTACAACCGCAAGGAAGCCAAGGACCACGGCGAGGGCGGGACCTTGGTCGGCGCGCCACTGGCCGGCCGCGTCCTCATCGTCGACGATGTCATGTCCGCCGGCACGGCGGCGCGCGAATCCATCAAGCTGATCGTGCAGGCCGGAGCGCGTCCGCACGCCATGGTGGTGGCGCTCGACCGGCAGGAGAAAGCCACCGAAGACGGGCGCGACGTGGACTACAGCGCCGTGCAGTACGTGCGCCGTGCGCTCGGACTGCAAGTGTGCGCCATTGCCACGTTGGCAGACTTATTGCTGTATCTTTCGGATACGCGGGGCGCCGACATGCTGCAGCACCGCGAGCGGGTGCTGGCGTACCGCCAGCGGTATGGTGTGGGCGAAGGGTGATCCATTGAACGCTTTCGGCTGGAGCGCAGGACTGGCGGTCGCCTTGCTGGCGCAGGTGGGCGCGCAGGCGCAGGAATCCGCTTCCGGCGGGATCTACACCTGCGTGGACGCGAGTGGCCGGCGCCTGACGTCCGACCGGCCCATCACGGCCTGCATCGACCGCGAGCAGCGCGAGCTGGGGCCCACGGGCAACGTGCGCCGCGTCATCGGCCCCAGCCTGACCGAGCACGAGAAGGCCGCACAAGCCGCCCAGCTGCGCAAGGAGCAGGATGAGCGCACCCGCATCGCCGACGAGCGGCGCCGCGAGCGCGTCCTGCTGGCGCGCTACCCGAACCGCAGCGCGCACGACACGGAACGCGCCGCCGCACTGGAAATGGTGGATTCCGTGACCGCCGTGGCGCTCAAGCGCATCGACGAGCTCAAGGAGGCGCGCAAGGGACTCGACGCCGAAATGGAGTTCTACAAGAAGGACCCGCTCAAGGCGCCGATGAAGCTCCAGCGCCAGATTGCTTCCAACGAGGCCGATATCGAGGAGCAGCAGCGCTTCATTGCCGGCCAAGGCCAGGAAAAGCAGCGCATCCACAAGCGCTTCGACGCCGAGCTGGCGCAACTGCAGCGGCTTTGGGCGGCGCGTGCGCCCATCCCGGTGGCGGTGCCGGGCGAGGCGCGGTAAGGGCCCGTTCTAAGCCAGGCGCTGGCGCAGCAGGTCGCTCGCCTGCTGCGGGTTGGCCTTGCCCTTGCTGGCCTTCATCACCTGGCCAACCAGTGCGTTGAAGGCCTTGTCCTTGCCGGCGCGGTACTGCGCGACGTTGTCGGCGTTGGCGGCAATCACCGCGTCGACGATCTTCTCCAGCGCCCCGGCGTCGTTCATCTGGCGCAGGCCCAGGGAGTCGATGAGCGCATCCACCTCGGCGCCGGCACCGGTCCACAGCGCTTCGAACACCTGGCGCGCCGCATTGTTGGAGATGGTGGCGTCCGCGATGCGCCGCAGCAGCGCAGACAGTTGCTGCGCGCCGACCGGCGATTGGGCGATGTCGCGCTCCTCGGCGTTCAGGCGCCGGGCCAGTTCCCCCATCACCCAGTTGCTGGCCAGCTTGGGCTGGCCGCTCGCCTGGGCGGCGGCCTCGAAATACGCCGCCATGGCCTTGCTTTGCGTGAGGATGGCCGCGTCGTACGCGGGCAGGCCGTAGTCCGCCACGAAGCGCGCCGCCATGGCGCGCGGCAGCTCGCCCATGGCGGCGCGTGTGGCTTCGATCCACTCCGGCGCGATCACCAGGGGCGGCAGGTCCGGGTCGGGGAAGTAGCGGTAGTCGGCCGAATCTTCCTTGCTGCGCATGGCGCGCGTCTCGCCGGTGTCGGGGTTGAACAGCACCGTCGCCTGCTCGATGGCGCGGCCGTCTTCGAGCTCCTCGATCTGCCAGCGAATCTCGAAGTCGATCGCCTGCTGCATGTTGCGAAAGCTGTTGAGGTTCTTGATCTCGCGCCGCGTGCCCAGGGGCGCACCGGGCTTTCTCACCGACACGTTGGCGTCGCAGCGGAACGAGCCTTCCTGCATGTTGCCGTCGCAGATGCCGATCCAGGTGACGATCTTGTGCAGCTCGCGCGCGTAGGCCACGGCTTCGGCCGAGGAGCGCATGTCGGGCTCCGTGACGATCTCGAGGAGCGGCGTGCCGGCGCGGTTGAGGTCGATGCCCGACTGGCCGATGAAGTCCTCGTGCAGCGACTTGCCGGCGTCCTCCTCCAGGTGGGCGCGCACCAGGCGCACCGTTTTCTGCTCCTCGCCGAGCAGGAAGGAGACTTCGCCGCCCTGCACGACGGGGGTTTCGAACTGGCTGATCTGGTAGCCCTTGGGCAGGTCTGGATAGAAGTAGTTTTTTCTGGCGAAAATGCTCTCCAGCGCAATGTGGGAGCCAAGTGCAAGTCCTAATTTGATAGCGCACTGCACGGCTTCGCGGTTCATCACCGGCAGCGTGCCGGGCAGGGCCAGGTCGACCGCGCAGGCCTGGGTATTGGGCTCGGCGCCGAAAGCGGTCGAGGCGCGGCTGAAGATCTTGCTGCGCGTGGCGAGCTGGGTGTGCGTTTCGAAGCCGATGACGACCTCGTAGCCGTGGATCAGTGGGGCGCTCATGTCAGAAGCCTGCGGGGCTGCGCAGGTGAAAATCGGTGGCCTGCTGCAAACGGTGCGCGGCGTTCAGCAGCCGCGCTTCCTGGAAGTAATTGCCGATGAGTTGCAGGCCCACCGGCATGCCGTGTTCGCCAAAACCGGCCGGCACGCTCATGCCGGGCAGGCCGGCGAGCGAGCCGGGCAGGGTGAAGATGTCGGCCAGGTAGTCGGCCAGCGGGTCGTTGCCGTGCTCGCCGATCTTCCAGGCCACGCTCGGCGCCACGGGCCCGGCGATCAGGTCGCATTCCTGGAAGGCCTGCTGGAAGTCGTCGGCGATCATGCGGCGGATCTTCTGTGCCTGCAGGTAGTAGGCATCGTAGTAACCGTGCGAGAGCACGTACGTGCCGATCATGATGCGCCGCTTGACCTCGTCGCCAAAACCTTCGGCGCGGGTCTTCTTGTACATGTCCATCAGGTCGGTGTAGTCCTTGGCGCGGTGGCCGAACTTCACGCCGTCGAAGCGGCTGAGGTTGGACGACGCCTCGGCGGGCGCAATGATGTAGTAGACCGGAATCGCCAGTTCGGTACGCGGCAGCGAGATGGGGACGAGGCGCGCGCCGAGCTTCTCGTACTCCTTGAGTGTGCCGTCGATCGCCGCGCGCACGCCCGGCGCCAGGCCGTCGGCAAAGAATTCCCGGGGCAGGCCGATGCGCAGGCCGTCGAGCGAAGCGCCCAGCTGGCGGCCGAAATCTTCCGCCGGGCGGTCGAGCGCGGTGGAATCGCGGTCCGGGTCCGGCCCGCACATGGCCGAGAGGAGCAGCGCGCAGTCTTCCGCAGTACGCGCCAGCGGCCCGGCCTGGTCCAGGCTGGAGGCGAACGCCACCATGCCGTAGCGCGAAGCGCGGCCGTAGGTCGGCTTGATGCCGGTGATGCCGCAAAAGCCGGCCGGTTGGCGGATCGAGCCGCCGGTGTCGGTGCCCGTGGCGCCGGGCACCAGCCGCGCCGCCACCGCCGCCGCACTGCCGCCCGACGAGCCGCCCGGGACGCGTGCGCGGTCCCAGGGGTTCTGCACCGGCCGCGGGGCGTCGAACCCCACGGGGGGCACGGCCGAGTTCTCGTTGGCCGAACCCATGGCGAATTCGTCGCAATTGAGTTTGCCCAGCGTCACCGCGCCGGCCTCGGCCAGCTTGTGCACCACCGTCGCGTCGAACGGCGAGCGGTAGCCGGCCAGCATGCGCGAACCGGCGGTGGTGGGGAAGTCGCGCGTGACGAAGATGTCCTTGTGCGCCAAGGGCACGCCTTCCAGCGGCGCCGTGCTGCCGCCGGCCAGGCGCGCGTCGGCGCGGCGTGCCTGGGCGCGGCTCGCGTCCTCGTCCACAGCAAGAAAGGCGGCCAGATCCTGGTGCTGGCGCATGCGGGCGAGGAAATGCTCGGTGGCTTCCAGTGCGCTCAGCTTGCGCTCGCGCAAGGCCTGCGCCAGCGCCGAGACGCTCAGTTCGTGCAATTCGCTCGGGGCGGTGCTGATGCTCATTCGATCACCCGTGGTACCAGGAACAGGCCGCGCTCGACCGCCGGAGCGTTTTGCTGGTTGGCCGTGCGGTCGTCGGGCTCGCTGGCCACGTCCTCGCGCAGCCGCAGGGCCACCGGGGCGACGGCCGCGACCGGGTGTGTCAGCGGGGTGATGCCCGCCGTATCGACCGCGCGGATCTGCTCGACGATGTCGAAAAAGCCGTTCAGCTGGGCGCGCATGTGCTCGCTTTCACCGCTGCCGAGCTCAAGCCGGGCCAGGTGCGCGATGCGCCCGATTTCCTGGGGGGTCAATGCCATGGAGAAGACGGTTCGAAACCGGATGTAAAGCTCCCGCCACCGTGGCGCAGGAGGAAGTTATTCACAGGGGATGCGGTATTATCCCGCCTTTGCCGCCAAGCCCTGGAAACCGACGCTCCCGTGCGCAACGTTGATCCCCTATCCAGCTTCGTGGGCCTGCGGGCGACCGGGACGGTGCCTGCCGTCGGCATCTTTCCCCTACGATTTCCACCCCTGTAACACGGCGATGGCAGGCCGATGCGCGTGCCGTGCCCGAGAGGATTGTTGAATGTTCGGAGTTTTCCGTCGGTATTTTTCCACCGACCTCGCGATTGATCTCGGCACCGCGAACACCCTCATTTTTGCCCGCGACAAAGGCATCGTCCTGGACGAGCCCTCGGTGGTCGCCATCCGCCATGAGAGCGGACCGCACGGCAAGAAGGTCATACAGGCCGTCGGCCACGAAGCCAAGGCGATGCTCGGCAAGGTTCCGGGCAACATCGAGGCCATCCGCCCGATGAAGGACGGCGTCATCGCCGACTTCGTCATCACCGAGCAGATGATCAAGCAGTTCATCAAGATGGTGCACCCGCGCACCCTGCTCACGCCCAGCCCGCGCATCATCATCTGCGTGCCCTGCGGTTCGACGCAGGTGGAACGCCGCGCCATCAAGGACGCGGCCGAAGCGGCCGGCGCCACGTCGGTCTACCTGATCGAGGAACCCATGGCCGCCGGCATCGGCGCGGGCCTGCCGGTCAGCGAGGCCAGCGGCTCCATGGTTGTCGACATCGGCGGCGGCACCACCGAAGTGGGCGTGATCTCGCTCGGCGGCATGGTCTACAAGGGCAGCGTGCGCGTTGGTGGCGACAAGTTCGACGAAGCCATCATCAGCTACATCCGGCGCAACTACGGCATGCTGATCGGCGAGCCCACGGCCGAAGCCATCAAGAAGAACATCGGGTCGGCCTTTCCGGGTTCGGAAGTGCGCGAAATGGAAGTGCGCGGGCGCAACCTCAGCGAAGGCGTACCGCGCAGCTTCACCATTTCCAGCAACGAAGTGCTGGAAGCCCTGACGGAGCCGCTCAACCAGATCGTCTCGGCCGTCAAGAACGCCCTGGAGCAGACGCCGCCCGAACTGGGCGCCGACATCGCCGAGCGCGGCATGATGCTGACGGGCGGCGGGGCGCTCCTGCGCGACCTGGACCGCCTGCTGGCCGAGGAAACCGGGTTGCCCGTGCTGGTGGCGGAGGACCCGCTCACCTGCGTGGTGCGCGGTTGCGGCATTGCTCTGGAACGCATGGACCGTGCGGGAAGCATCTTCACCAGTGAGTAAGCGGGGCGTGCGGCGGGTAGCTGCGGAGCAACGGAGGCCCCATGCCGCACGGCACGCTTGAACGTACTGCGCCGTCCTTCATGCGCCAGGGGCCGACGCCGCGCGCGCAACTCATTCTCTACAGCGCTTTGGCGCTGTTTTTGATGGTGGCCGACGCGCGTTTTCACGTCACCGAGCCGCTGCGCAACGTGGTCGCGACGGCGCTCTACCCCGCACAGTGGCTGATGATGCAGCCGGTCGCCCTGTTCGGGCGCAGCAGCGCCTATGTTGAATCGCTGGAGACGGCCCAGGCCGAAGCACGGCAAGCGCGGCAGGAGTGGCTGGGGGCATCGCTGCGTGCGAACCAGCTGGACCAGCTGGAGCTTGAAAACGAGCGCTTGCGCCAGTTGCTTGAATTGCGCACGCGCACCCAAGTCTCGGCGAAGGCGGCGCAAATCCTGTACGACACGGCCGACCCTTACAGCCGGCGGGTCGTGGTCGACGCCGGCCAGACATCCGGAGTCCAGCTGGGATCTCCGGTGGTGGACGCGCTCGGGGTGCTCGGCCAGATCACGCGTGTGCACCCCTTCTACAGCGAAGCCACCCTGCTGATCGACAAGGACCAGGCGATTCCCGTGCTCAACGTGCGCACCGGGCAGCGCGGCGTGGCTTATGGCGACCCCGTGCTGAGCCACGGCGGCGGCATGGAACTGCGCTTCATCCAGGCCAGCGCGGATGTCCAGGAGGGCGATCTGCTGACCACCAGCGGGATGGACCGTGTCTACCCGCCCGGCCTTCCGGTGGCGCGCGTGGTGCGGGTGGAGCGGCGCGCAGACCTGGCGTTTGCCCGCGTGTACTGCGTACCGTTGGCGCGCGTGCAGAGCGCGCGCCACGTGCTGCTGCTGTCGCCCGCGGGTGGTGAGGCACCGCAAGTACCTGCAGCGCCCGAGGCGCCGGCGTCGGCCGCCAAGAAGAAGGCACGCCCATGAGCCGCATGGGGCGTACCAGCGCGACGAACCGGCCAAGCCAGGGAGGTGCAGCATGATCATGCCGCGCGGCCAGCTGCTGCTGATGCCAGTTCGGCCGGTGTTCATCGTCGCCAGCTTGGTAGCGGCCCTGGCGTTCAATATGCTGCCGCTCGGCAGGACGCCGTGGATGCCCGATGCGTTGGTGGTGGTGCTGGCTTTCTGGGGCATGCACCAACCGCTTCGGGTCGGCATGGGGGTGGCGTTCGCGCTGGGCCTGTGCATGGACGTACAGCAGTCGTCCTTGCTGGGCCAGCACGCCCTGGGCTACGCCGTGCTGATGTACGGCGTCGCGCTGACGCACCGCCGCCTCCTGTGGTACTCGGCCGCCGCCCAGGCGCCGCAGATGGCGGCATTGTTTGCCCTGGCGCACGCCGTGCAGGTGGCGGTCGGCCTGCTCTCGGGCGGTGGGTTGCCGCATGGGAGCGTGGTCGTCGCGCCCTTGTTGGAGGCGCTGATCTGGCCGCTCGCGAGCTGGTTGCTGCTCGCGCCCCAGCGGCGCGCACCGGAGCGCGACGAAAAGCGCAAGCCATGACGGAGCTGCGCAATGCCGAGGCGGACGCCTCGCGGTTTCGCATGCGGGTCTGGCTGGTGGGCGGGGTGGTGCTGCTGGCCTTCGGGCTGCTGGTGGCGCGGCTTGTCTTCCTGCAGGTCGTGCGCCACGACGAACTGGCCGAGCAGGCCGAGAGCAACCGCACCGCCGTCGTGCCCATCGTGCCCAACCGCGGTTTGATCGAGGACCGCAATGGCGTCGTGCTGGCCAGCAACTACTCGGCCTACACGCTGGAGGTTACGCCGTCCAAGGCCGGGGTGCTGGAAGACACCATCAACAGCCTGGCGCAGATCGTCGACATCACGCCGCGCGACCGGCGCCGCTTCAAACGCTTGATGGAAGAGTCGCGCAGTTTCGAGTCGCTGCCCTTGCGTACGCGGCTGAGCGACGAGGAAGTGGCGCGCTTCGCGGCGCAGAACTACCGCTTTCCCGGCGTCGAGGTGAAGGCCCGGCTGTTTCGCAGCTACCCGTTCGGCGAAGCCGCCAGCCACGCCATCGGCTACATAGGACGGATCAACGAAGCCGAGAAGGCGCGTATCCAGGATTCCGACGACGAAGCCAATTACCGCGGCACGGACTACATCGGCAAGCTGGGCATCGAGCAGAGCTTCGAGCACCAGCTGCACGGCGTGACCGGTGTGGAGCAGATGGAGACCTCGGCCGGCGGCCGCGCTGTGCGTCGCCTGCAGAGCTTCCCCGCGACGCCGGGCAACACGGTCACGCTGACGCTCGATATCCGGCTGCAGCGCATGGTCGAAGAACTGTTCGGCGAACGGCGCGGCGCTCTGGTGGCGATCGACCCACGCAACGGCGAAGTGCTGGCGCTGGTCAGCAAGCCCACCTTCGATCCCAACCTGTTCGTCGAAGGCATCGATTTCGAGAACTGGGCGGCGCTGAACGAATCGCTCGACAAGCCGCTGCTCAACCGGGCCTTGCGCGGGACCTACCCGCCGGGCTCCACCTACAAGCCCTTCATGGGGCTGGCGGCGCTGGAGCTGGGCAAGCGCACGCCCACGCAGATCACGCAGGACAACGGTTCCTGGACGTTTGGCGGGCACACTTTCCGCAGCCACGGCGACCACGGCCTTGGGGCGGTGGACCTGTACCGCAGCATCGTCATGTCGAGCAACGTGTACTACTACCAGCTGGCCAACGATTTGGGCGTGGACGCGATCCACGACTTCATGGCGCCGCTGGGGTTCGGGCAGATCACCGGCATCGACCTGGGGGGCGAACTGCGTGGCGTGCTCCCCAGCCAGGCCTGGAAGCGCGGCGCCTACAAGCGGCCCGAGCAGCGGCGCTGGTACGCGGGCGAGACGATCTCGCTCGGCATTGGCCAAGGCTACAACGCCTTCACCGTGCTGCAGCTGGCGAATGCCACGGCCACCCTGGCCAATGGGGGAACGTCCCACCAGCCCCACGTCGGGATGTACACCACCGACGTGATGACGCGCGAGCGCCACCCCGTCCCGCGCGCGGCCCCGGTCGACCTGGGCTTCAAGAAGGCCAACGTGGACGCGGTCAAGCGCGCCATGGTGGGTGTCACGCAGGGCGGCACCGGAACGCGCGTCTTTGCCGGCGCGCGCTACGTGTCGGGCGGAAAGACCGGCACCGCGCAAGCGGTCACCATCGGGCAGAAGGACAAATACAACGCCAAGAAACTGGAAGAGCACCAGCGCGACCACGCGCTCTACATCGCCTTCGCTCCGGCCGATGAGCCGCGCATTGCGCTCGCCGTCATCGTGGAAAACGCGGGCTGGGGCGCGGGCGTGGCCGCACCCATTGCGCGCCGGGTGTTCGACTACTGGCTCAATGGCGACTACCCCAGCGTGGAAGACATGGCGGCGGTGCGCAAGGGCCAGGCGACCGCGCCGATCGGCACGCCGCGTCGGGCCGAAGACGTCCCGCTGCTGCCCTGACGCGCGCGGTCACGGTGCCGGCCGGGGTGGCTGCCACTGGCTCCAGATGAGCGCCAGCACCACCAGCGCCGCGCCGGCGAGTGCCACGGCGCCCATGCGTTCGCCCAGCAGCAGCCATGCGGTCACGGCGGCAAACACCGGTTCAAGCCCGAAAATGATGGCGCTGCGCAGTGCGTCCACCCGTTGCTGGCCCCAGGCCTGCAAGGTGACCACCAGCACGCTCGCCAGCAGGCCCAGGTACAGCAGCGCCGCCCAGGCGGGTCCGCTCAGCGCACCCATGCCGGTGCTCCAGGCATGGCCGTGGCGCACCAGCAGCAGGGCGAATGCGGCAACGCACATCACGCCGGCCTGCGCCGCCGCCAGGCGCGCGGCGCGCAGCGGCGCAGCGGCGTTGCGGCGGGCAGCCGCTTCGAGCGTGAGGATGTAGGTGGCATAGAACGCCGTGCTGCAAAGTGTCAGCGTATCGCCGAGGTTCCAGGGGCCATCCTCGTGGAACATCAAGGCCATGCCTAGGCAGGCCAGGGCGCAGGCCGCCCACAGGCGCCAACCGTAACGCCGGCGCAGCGCCAGCATGGCGAGCAGCGGTACCACCAGGACATTGAGGCCGGTGACGAAGGCGTTGCGGTTGCTGCTGGTCCGTACCAGTCCTTCGATCTGCAGCCAGAACGCGAGGAACAGCAGTGCGCCCAGCAGCAGGCCCCAGCGCCGCTCGCTGGGGCGCATGCCGGGCCACAAGGGTGCAAGCACCAGCAGGGCAATGGCGAAACGCAGCCAGATGATCTGCAGCGCGTCGAGATGGCCGGACAGCAGCTTCATGGCCGGAAAGGTCGTGCCCCATACCGCCGTCACCAGCAGCAGGGCGGCCAGGCCGCGTGTGTCGGATTGCATGAAAAAAAGCTGGCCGCTTGCGCGGCCAGCTTCCGTGGTGCGCGAAGCGCTCAATTGAAGATGTAGCGCGCCTGCAGATTGAGACGGCTCAGGTTGCCGGTATCGCCGCCGAAGGTGGTGCGGCGCCCGCCCATGAGCTCCGTTCCCAGCTCGACGTTCTTGATCGGCAGGTAGTACACGCCGATGTGCCATTGCGTCAGGCGCTCATTGCCTTCCAGGCCGTACGCATTGACGTAGGAGTCGCCTGCACGCCGCGTGGAACGCACCGTGCCGATCGAGACGGTGCCGCGCAATTGGTCGCTGAAGGCGTTGCTCAGGCCCAGGACCAGGCCGCGCGCGCGGTCCAGGCGCAAGCTGCCGCCGTCCAGCACGGGGTAGTTGGCACCGACCAGGTAAGCGCCGTCGCCGTCGCCGTCGGCCTGGGTGTACTGCCCCATCAACGTGGCCGTACCCGTGAGCTTGTAGCTTGCACCGATGCCGAAGCCCAGACCGCGCTTGCTCACGCCGTCCACGCGTTGCTCGTGCGAGAGGATGCGCGCGTTGACCGTG
>MEDL01000012.1 GCA_001724785.1 Acidovorax sp. SCN 68-22 | reverse complement strand
CCCGGCAGCCAGGTGACGATGCCCGGCACGTACCACAGCAGCACCAGCGCGGCGACCATGAGCACGAAGTAGGGCGCACAGGCGCGCGCGATGTAGGTGATCTGCTTGCCGGTCATGCTTTGCAGGACGAAGAGGTTGAAGCCCACCGGCGGCGTGATCTGGGCCGTCTCCACGGTGATGACGAGGAAGATGCCGAACCAGATCGTGTCGATGCCCGCCGCCTGGATGATGGGCAGCACCACGGCCATGGTGAGCACGATGGTGGAGATGCCGTCGAGAAAGCAGCCGATGATGATGTAGAAGATGCCCAGGACGATGACCAGCATCGCCGGAGACAAATTCAGGCTGCCCACGAACTCTGCCAGTTGGCGTGGCAGGCCGATGTAGCCCATCGACAGCGTCATGAACGCTGCTCCGGCGAGGATCAGCGCGATCATGCAGTACAGGCGCGTGGCGCCGAACAGCGAAGCGCGGAAGGTTTCCCAGGTCAGGGCGCCCTGCGAGGCCGAGAGGACGAACGCGCCGACCACGCCGATGGCCGCCGCTTCCGTGGCGGTCGCAATGCCCGAATAGATGCTGGCCACCACGGCGGCGATCAGCAGCACCACCGGGATCAGGCGGCGCGACTCATTGAGCTTTTCCAGGAAGCTCATGCCTTCTTCGGACTTGGGGATCTGGTCCGGATGCAGCAACGCCCAGACCACCAGGTAGCCGCTGAACAGCAGCGCCAGCAGCAGGCCGGGCAGCACGCCGGCCATGAACAGCTTGGAGATCGAGGTTTCCGCAGCCACGCCGTACACAATCAGGATGATCGAGGGCGGAATCAGGAGCCCCAGCGTCGCCGGTCCGCCCAGCGAGCCGATGACCTGCCGCTCCGGATAGCCGCGCCGGACCAATTCGGGAATGTTCATCTTGCCCACGGTGGCGCAGGTGGCGGCCGACGAGCCGGACACCGAGGCGAAGATCGTGCAGCCGATCACGTTGGTGTGCAGCAGCCGGCCCGGCAGGGCGTTCACCCAGGGTGCGAGGCCGCGGAACATGCTCTCCGACAGATTGGTGCGGAAGAGGATTTCTCCCATCCAGACGAACAGCGGCAATGCGGTCAGCGTCCAGCTGCTGGCCGATCCCCAGATCGTCATGGCCATGGCGTCGCCGGCCGGGCGGCCGGCAAAGAATTCCATCCCGACCCAGGCCACGCCGGCCAGCGTCAGGCCGACCCAGACGCCGCCGGCGAGCAGCGCGAACAGCACCGCCATCAAGAGGATGCTGACGGTGATTTCACTCATGGTGCAACTCCTCGCTCGGTGCGGAGCTTCTCTTGCCGAGGATTTCAAGCACCAGCTCGTCGACGAAGGCAATGAAGAAAATGAAGGTGCCCACGGCCATCATGGTCTGGGGAATCCACATGGGCGTGGCGTCGATGCCGACAGAGATGTCGTTGAATTGCACGGATTGCCAGACGAGGCGCGCCGAATAGAAGGCCAGGAATCCAGACAGCACCACGGCGATGGCCAGTGCCGCGAGCTCCAGCACCTTGAGGGCCTGCCCCTTGAGCATGCCCAGCACCAGCGTGACGCGGATGTGCTCGCCCTTCTTGAGGGTGCTGGCGAGCGCCAGGAAACCCGCGCTGGCCATCGCATAGCCGGCGTAGGCGTCGGTGCCGGGGGCCGAGAAGCCAAAGAGGCGGCTGACAATGGTGAGCAGCACCATCACCAGCACGCCGATCATGGAGAGGCCAGCCAGCCAGCCGCTGACGGCGTACAGGCCGTCGAGGAGTTTGCGCATGATGTCGTGGTCCTTGGGGTCGGGGACAAATACACGGCTCGGCTGCGCCGCCCCGCGATCGGGGCGCGCGAGCCGATGGTCTTCTTACTTGCCGCCCTTGAAGGCGTCGAGCACGGCCTTGCCATCGGCACCGGCCTTGTCCGTCCATTCCTTGATCACGGTTTCGCCCACCTTCGCCAGATCGGCCTTGAGCTGCGCGGAAGGTGCCTCGACCTGCATGCCGCCCGCCTTCAGGGCCGCCAGGGACTTGGCATCCACCGCGCGCGATTCCTTCCAGCCGCGCTCTTCGGCCGCGGCGGCCGCCTTCACCACCGCGTCCTGGGTCGCCTTGTCCAGGGCATTGAATGCGCGCTTGTTGGCCACGACGGCATTCTTGGGAATCCAGGCCTGCACGTTGTAGTAGTACTTGAGGTTCTCAAACAGCTTGTTGTCGGCGCCCGTGGCGCTGGAGGTGATGAGGCCTTCGATGACACCGGTGGCCAGCGCTTGCGACAGCTCGGCTTCCTGGATGGTCACGGGTTGCGCGCCCACCAGCTCGCCGATGCGCGCCGTGGTCGGGCTGTACACGCGCCACTTCATGCCCTTCAGATCGGCCGCGGACTGCACCGGCTTCTTGGTGTAGATGCCTTGCGGCGGCCAGGCCACGGCGTAGAGCAGCACCATGCCCTGCTCGTCCAGTTTCTTCTGCAGGAACGGCTTTTGCGCTTGGTAGAGCTTGAAGGCCTCGTCGTAGTTGGCGGCCAGGAACGGAAGACCGTCGGCACCGAAGATCGGGTATTCGTTCTGGAAGCTGACCATGAAGAACTCGCCCGCCTGCGCCTGGCCGCCCTGGACGGCGCGCTTGATCTCGGGCCCCTTGAACAGCGACGCGCCGCTGTGCACGGTGATCTTCAGTGCGCCCTTGGTGGCACCGTCGATGTCCTTGGCGAACTGGGCCAGGTTCTGCGAGTGGAAGTTGAAGGTCGGGTAGGCCGACGCCAGGTCCCATTTGGTCTGGGCCTGTGCGCCCGCAGCGAAGCAGAGGCCGGTGGCCAGGGCGGTTGCGAGAAGAGTGCGACGGATCATGGGGGCTCCTGAAGAAGTGAAAAGGGTGGGCCTGCGGCCCTGTGAAACAACGGGCGTGGCTTACAGCCGTGCCGGAGGCTAACACTTTGCACTACGGGATGCATTAGGGTAATCAACAATGTCTTCGCACTTGTTATCTAATTACGATCTCATCGTTCTTTCAAACAATATAAATTGTTCAACCAAAAGGCCGCTACGTGTCGCCCCACTTCGCCCAAGCCTGTACTGCTCGGTCATTCGATGCGGCGGGCGTACACCGCCAGCACCATGCGCTCGGACTGGTTGAGGTAGCCCTCCAGGGTCTGGGCGGCCAGCTGTGTCTTGCCATCGCTGAACAGCTCCAGCAGGTGGGCGTTCTGTTCCATGTAGGGCGCATGCAGGTACTCGGGATCGTCGAGCAGGCCGAAGGCCAGGCGCAGTTCGGCCGCGACGTCGGCGAACATGGCGGACAGCCGCTCGCTGTCGGCCAGCGCCACGATCCCGGAGTGGAAGGCCATGTTGGCCGAGCCCACGTCCAGCCAGCGCCCGGCGTCGCGCGCCTCGCGCGCCTGTTGCACGGCCTGCTCCATGCGCTTGTGCGCCGGGTGGCGCGGCCAGGCCTGGGCGAGCGCCTGGCACTCGATCAGCCGGCGCACACGGTAGATGTCGATGATGTCGGCGATGCTGGGCACGACCACCGACACCCCGCGGTTGGGCTCGTGGTGCAGCAGTCCCTCCTTGATCAGGATGCGGAACACCTCGCGCAAGGTGTTGCGCGAAATCTCCAGCTGTTCGCTGAGCGTGGCCTCGGACAGGCGCTGCCCGGCGCGCAACTCCCCGTGAATGAGTTTCTGGCGGATGGTTTCGGCCACGGTGTCCGTGAGGCTGGGATTGGCGGGGCTGTGCGGGAAATGGCGGGTGGTCATGGGGCAGGGCGGAGGCTTGTGGGGGTGGATGGCGGCATGATTGTTGAACAATACAGCCAATGTTTCCAATGGACAAGGAGAGCGCAATGGATTTGAACAGCGATTTGGGCGAGAGCTTCGGCCCCTGGCCCATGGGCGACGACGCCAGCATGCTGGCGGTGGTGACCAGCGCCAACGTGGCCTGCGGTTTCCATGCCGGCGACCCGGCGGGCATCCTGGAGACCCTCGCGCAGGCGGCGGCCCGTGGTGTGGCAGTTGGCGCCCACGTCGGCTACCGCGACCTGGTGGGGTTCGGCCGCCGCAACATGGACCCGACGAGCCGCGAACTGGTGGCCGATGTGATCTACCAGATCGGTGCCTTGCAGGGCCTGGCCGCCGCGGCCGGAACACAAGTGCGCTACGTCAAGCCGCACGGTGCGCTCTACAACACCATCGCGCACGATCAGCGCCAGGCAAACGACGTCATCAGCGCCATCCTCGCCGTGGACCGCGACCTGGTGCTCATGGGCCTGGCCGGTTCGCCGCTCCTCGACTGGGCGCGTGAGCGTGGCCTGCGTGTGGCGGCCGAGGCCTTTGCCGACCGCGCCTATACCGACGACGGCCGGCTGGTGTCGCGCCGCGAGCCCGGCGCCGTGCTGCACGAACCCGCGCGGGTGGCAGAGCGCATGCTGGCGCTGGTGCGCACCGGCGAGATCGAGAGCGTTCACGGCAAGCGGGTGCGCCTGCAGGCCGATTCCATCTGTGTCCACGGCGACAGCCCCGACGCCGTGGCCATGGCGCGCCGCATACGCGAGCGCCTGCAGGCCGAGGGCGTGGCGCTGCGGCCTTTCGTGGAGACGCTCACGGCATGAGCGGCATCCGGTTCCTGCCCGCAGGGGACAGCGCGCTGCTCGCCGAGTTGCCCGACCTGGCCCAGACGCTGGCCCTGTTCGAGGCGCAAGAGCGCGAGCCGATGCCGGGTGTGGACGAGGTGATTCCGGCGGCGCGCACCCTGCTCGTGCTGTTCGATCCCTCGGCCGCCACCGCCGCGGGCGTGGCTGCCTGGCTGAAGCGGCTGCGCCGTTCGGCGGCCAGCGCCGGGCGCACCGCCGCGCGCAGCCCATGCATCGAGATCCCGGTGCGCTACGACGGCCAGGATCTGGAGGAAGTCGCCGCGCTGTCGGGCCTCAGCGTGGCCGAGGTCGTGGAGCGGCATACGGGCAGCGACTACCTTGGCGCATTCGCCGGCTTCGCGCCGGGTTTCATTTACCTGGCCGGCGCATCGCCGGGCTTCGACGTGCCGCGCCGCGCATCGCCGCGCACGCGCGTGCCGAGCGGGTCGGTGGCGCTGGCAGGCGACTTCAGCGCCGTCTACCCGACCGACAGCCCGGGCGGCTGGCAACTCATCGGCGTCACCCCCTGCCGCATGTGGGACATGCAGCGCGCCGAGCCTGCGCTGGTGCAGCCCGGCTTTCGCGTGCGCTTTCGCGACATGGCCCGGCCCGGCACGCTTGTCAGCCTGCCGCCGGAGCCACCTGCGGCAAGCTGCGCGCCCGATTTTCCCGCCGCCACCGAAGGCGCGGCGCAACTGCATCTTCTGGCCACCGGCCTGCAGACGCTGGTGCAGGACCTGGGCCGACCCGGCAAGACGGCGCTGGGGGTGTCGGCTTCCGGCGCCGTCGACCGGCAGGCACTGCGCGAAGCCAACCGCGCGGTCGGCAACCCGAGCGATGCACCCGTGCTGGAGGACTTGCTTGGCCAACTGCGCCTGCGTTGCGAGGGAGCGATGGTCGTCGCGGTCACGGGTGCGGACGTCCCGCTGCATGTCTGCACCGCCGCTGGCCGGCACCTGGAAGCGGCCGTGGGCGAACCGCTGGCGCTCGAGGACGGGGACGTGCTGGAGCTGGGCGCGCCGCGCGCCGGCTTGCGCAGCTATCTGGCAGTGCGCGGCGGGTTGTCGGTCACCCCCGTGCTCGGCAGCTGCGCCACCGATACCCTGGCGCGGCTCGGCCCCCGGCCCTTGCGCGCGGGCGACGTGCTGGCGGTGGGCGCGGCCATCGCGCCGCAGCGCCTGCAGGCGGTGCAGCCCGGTGCGGCCGCCCTGCGCACGCTGCCGCGCGCCGGTGAGGTGGTGGTGCTGGACGTGGTCCTCGGGCCGCGCACCGACTGGTTCACGCCCGAGGCGCTGGCGCTGCTGCAGGCGCAGGAGTGGCAGGTCACGCCGCAGTCCAGCCGGGTGGGCATGCGCCTGGAGGGCGCTCAGGCGTTGGCGCGCCGCGTCCATGCCGAGCTTCCCAGCGAGGGCACGGTGGTGGGCGCGATCCAGGTGCCGGCGAGCGGCCAGCCGGTGCTGTTCCTGGCCGACCACCCGCTGACCGGCGGCTACCCCGTGATCGCCGTGCTCGCCAGCCACCACCTCGACCTGGCCGCCCAAATTCCGCCCGGCGCGCGCCTGCGCCTGCGCGCCGTCCAGCCGTTCGCACCCGTGCTGGCCGAGGGCGATGCGCTGGCCGCCTGAACCCCTTGAACTTTCACCCCGACCACCATGACCGACACCCATCGCACCGACTGCCGTGCCACGCCCACGTTCGCTACGCACGAGGCCCTCGCATGATCACCAAAGTTCTCATCGCCACCCCCGCGAATGCTTGGTACGAGGTGTCCGCATGATCACCAAGGTTCTTATTGCCAACCGCGGCGAAAACAGCCGCGTAGCGGGTGTTTCACCAAATTGCCGTGCCTGCGCAGCAGGCAACGGCGATCTCGCCACCTCCACGAATTCTTGGCGCAAGGTGCCCGCATGATCACCAAAGTTCTCATTGCCAATCGCGGCGAGATCGCCGTGCGGATCGCCCGTGCGTGCGCCGACCACGGTGTGCGCTGCGTCGCCGTGTACGCCGACGCGGACAGCGACGCGCTGCACGTGCGCATGGCCGACGAGGCCTGGGCCCTGCACGGCCAGCGGCCGGCGGATACCTACCTCGACATCTACAAGCTGCTGGCCATCGCGCGCCAGTCCGGCGCGGACGCGGTGCACCCTGGCTACGGCTTCTTGTCCGAGCGTGCCGATTTCGCGCGCGCCGTGCTGGACGCGGGCCTGGCCTGGATCGGCCCGCGCCCGGAAACCATCGAGGCCCTGGGCGACAAGGTCGCGGCGCGGCGCATCGCCCAGAAGGTCGGTGCGCCGCTCGTGGCGGGCACGCCCGGCCCGGTGCAGGATGCCGCCGAGGTGCTGGCCTTCGCGCACGCGCACGGCCTGCCCATCGCCATCAAGGCGGCGTTCGGGGGCGGTGGCCGGGGCCTGAAGATCGCCTGGCGCATGGACGAAGTGGCCGAGCTGTACGAATCCGCCGTGCGCGAAGCCGTCACCGCCTTCGGGCGCGGTGAGTGCTTCATCGAGCAGTTCCTGCACGAGCCGCGCCACATCGAGGCGCAGGTGCTGGCCGACACGCACGGCAACGTGGTGGTGGTGGGCACGCGCGACTGCTCGCTGCAGCGGCGCAACCAGAAGCTGGTGGAGGAAGCGCCCGCGCCCTTCCTCAGCGACGCGCAGCGCGAGCAGGTGCATACCGCGGCGCGCGCCATCTGCGCCGAGGCCGGCTACACGAGCGCCGGCACGGTGGAGTTCCTGCTGAGCCAGAGCGGCCAGCTGTCGTTTCTGGAAGTCAACACGCGGCTGCAGGTCGAGCACCCGGTGACCGAGGAAACCACGGGCATCGACCTGGTGCGCGAACAGCTGCGCGTGGCCGATGGCTTGCCGCTGTCGATCCGCGAGACGCCGCCGGTGCGCGGCCACAGCATCGAATTTCGCATCAACGCCGAGGACCCCGGACGTGGCTACCTGCCGACCCCAGGGCGCATCGAGGTGTTCGATGCCCCATCGGGCCCTGGCGTGCGCGTCGACAGCGGCGTCGCGGCCGGCTCCACGGTTCCCGGCACTTTCGATTCGCTCATGGCCAAGCTCGTCGTCACCGGCGCCACCCGCGCCGAGGCCCTGCAGCGGGCGCGCCGGGCGCTGCGCGAATTTCGCATCGAAGGCGTGGCCTCGGTGCTGCCCTTCCACCGGGCCGTGCTGGAGGAGGCTGATTTCACCAACGGCGAGGCGCTGCGCGTGCACACGCGCTGGATAGAAACCGCCTTTGCCCAGCGCATCGCGCTGGCGCCGCGCCCCGATCCGCTCGTGGAGGAGCCGCTGCTGCGCACCTTCGTGGAAATCGACGGCCGGCGCCTGCCGCTCGCCCTGCCGCGCGCGCTGCTCGCGGCGGGGGTGGGAGCGCCGCATGCGGGCCCGGCAGAAGCGCCGGCAAAAGACGGAAGCGCCGGCTTGGGCGGCGTGGTGGCGCCCATCAGCGGCGCCTTGCTCGCCTGGCAGGTGGCCGACGGGGCCAGCGTGCAGACCGGCGACGTGGTTGCGGTGATGGAGGCCATGAAGATGGAGACGCAGGTGCTGGCGCCGCGCGCCGGCGTGCTGCACCACCGCGTGGCCGTGGGCCGGCTGGCGCAGGCGGGGGAATTGCTGGGGACGCTGGCCGACGGCAGCGGCGCATGACCGGAAAACTATTGTTTTGATAGCTTAGAGCCTTTTAAACACGGGCGCCAGAGGCATTTTTTACTTAATATTTTTCGAGAAACCGGCCGCTTCGAGCACCTGGCGCGGCGTGCGCAGGCGGATTCACCAACGCACAAGGAGGTCTGCGATGGCAATGCAACGACGTGAATGGCTGGGTGGCATGGGCGCCGCCGCGCTGGGCGCTTGTCTGGGGGGCCTGCCGGGCGGCGCACGCGCCGCGAGCGAGTGGAAGCTGGCGACGGGCTACAAGAGCGAGACCTTCCACACGCGCAACGTCGAGCAGTTCGCGCAGGAGGTGGGCCGGTCCTCGGCCGGCGAACTGCGGATCGCCGTGCACGCCAACAACAGCCTGGCCAAGCTGTCCGACATCTTCGCGGCCGTGCAATCGGGCAAGGCCGAGGCCGGCGAGGTGCTGATGGCCGGCATCGTGGGCCAGGTTCCGCTTGCCGGAGCCGATTCCGTGCCCTTCGTGCTCTCCACGTACCAGGATGCGGCGCGGTTGTGGAAGCACCAGCGTCCGCTGATCGACGCCGCGCTGCATGCGCAGGGCCTGGTGCCGCTCTACGCCGTGCCCTGGCCGCCGCAGGGGCTGTTCTCCGTGCGCCCGGTGCGTGGCAAGGCCGATTTCCAGGGCCTCAAGATGCGCACCTACAACGCCGCCACCGTGCGCATCGCCGAACTGCTCGGCGCCGTGGCGGTCGATGTGCCCGCGCCGGACATTCCCAAGGCCCTGGCGACCGGGCAGATCGAGGCCATGATCACTTCGTCGGCCACGGGCGCGGAAAGCCAGATCTGGACGCACGCCAGGTTCTATTACGAGCTCAATGCGTGGATTCCCAAGAACCTGGTGTTTGCCCGGAAGCAGGCCATGGACGCCCTGGGTGCTGCGGCGCGCCAGGCGGTGGTGCAGGCGGCCCAGGCCGCCGAGGAGCGCGGCTGGGCGATGAGCGAGCAGGCCATGGCCAGCGCGGTCGCCGAACTGCGCAGCCACGGCATGGCCGTCGAGCGCATCGCCCCCGACCTGGGACGCGAGATCGGCCGCCTCGGGGAACGCTTCTCGCGCGAATGGGTGCGCTCCGTGGGGCACGATGCCACGCGCTTGTTCGTGCCGTTCTACACGCAGGCTTGAGGACCTCTCCCATCGGGGATTCCCGACGCAACCACCCACCGGAGCAGGGAATGACCCATTTGCCCGCCACTCTCACACAGGCGACGGCCGCGGCGCCCGACGGGACCCATGCAGCCGCGCAAAGCGACGCTGCGCCGACCCGGGCAGCCGGTGGGCCCCGCCGCGGCTTCAGCGTGGGCCAGAAGCTGGCCGCCAGCCTGGGTGTGCTGGGCCTGGCCGTGGCCCTGGTCGGGGCGACCGCCTGGGTCACGGGCGAGGACACGCGGCACCAGGCTCGGCTGCTGACGCAGGAGCAGCTTCCGGCGGAGCGCGCCGTGCGCGACTGGAAGACGCAATCCGTGCTCATCGGCCAGATTGCCCTGCGCGCGGCGGTCTCGACCGATGTGTTCCCGCTGTTTTCCGAGATGCGCAGCCAGCTGGTGGCCGAGGAGGCGATGCGTCAGCGCATCGCGGAGGCGCTGGGCGAATCGGCAACGGCCGCCGAAAGCGCACCCTTGTGGAGCGCGGCGCAGGCAGAGCGCCAACGGTACGCCGCGCTGCGCGACGCGCTGATGCAGAACGCGCTGGAAGCCAAGATCATCAGCCAGAAGGAGCTGCAAGAGCATTCCGCCGCCCTGGGGGCCTACCTGGCGGCGATCGACGACTTGCTGGGGGCGTCCGAGGAGGCCTCGCTGCGCGCTGCCGATGCCATGACGAGCGGCGCCTCGCGCGCCCAGTGGATCAGCGCGGTCGCCGTGCTGGTGGTACTCGGTCTGTCGCTGTTGTTCGGCTGGTTGCTGCGCCGCTCCATCGTGCTGCCGCTGCGCCAGGCGTCGCAGACGGCGGCGGTGGTGGCCAGCGGCGACCTGACGGTGCGCATGGACACCGCGCGCGGCGACGAGATCGGCCAGCTGCTCACCGCACTGGACGAGATGGTCGCGTCCCTGCACTACGTGGTGACCGAGGTGCGCGACGCCGGCGAATCCATCCACGTCGCCAGCTCCGAGGTGGCGGCCGGCAACATCGACCTGAGCACGCGCACCGAACACGCCGCGAGCAACCTGCAGCAAACCGCCGCGAGCATCGCCCAGCTTGCGCAGATGGTGGCGGTCAACGCCGACAGCACGCGCCAGGCCAATGCACTGGCCCTCAGCGCGGCCGAAGGCGCTGGCAAGGGGGGACAGGTGGTGGCCCAGGTCGTGCGCACGATGGACGAGATCAACGCCAGCAGCAGGAAGATCGCCGACATCGTGGGCATCATCGACGGCATCGCCTTCCAGACCAACATCCTGGCGCTGAACGCGGCCGTCGAGGCGGCGCGCGCCGGCGAGCAGGGCCGGGGCTTTGCGGTGGTGGCGAGCGAGGTGCGCAACCTTGCCGGGCGCAGCGCCCAGGCGGCACGCGAGATCAAGGCGCTCATCTCCGACAGCGTGCAGAAGGTCGGCGCCGGCGCCAAGCTGGTCGAGACCGCCGGCTCCACCATGGGCGATATCGTGCAGAGCGTGGAGCGGGTGACGGCACTGATGTCTGAAATCCAGGCCGCCAGCCATGCACAGAGTGTGCAGATCGGCGAGGTCAGCCAGGCGGTCGAGCACCTTGACCAGATGACGCAGCAGAACGCCGCGCTGGTCGAAGAGGGCGCTGCCGCTGGCCAGAGCCTCAAGGAGCAGTCGCACCGCCTGGCCGGCGCCATGGGGCAATTTCAACTGGCGCGCGCCGCTGCATGAGGCGCGGGCGCCGCGACCATCGGCACGGTGGGGCGGCCAATTTTCAAGGGAAATTGGCTCCTAGCGCCCGTCTATAAAGGGTTTATAGCTATTGTTTTAATAGTCGCCCTGGCCAGGGGGCAGGCTACCTGCGGCGCGGGGCTCGGCGCTGCGGCTCAGCTGGGCCGGCATGTCCTGGCCCGCCAGGCGTGCGCGGAACAGGCCGGTGCGCATGAGGAAGATGTTGGTCACCGGCACGGTGACGGCGAGGAACACGGCGATCAGCATGCCGTGCGCCGCCACGGTGTGGTTCTGCAGGGAAAAGTACAGCACGGTGCCGTACATCACGCACCAGCAGCCCAGGGTGGCGATGACCGCGGGGGCGTGCACGCGCTCGAAGAAGTTGGCGAGGCGCACCAGGTTGAACGAGCCGACGAGCGCGATGGCCGCACCCGCCAGCACCAGCACCGAGACCAGAATGTCGGCCCACAGCGGCAGCGTACTCATTCGATCACCTCGCCGCGCAGCAGGAATTTGGCCATCGCCATGGAGCTGACGAAGCCCAGCACCGCGATCAGCAGCGCCGCTTCGAAGTAGTTGCTGCTGCCCTGGTGGATGCCCAGCACCAGCATCAGCAGCATGGCGTCGAGCGCCATGCAGTCGATGGCCAGCACGCGGTCCTGCGCGGTCGGGCCGCGCAGCACCGGCACCAGTGCGCAGCCCATTGCCAGCACCAGGAGGAAGAGCGCCACGGGCAGGGCGTAGGACAGAACCGGGCTCATTCGAAAATCTCCATCAGGGGGCGCTCGTAGCGCTCTTTCACCAGGGCGGCGAAGGCCGCTTCGTCGTCCAGCTCCAGCACGTGCAGCAGCAGCATGGTGTGGTCGCTGGACAGCTCGGCCCAGGCGGTGCCGGGCGTGATGCAGACAATCATCGCCAGCACGGCGAGCGCGTTCGGGTCGCGCAGGTCGAGTGGAATGTGGGCGAAGCCCGCCGGATGGCGGCGCGAACCCGGCGCGAGGAACAAGCGCAGCGTCGCCAGGTTGGACTCGACCGTGTCGGCGGCGACGCGCAGCATCAGCCGCGCGATCACCAGCGGGTGGCGCACGCGCACCGGCAGCGGCCGCAGCCCGCGCGTGAGCAGCGGAATGGCCAGCGCCAGCACCACCCCCAGCAGCGCCTGGCCGGCGTCCAGGCTGCGGTTGAGCACCATCCACAGCACCCACAACGCCAGCGAGATCAGCGGGGCCGGCAACAGGCGTTTCATGGCTGGCCCTCGGCAGGCGCTTGCGGCGCAGAGCCGGCGGCCGGGCTGGGCACGGGTTCGGCGCCGAGCACGGCCTGCACGTAGCCGCCCGGCGCGTGCAGCGCATCGGCCGCGGCCTGGGTGAACTGCAGCGCCGGGCCGGCCGCCACGGCCAGCAGCACGCAGGCCAGCACCAGGGCGCCGATCGGCACCCCCTCGGCCAGCCCGACGCGCAGCTGCCGGCGCCCCTGCGAGGCCCAGAAATGCGCGATGCCGGCGCGCGTCAGCGCCGTCAGCGCGAGGAAGCCGCTGCCCACCAGCACGGCCACGAAGGTCCAGCCCGGAAGCCCCGGCTGCTGCCCGGCGGACGACGCCAGCCCGAGCGGGTTGAGCAGCGCGTTCAGCATGGCGAACTTGCCGAGGAAGCCGGGCAGGGGCGGCATGCCCGCCAGCACCAGCGTGCAGCCGATGAACGCCAGGCCGATGAAGGCCGTGGCGGCCGGAATGGGGCGCCCGACCAGCGCTTCCTCGTTTTCATCGAGGTTGAAGGCCTGGGTCTGCTCCAGGCGGGCGTTCAGGAACGGCGCGGCTTCTTCCGCCGCCTCGTACGGGTCGGCGCCCTGGTCGGGGCTGCGCCAGCGGTCGAGCACGTCGCCCAGCAGGAACAGCGCGCCCACGGCCAGCGTCGAGCCGGGCAGGTAGTACAGCATGCCGGCGGTCAGCAGGTTCTGCCCGAAGCTCCCGGCCGCGAGCACCGTGCCGGAGGACAGCAGCGCCGCGTACCCCGCCAGGTGGCCCAGGCGCTGCGAGCCCAGCATGCCGATGGCGCCGAACGCCATGGTCAGCAGGCCGGCGCCGAGCAGCCACAGGCTGCCGAACTGCGCCGAGGCGCCGGCCTCCAGGCCGAAAAGCAGTGTCCACAGCCGCAGGATGGCGTAGATGCCGAGCTTGGTCATGATGGCGAACAGCGCGCCCACCGGCGCCGTGGCGGCGCTGTAGGCCGGCACCAGCCAGAAATTGAGCGGCCAGACGGCGGCCTTGATGAGGAACGCCGTTGCCAGAATGGCCGCCGCCGCGTGCAGCAGGCCGCGGTCGGTCTCGCGCAGGTGCGGGATGTGCTGCGCCAGGTCGGCCATGTTGAGCGTGCCGGTGATGCCGTAGAGCATGGACACGCCGATCAGGAACAGCGCCGAGGCCGCCAGGTTGATGGCGATGTAGTGCATGCCGGCGAGCACGCGCGCGCGCCCGGAGCCGTGCAGCAGCAGGCCGTAGGAGGCGGCCAGCGTGACCTCGAAGAACACGAACAGGTTGAACAGGTCGGCGGTGAGGAAGGCGCCGCACAGGCCCATCAGCTGCAGCTGGAACAGCGTGTGGAAGTGCACGCCGGCGCGGTGCCAGCGCGCGCAGGCGAATACCGACGCCGCCAGCGCGAGCACACTGGTGAGCACCAGCATCAGCGCCGAGAGCCGGTCGAGTGCCAGCACGATGCCGAACGGCGCCGGCCAATTGCCCGCCAGGTACACGCCCGGCGCGCCGCCGGCGCCCGTTCCCGAGCTGTACAGCAGCACGCAGGAGATGCCGAGCAGCGCCGTGCAGGAACCGACGTTGAGCGCCATCTTCAGGCGGTGCTGCTCTTCGTTCAGCAGCATCATGAGAGCGGCGGCGAGCAGCGGCAGCAGCACGGGCGCCAGCATCAGGTGCTGGACGGCGGGGGTGTCGAGGAGGGCGCTCATGGCAGGCCTTCCCCGTCGGGCTCGTCGCCCTCGGGCGGCTCGACGCCGTCCACGTGGTCGTTGCCCGCCAGGCCGCGCGAGGCCAGCAGGACGACCAGGAAGAGCGCCGTCATGGCAAAGCCGATGACGATGGCCGTCAGCACCAGCGCCTGGGGCATGGGATCGGTGTAGTGCGCCAGGTCCTGCGGCACGCCGGGACGCAGCACCGGCTCCTTGCCCGTGGCCAGGCCCAGGCGCCCCATGCTGAAGATGAACAGGTTGACGGCGTAGGAGATCAGGGACAGCCCCATGATCACCTGGAAGGTGCGTGGGCGCAGCAGCAGCCACACGCCCGAGCCGGTGAGCACGCCGATGGCCAGGGCCAGGGTGAGTTCCATCAGCCTTCCCCCCCGCGCGCGGCGGCGGCCGCGGCTTCCTCCATGCGGCGCGCATGCGCGCGGTGACCGCGTACCGACTGGTGGGCGATGGACGTCAGGATGAGCAGCGTGGCCCCGACGACCAGCAGGAACACGCCGGTGTCGAAGAACATGGCGCTCGCCACGTGCACCTCGCCGAGCAGCGGCAAGGTCAAATGCGCGGTGTGCGACGTCATGAAGGGGTAGCCCACGCCCATGGCGCCGACGCCCGTGGCCAGCGCCACCAGCATGCCGGCAGCCATCCAGCGGCGCGGGTACAGCGCCAGGTGCGCCTCCACCCACTGCGTGCCCGAAATGGTGTACTGCAAAACGATGGCGCAGGAGAACACCAGCCCGGCGACAAAACCCCCGCCCGGCTGGTTGTGCCCGCGCATGAACAGGTACACCGCGACCAGCACCGCGAACGGGAGCAGCAGGCGCACCAGCACGGCCGGCACGCGCAGGTAGCCGATGGCGGTGTCGGCGGCCAGGCGCGGGTTGATGAGGTCGGTGTCGAGGTCGGCCGGCAGGGCGCGCTGCTGGGGCGGGAGGTCGAGCATTTCCAGCGCCGGGCGAAAGCGCCGCAGCAGCGCGTACACGGTGAGCGCGACCACGCCCAGCACGACGATTTCGCCAAAGGTGTCGAAACCGCGGAAATCGACCAGCATCACGTTCACCACGTTGGCCCCGCCGCCCCCGGACAGCGCGTGCTCCAGGAAGAAGGTCGATGTGCTGTTGGGAAACGGCCGGCTCTGCATGGCGAACGACAGCAGCGCCATGCCCGCGCCGGCCGCCAGCGCCAGGACGAAATCGCGGGAGCGGCGCAGGTGCGCGCGGCGCAGTTCCTGCGCCGTGGCGCGCCCGGCGAGCTCGGGAACGCGCTTGGGCAGCCAGCGCAGGCCCAGGAGGATCAGCAGCGTCGTCACCGTCTCGACGGCCAGTTGCGTCAGCGCCAGGTCGGGCGCCGAGAACCACAGGAAGGTCACGCAGGTCACCAAGCCCGCGCCGCTCAGCAGCGTGAGCGCGGCCAGGCGGTGGTACTTGGCCTGCCAGGCGGCCGCCAGCGCGCAGGCCATGCCCAGCACCCAGAGCAGGCCGAAGCCGGGTTCGAACGGCAGGCTGGCGCGGTTGCCGATGGGCATGCCCCGCGTCCACAGGGGCAGCGCCGCCGCCCCCAGCACGAACACCACCAGCCAGAGCATCTGCCACTGCAGCTTCTTCGTGCCCAGCAGGGCCCGCCCGCGCCGGCCGGTGAGCGTCAGCCCGGCGAGCAGCACCTCGAAGCCGCGCTTGCCGTCTGCCCAGGCCAGCCCCGGTGCCCGTTCCGAATCGCTGCGGCGCCGGCTCAGCAACGCCGCCAGCAGCACGCCGCCGACCAGGGCCACCAGGCTCATCATGAAGGGCGTATTGAAGCCGTGCCACACCGCCAGGCTGTAGCCGGGCAGGTCGCCGCCGACCACCGGGCGCGATGCGGCATCGAGCACGCCGCCGACCGACCACTGCGGCAGCACGCCGACCACCAGGCAGGCCAGCACCAGCAGCTCCACCGGCACGCGCATCCAGTGCGGCGGCTCGTGCGGTTCGCGCGGCAGGTCGGTTGCGCGCGGGCCGGCGAAGGTCTGCATGCACAGGCGCACCGAGTAGGCAACGCTGAACACGCCGGCCAGCGTGGCGGCCCAGGGCAGCAGCGTCTCGGCGAGCGGGTTGGCCTGCAGGAACACCGTCTCGGCGAAGAACATTTCCTTGGAAAGGAAGCCATTGAGCAGTGGCACCCCGGCCATGGCCGCGGCCGCCACGGTGGCCAGCGTGGCGGTGACCGGCATGGCGTGGCGCAGCCCCGAGAGCCGGCGCATGTCGCGCGTGCCGGTTTCGTGGTCGATGATGCCCGCGGCCATGAACAGCGAGGCCTTGAACGTGGCGTGGTTCATGATGTGGAACACCGCCGCCACGGCGGCCAGCGGGCTGTTGAGGCCCAGCAGCAAGGTGATCAGCCCCAGGTGCGAAAGCGTGGAATAGGCCAGCACGCCCTTGAGATCCTGCTGGAACAGGGCCACGTAGCCGCCCAGCAGCAGGGTGATCAGGCCGGCGCCGCCGACCAGCCAGAACCACGGCTCGGTGCCCGAAAGCACCGGCCACAGCCGCGCCAGCAGGAACACCCCGGCCTTGACCATGGTGGCCGAGTGCAGGTAGGCCGACACCGGCGTCGGCGCCGCCATGGCGTGCGGCAGCCAGAAATGGAAGGGGAACTGCGCGCTCTTGGTCAGTGCGCCGAGCAGGACCAGCGCCAGCGCCACCGGGTAGAGCGCGTGTGCCCGCACCAGGGCGCCGGCGGCCAGCACGTGGTCGAGCTCGTAGCTGCCGACGATGTGGCCCAGCACCACCAGGCCGGCGAACAGGCACAGGCCGCCGGCGCCCGTCACCGTCAGCGCCATGCGCGCGCCGCGCCGGGCGTCCTTGCGGTGGTGCCAGTAGCCGATCAGCAGGAAGGAGAACAGGCTGGTCAGTTCCCAGAACAGGGCCAGCTGGATGAGGTTGCCCGACAGCACCACGCCGACCATCGAGCCCATGAAGGCGAGCAGAAAGGCAAAGAAGCGCGGCACCGGGTCCTGCGGCGAGAGGTAGTAGCGCGCATACAGCACCACCAGCGCGCCTATGCCCAGCACCAGCATGCAGAACATCCAGGCGAAGCCGTCCATGCGCAGCACCAGCTTGAGGCCCAGCGCCGGCGCCCAGGCGATTTCCTGGCGCAGCACTTCGCCGGCGGCGATCTGGGGGAACAAGAGCGCCGCCTGGACGGCGCAGAACAGCGTCAGCAGCCCGGCCAGGGTCGATTCGGTATTGCGCGCGTTCGACGGCAGCAGCGCCGCCAGCACGCTGCCGATGAACGGCAGGGCGACCAATGTCAGGAGCGGCAGCTGCGGCAGGTCCATGGCGTGCGCTTATCCTCCTGGTGCAGCGCTGGACGCCGCAGGTGCCGGCGCGTAGGGCAGGCCGTTGACGGTGAAGCCCTGGGCGGAAAAGCTGGCGGCACTGGCGCGGCCGACGCCGCGCACGCGCGCCACCAGGTCGGCCCAATCCTTGAACGGCTGGCGCTCGCGTTCCTGCAGGATGCGCCGCGTCGTCGCCGGGCCGATACCGCGGATGCCGTCAAGCTCGGCTTCGGTGGCGTGGTTGATGTCGACCTGGGCCCACGCGGCGCCGCAGCCGAGCAGCGTGGCTGCCAGCCAGGCGGCACAACGCGCGGCCCTTCGCCCCATCACAGCTCCTCCACGCGCTTGGCGGGATAGCTGTCCCAGGCCTGGCAGCCGGGGCAGTGCCAGAAGTGTTGGCGCGCTTCGAAGCCACAGGCGGCGCAGCGGTAGCGCGTCAGCGGGCGTGCGGCGGCGTCGAGCGCAGCCTGGATCTGCGGGTGGAACTGCTCGTGCTCCAGGCGCTCGCCGGCCAGCCATTTCGCCGCGGCCACCAGGGAGGGCTCGCGTTCGAGGTGGCGCAGGTACCACATGCGGCTCTCGCCTGTGCCCGACGACAAAGCGACGATGGCGTCGAGCACGTCGAGCGACGGTGCTTCGCCATAGTGCCCGGTGAGCAGCTCCAGTACTTCGGTCTCGCGGCCGCTGGCGCGGGCGATTTCGGTCAGCAGGGTCGCCGCCAGCGGCAGCGCTCCCGGGGCCTCGGCGCGCAGCGCCTTCAGCGTGGCGAGCGCCTGCGCGCTGTCCCCCGCTTGCTGGGCCATGCGCGCCAGCTCGATGCGCGCGCGCGCCGCCTGGGGCGCCGCCGCCAGCGCCTGCTGCAACAACGCGGTGGCCCCGGCGGTGTTGCCCGCCGCGTGCTCGTGCAGTGCCTGCTCGCACAGGTAGTGCGCCTGGCGCGCACTGAAATCGCCCTGGCCTGCGCTGTGCATGCGCCGCGCGACATCGGCCGCCTGGGGCCAGTCGCGCGAGCGCTCGAAGATCGCCAGCCGCGCCAGCCGCGCCTCGGATTCGAAGGCCGTGCCCTCCAGGCGTGCCAGGGCATCCTCGGCGCGATCGAGCAGGCCGGCCTTGAGGTAATCGAGCGCCAGCGCGTGCTGCGCGCGGTCGCGGTCGGCGCCGCTCAGGTCGCCGCGCGAGAGCAGGTGCTCGTGCACGCGCACGGCGCGGTCGTATTCGCCGCGGCGGCGGAACAGGTTGCCCAGGGCGAAGTGCAGCTCCGAGGTGTCCGGGTCGTTCTGCACCGCCTCGATGAAAGCGTCGATGGCTTTGTCCTGCTGCTCGTTGAGCAGGAAGTTCAGGCCCTTGAAATAGGCCTTGGGGGCGTCGCGGTTCTGCTGGCGCAGCTGGCGCAGGTCCAGGCGCGAGGCGCCCCAGCCCAGCATGAAGACCAGGGGCAGGCCCAGCAGAATCCAGGCGGGTTCAAATTCCATGGGGCGGCACCGAATCGGCGGGTGCGGGCTCCGGCGAGGCAGCCCTGGGCGCTGGGGCAGCCTCCATCCGCTGGGCGGCCTGCTTGTGCTTCCACCAGCGCGGCACCATGCCCAGCACCCCGGCCACCAGGCCGAAGGCGAACGCCGCCAGCACCACCAGCACCAGCGGCGCGCGCCACTGTGCGCCGAAGAACAGGTGCACGGTGGCGTCTTGCTGGTTGTTCAGCGCAAAAGCGAACAGGGTAAAAAAAATGGCTGCCTTGAGCAGCCACAGGAAGTATTTCATGGCGTTCCCGGTGGCAAGACGATTCTACGAAGCACGGCGGCGGGCCGGCACGCACACGGGAGTAAGCCAAAAAATTCAGTGTTTTTGGCCGTTTGCGCTCATGTAGAAAGGGCTTGAAGCTACCAATAATATAGCTTACTGCTCGGCATCCGGCTGCGCCAGCTGGCCGGTGCGCTGGTCCACGGCCTCGCGCAGGGCCTTGCCCGGCTTGAAGTGCGGCACGCGCTTGGACGGGATCGCCACCGCTTCCCCGCTGCGCGGGTTGCGCCCCATGCGCGGCGGGCGGTGGCTGACGGAAAAACTGCCAAAGCCGCGCACTTCGATGCGGTGGCCGCGCACCAGGGCGTCGCCCACGGCGTCGAGCAGCGTCTTCACGGCGACCTCGGCGTCGCGGTGCGTGAGTTGGTCGAAGCGTGCGGCCAGGGCTTCCACTAGGTCGGATCGGGTCATGGGGGCGCAGAAATGAGAACGGGTGGGCGCATTATCGTGCACCCACCCGCAGGTTCCGGTGCCGGCGCGCAGGGCGCCGGCCGGCCAAGGCTTACTTTTCCGAATTGTCCAGCTTGGCGCGCAGCAGGGCGCCCAGGCTGGTCGTGCCGGCGCTTTCGCGGCTCGACTGCTGGCTCAGGCTGGCCATGGCGCCTTGCTCGTCGGCCATGTCCTTCTGCTTGATGGACAGCTGGATGTTGCGCGTCTTGCGGTCCACGTTCACGACCACGGCCGTGACTTCGTCGCCTTCCTTCAGCACGTTGCGGGCATCTTCCACGCGGTCGCGGGAGATTTCCGAGGCGCGCAGGTAGCCGACGATGTCTTCGCCCAGGTCGATCTCGGCGCCACGGGCGTCCACGGTCTTGACCTTGCCGGTCACCGTCTGGCCCTTGTCGTTCACGGTCACGAAGGTGGTGAACGGGTCGCCGTCGAGCTGCTTGATGCCCAGGCTGATGCGCTCGCGCTCCACGTCCACGGCCAGCACGATGGCTTCGACTTCCTGGCCCTTCTTGTAGTTGCGCACGGCGGCTTCGCCGGGCTCGTTCCAGGACAGGTCCGACAGGTGCACCAGGCCGTCGATACCGGCCGCGAGGCCGACGAACACGCCGAAGTCGGTGATCGACTTGATGGGGCCCTTGACGCGGTCGCCGCGCTTGGTGTCCTGGGCGAATTCCTGCCAGGGGTTGGCCTTGCACTGCTTCATGCCCAGGCTGATGCGGCGCTTGTCTTCGTCGATCTCCAGGACCATGACTTCGACTTCGTCGCCCAGCGTGACCAGCTTGGACGGGGCGATGTTCTTGTTCGTCCAGTCCATTTCAGACACGTGCACCAGGCCTTCGATGCCGGGTTCGAGTTCGACGAACGCGCCGTAGTCGGCAATGTTCGTGATCTTGCCGAACAGGCGCGTGCCCTGCGGGTAGCGGCGCGAGACGCCCATCCAGGGGTCGTCGCCCATCTGCTTGAGGCCGAGCGAGACGCGGTTCTTCTCGGTGTCGAACTTGAGGATCTTGGCGGTGATTTCCTGGCCGGCCGTGACCACTTCGCTCGGGTGGCGCACGCGGCGCCATGCCATGTCGGTGATGTGCAGCAGGCCGTCGATGCCGCCCAGGTCCACGAAGGCACCGTATTCGGTGATGTTCTTGACCACGCCCTGGACGATGGCGCCTTCCTTGAGCGTTTCCATCAGCTTGGCGCGCTCTTCGCCCATCGAGGCTTCGACCACGGCGCGGCGCGAGAGCACCACGTTGTTGCGCTTGCGGTCGAGCTTGATGACCTTGAACTCCATGGTCTTGTTTTCGTACGGCGTCAGGTCCTTGACCGGGCGCGTATCGATCAGCGAGCCGGGCAGGAAGGCGCGGATGCCGTTGACCAGCACCGTGAGGCCGCCCTTGACCTTGCCGCTGGTCGTGCCGGTGACGAATTCGCCGGATTCCAGGGCCTTTTCCAGGCTCATCCACGAGGCCAGGCGCTTGGCCGTGTCGCGCGAGAGGATGGTGTCGCCGTAGCCGTTTTCAATCGAGCCGATGGCCACGGAGACGAAATCGCCCACCTGGACTTCGACTTCGCCCTTGTCGTTCTTGAACTCGTCGAGCGGCACATAGGCTTCGGACTTGAGGCCGGCGTTGACCACGACGAAGCTGTGCTCGACGCGCACGACTTCGGCCGTGATGACTTCGCCAGGGCGCATTTCGGTGCGCTGCAAGGATTCTTCGAAAAGGGCGGCAAAAGATTCAGACATGTATTTCCTTGCCACGTGCAGGTTGACAGCAGCACCATTGCTGCGGTTTGAAAGGCTGCCCGTGGTGGTTGGGGTACGGCGTGGGCCGTGGGTTAGGTTGCAACAACCACCTGGCCAGTGCGCTGCGGCGCGGGCTGGAGGCCGGGTGGAACGGGGCGGGGCCTCGCGGCCCCTTTCTAGCCCGCTGCGGGTTGCGCAAAGGGCTGGCGCTCTTGCCACCAGGCAAGGACCTGGGCCACGGCCTGTTCGATCGTGAGCTCGGAGTTGTCCAGTACGAGAGCGTCCTCGGCGGGCTTCAAGGGGGCAACGCTGCGGTTCATGTCGCGGGCGTCGCGTGCCTCGAGGTCTGCGCGAAGGTCGGCTATTTTAGCGGACAAACCGCGTGCCAGCAATTGCTCGTGGCGCCGCTCGGCGCGGCGCGTGGCGCTCGCGGTCAGATAGACCTTGAGCGGCGCCCCGGGAAAGATCACCGTTCCCATGTCGCGCCCGTCGGCCACCAGGCCGGGGAGGGTGCGAAAAGCCAGTTGCAGCGCGACCACGGCGGCGCGCACCTGGGGCAGGGCGGAGACGAGGGACGCGTCCATGCCCGCCTGCTCGCTGCGGATCGCCTCGCCGACGTCCTCGCCGGCCAGCAGCACGCGGCCGTGGTCGAAGCGCAGCGCCATGGCGCGTGCCAGTGCGGCAATGGCGGCTTCGTTGTCCGCACCGATGGCCAGGCCGGCGCGGCGTGCCGCCAGGCCGGCGACGCGGTAGATGGAGCCCGAATCGAGCAGGTGGTAGCCGAGCGCCTGCGCCACCAGCGCCGCCACCGTGCCCTTGCCGGAGGCGCTGGGGCCGTCGATGCAGATCACCGGCACGGCCTGGGCCGGCTGCACCACGGAAAACAGGGTTTCGAAGTATTCCGGGAAGGTCTTGGCAACGCAGCGTGGGTCCTCGATGCGCACCGGCAGGCCGGCCGGGTTGAACGCCGCCAGCGAAAAGCACATGGCCACGCGGTGGTCGTCGTAGGTGTGGATGCGCGCCGAGCGCCAGTCCTGCACGTCCGGGGGCGGCGTGATGCGCAGGAAATCGGCACCTTCCTCCACCACCGCGCCGAGTTTGCGCAATTCGGCCGCCATCGCGACGATGCGGTCGGTTTCCTTGACGCGCCAGCTGGCGATGTTGCGCAGCACCGTGGTCCCCTCGGCGTAAAGGGCCATCACCGCCAGCGTCATGGCCGCATCGGGGATGTGGTTGCAGTCGAGGTCGATGGCCTTGAGCGGCCACGCACCGCGCTCCACCTGCAGCCAGTTGGCGCCGCCCGTGACCTGCGCGCCCATGGCCCGCGCGGCGTCGACGAAGCGGATGTCGCCTTGTATGGCATCGAGCCCGACGCCGTTGATTTTTATGCCTTTTTGGCCATCAGCGCTTGCTGCTATTGCCCCAAGCGCTATGAAGTAGCTAGCAGAAGAAGCGTCCGCCTCGACGTGGATGCTGCCGGGCGTCTGGTAGCGGCTGCCCGCCGGGATGCGAAAGCGTTGCCAGCTCTGGTTGTCCACGGCGATGCCGAAGCGCGCCAGCAGCGCCAGCGTGATGGCGATGTACGGCTTGGAGATGAGTTCGCCGACCACCTCGATCACCACCTCCTGCTCGCCGGCCGCCAGCGGCAGCGCCATCAGCAGCGCGGTGAGGAACTGGCTGGAGACGTCGCCGCGCACCCGCACCGGCCGGTCGAGCGCCAGCGGCGGCACGCCGTTCGGCTGTGCGATGCGGATTGGTGGGTAGCCCGGCGTGCCCAGGTAGTCGATGCGGCAGCCCAGCTCGCGCAGGGCGTCGACCAGGTCGCCGATCGGCCGCTCGCGCATGCGCGCGATGCCGTCGAGCGTGAATTCGCCGCCCAGCAGTGCCAGGGCGGCCGTCAGCGGACGCATGGCCGTGCCGGCGTTGCCGAGGAACAGCGCCAGGCCGGAGGCGGCGCGGCGATCGCCCAGGCCCGCGACGCGGGTGGTGCCGCCCGCCGTCTCCACCGTGCAGCCGAGGGCGCGCAGGGCGTCCAGCATGACGCGGGTGTCGTCGGAGTCGAGCAGGTCGTGCACGGTGGTGGTGCCGCTGCTGAGCGCCGCCAGCAGCAGAACGCGGTTGGAAATGCTCTTCGAGCCGGGCAACTGGACGCTGCCGCCCGCCGAGGCGAGGGCGGGAATATCGAGAAATTCGGTGCTGTACATCGGGAAAGGTTTGTCCAGTGCGCTGCGCCCTTACCAGTGGACCCGTGGAACGGGCTTTGCCAGGCCACCGGGTGCGCCCGCCTTTGGCGGAAGGCGCCGCAGGCGACTCAGGGGGTTTTTTTGCGTTGCGCGCCCATGCGCCAGTGCGCGCGCGTTTCGCTGGCCAGCGTCAGCAGGTCTTCCAGGGCCTGCGCATCGCCGCTGCGGATGGTGGCTTCGAGCCGGGTGAGCGACTGCTGGAACAGGCGCGATTGCGCCAGCACCTCGTCGCGGTTGGCCAGCAGCACGTCGCGCCACATTTTCGGATCGCTTGCGGCGATCCGGGTGAAATCGCGGAAACCCGGTCCGGCGAGCGAAAGAAAGGTGTCGGCCTGTGCCTGGGCGGTGATGCTGCCGACGAGCGAGAACGCCAGCAGATGCGGCAGGTGGCTGACGGCGGCGAACGCTTCGTCGTGCGATTCGGGCGACATGCTGGTGACGCGGCAGCCGAGCGCGCTCCAGACTTCCTCGGCGCGCTTCAACTGTGCCGTGAGCGTGCGTTCGGTGGGCGTGAGGATGACCTGGCGGCCGCTGTAGAGCTCGGCATCGGCGTGCTCCACCCCGGAGACTTCGCGCCCGGTGATGGGGTGCGAGGGCACGAAGGAACCGACCTGCGCCTGTAGCGCGTGGCGCGCCGCCTGCACCACGTCGGCCTTGGTGGAGCCGACGTCCATGACGAGCATCTGCGGCGTGACGAGGTGGCGTATGGCCTTGAGCGTGGCCTCGGTGGCCGACACCGGCACCGCGACGAGCACGATGTCGGCCCCGGCGACGGCCAGCAGCGCGGACGGCGCCTCGACGTCGATCACGCCGAGCTGGCGCGCGCGCTCGGTCGTCGTGGGCGACTTGCTGTAGCCGACCACGCGCTTGACCAGGCCGGCCTGTTTCAGCGCCAGCGCGAACGAGCCGCCCATCAGGCCGCAGCCGATCAGGCCGAGTTGTTCAAACATGGGCATGCCTCGTGGAGAAGAGGGGCGCCGGCGTGGTGATCATGGCTGCACGGGGTAGGTGCCCAGCACCTTGTAGAAGGCGCTGAGGCTGCGCAGCTCGGCCAGCGCGGCGGCGACGTGCGGCTGGCTTGGGTGGCCATCGATGTCGATATAGAAATAGTATTCCCACTGGCCGGTGCGCGCCGGGCGCGACTCGAAGCGCGTCATGGAAACGCCGTGGTTCTTGAGCGGCACCAGCAGGTCGTGCACCGCGCCGGGCTTGTTCGGCACCGAGACGATCAGGCTGGTGCAGTCGCGTGCCGAGGGCGGCGGCGTCTCCAGCGTGTCGGGCAGGCAGATGACGGCAAAGCGCGTGCGGTTGTAGGCGTCGTCCTGGATGGCGTGGGCCACCACGTGCAGGCCGAACTGCTGGGCCGCGCGGTCGCTGGCGAGCGCCGCCAGCTTGGGGTCGGTGGCGGCCATGCGGGCGCCTTCGGCGTTGCTCGACACCGGGCGGCGCTCGGCGTGCGGCAGGTGCTTGGACAGCCAGGCCTGGCACTGCGCCAACGCCTGCGGGTGCGCCAGCACGGCCTCGATGCCGTCGAGCGAGTTGGTCTGGCGCAGCAGGTTGTGGCGCACCAGCAGGCTGACCTCGCCGACCACGTGCGTTGGCGTATGCAGGAACAGGTCGAGCGAGCGTGTCACCACGCCTTCGACGGAGTTTTCGACCCCGACGACGCCGAACTGCGCACTGCCCGAGGCCGTGGCGTGGAACACCTCGTCGAAGTTGGCGCAGTAGACGATGTCCGCCGCGCCGCCAAAGAACTCGATCGCCGCCTGCTCGCAGAAGGTGCCGGCCGGGCCGAGCACGGCCACGCGCTGGGGCGATTCGAGCGCCAGGCAGGCCGACATGATCTCGCGCCAGATGGCCGCCACATGCGTGCTGCGCAGCGGGCCGGGGTTGCCGCGCACGACCTTTTCGATGACCTGCGCCACGCGGTCGGGGCGGAAAAAGGGCGTGCCCTCGCGCTTCTTGACCTCGCCGACACGCTCAGCCACCAGGGCGCGCTGGTTCAGCAGGGTGAGCAGCTGCTGGTCGATGTTGTCGATCTGCACGCGCAGGCTCGCCAGGTCCGGCGAGGCGACGGCGGTCTGGACGGAAGGTTCGGGGGTGGTGCTCATGCGCGGGTTTTTTCGAATTCTCGCAGGTAGTCCACCAGCGCCTGCACCCCCGCCAGCGGCATGGCGTTGTAGATGCTGGCACGCATGCCGCCGACCGACTTGTGGCCCTTGAGCTGCAGCAGGCCGCGCTCGCGCGCGCCGGCCAGGAAGGCGTCGTTCAGCGCTTCGTCGCGCAGGAAGAACGGCACGTTCATGCGCGAGCGGCAATTCGGCGCGACCTTGTTGTAGTACAGCCCCGAGCCGTCGACGGCGCCGTAGAGCAACTCGGCCTTGGCGATGTTGCGCCGTTCCATGGCGGCGATGCCGCGCACTTCGCCCGCACCCTCACCCTCGCTCTGGCGCGCCAGCCAGTCGAACACCAGGCCGGCCATGTAGATGCCCCAGGTTGGCGGCGTGTTGTACATGGAGCGGTTGTCGGCCACCAGTTGGTAGTCGAAAGCGCTGGGGCAGGCGGGCAGCGCCTGGCCGATCAGGTCTTCGCGCACCACCACGATGGTCAGGCCGGCGGGCCCGAGGTTCTTCTGCGCGCCGCCGAAAGCCAGGCCGACGCGCGACCAGTCCACCGGGCGCGAGGCGACGTGCGAGGAAAAGTCGATGACCAGGGGCGCATCGCTGCCCAGCGCCTTCAGGTCGGGCAGCTCGTGGAATTCGACGCCGTTGATGGTCTCGTTGCTGCAGATGTGCAGGTAGCTTGCGCCGACGCTGGGCGTCCAGCTGGCCGGGTCGGGCAGGGTGGTGAAGCCGCTCGCCTCGCCCGAGGCGGCGATGTTGACCTCGGCGGCGTACTTGCGCGCTTCTTTCTGCGACTTCTGGCTCCAGCTGCCGGTAACGACGAAATCGACCCCGGCCGCGCGCGAGAGGTTGAGCGGCACGATGGCGTTTTCCGCCAGGCCGCCGCCCTGCATGAAGAGGATCTTGAATTCGGGCGGAACGGCGAGCAGGCTGCGCAGCCCGGCCTCCGCCGCCTCGTAGATCGAGATGAATTCCTTGCCCCGGTGGCTCATCTCCATGACGCCCATGCCGCTGCCGTGCCAGTCGAGCATTTCACTGGCCGCCTGGCGCAGCACGTCCTCGGGGATGGCGGCGGGCCCGGCAGAGAAGTTGTAAGGGCGTTGCATCACAGAATATGGGTCAAATCGGGTGCTAGCGCTTATCCAGTAAGCGTTAGTAGCTATGAAAAAATGAGTTTTTCAGGTGCGTCACGCGTCCGCCTGCGGCTCGGACTCCGGCGTGTCGCCGCCTTGGGCGTCGTTTTCCACGATGCGCTGCAGGCCGATCAGCTGGGCGCCTTCGTCCAGCGCGATCAGCGTCACGCCCTGCGTGGCACGGCCGAGCTCGCGGATCTCGCTCACCCGGGTGCGCACGAGCACGCCCTTGTCGGTGATGAGCATGATTTCGTCGTGGGCGTGCACCAGGGTGGCCGCCACGACCTTGCCGTTGCGTTCGCTCTGCTGGATGGCGATCATGCCCTTGGTGCCGCGGCCGTGGCGCGTGTACTCGGTGATGCTGGTGCGCTTGCCGTAGCCGTTTTCCGTGGCGGTGAGCACGCTTTGCGTCTCGTCTTCGGCGACCAGCATGGCGATGACGCTCTGGCCGTCTTCGAGCATCATGCCGCGCACGCCGCGCGCCTGGCGGCCCAGGGGGCGCACGTCGTTTTCGTCGAAGCGCACGGCCTTGCCGCCGTCGGAGAACAGCATCACGTCGTGCTGGCCGTCGGTGAGTGCGGCGCCGATGAGGTAGTCGCCCTCATCGAGGTTGACGGCAATGATGCCGCCCTTGCGCGGGTTGGAGAAATCGTCCAGCGCCGTCTTCTTCACGGTGCCCATGCTCGTTGCCATGAAGACGTAGTGGTCCGCGGGGAAGCTGCGCATGGCGCCGGTGAGCGGCAGCACGACGTTGATCTTCTCGTCCTCGGCCAGCGGGAACATGTTCACGATGGGCTTGCCGCGCGAGCCGCGCGAGCCGCTGGGCACCTCCCAGACCTTGAGCCAGTACAGGCGGCCGCGGTTGGAGAAGCACAGGATCCAGTCGTGCGTATTGGCGATGAAGAGCTGGTCGACCCAGTCGTCTTCCTTGGTGGCCGTGGCCTGCTTGCCGCGCCCGCCGCGCTTTTGCGAGCGGTATTCGTTGAGCGGCTGGCTCTTGATGTAGCCCGAGTGGCTCAGCGTGACGACCATGTCGGTCGGCGTGATCAGGTCCTCGGTGGCCAGGTCCTGGGCGTTGTGCTCGATCTCGCTGCGGCGCGCGCCCAGCTTGGTCTGGCCGAACTCCTGCTTCACCGCGACCAGTTCTTCGCTGATGATGATCGAAACGCGCTCGGGCTTGGCCAGGATGTCGAGCAGGTCGTCGATCTCGGCCATCACGTCCTTGTACTCGGCGACGATCTTGTCCTGCTCCAGGCCGGTCAGGCGCTGCAGGCGCATCTGCAGGATTTCCTGGGCCTGCGTGTCCGACAGGCGATACAGGCCGTCGCCCTGCATGCCGTAGCCGCGGTCCAGGCCCTCGGGTCGGTAGTCGTCGGCGTTGATCGTGCCGCCGTCGGCCTTGGCGCGCGTGAGCATCTCGCGCACCAGCTGGCTGTCCCAACTGCGGGTCATCAGCTCGGCCTTGGCCACCGGCGGCGTGGGCGATTCTCGGATGATGCGGATGAACTCGTCGATGTTGGCCAGGGCCACGGCCAGGCCTTCGAGCACGTGGCCGCGCTCGCGCGCCTTGCGTAGGTTGAAGATGGTGCGCCGCGTCACCACCTCGCGGCGGTGTTCCAGGAAGACCGTGACCAGGTCCTTCAGGTTGCACAGTCGCGGCTGGCCATCCACCAGCGCGACCATGTTGATGCCGAAGGTGTCCTGCAGCTGCGTCTGCTTGTAGAGGTTGTTCAGAACAACCTCGGGCACCTCGCCGCGCTTGAGCTCGATCACCAGGCGCATGCCGGACTTGTCCGACTCGTCCTGGATGTGGCTGATGCCCTCGATCTTTTTCTCGTGCACCAGCTCGGCCATGCGCTCCTGCAGCGTCTTCTTGTTGACCTGGTAGGGCAGCTCGTCAACGATGATGGCCTGGCGCTGGCCGCGGTCGATGTCCTCGAAGTGGCACTTGGCGCGCATCACCACGCGGCCGCGGCCGGTGCGGTAGCCGTCCTTCACGCCCTGCACGCCATAGATGATCCCGGCGGTGGGGAAGTCGGGCGCCGGGATCATCTCCATGAGTTCGTCGATGGAGGCCTCGGGGTTCTTCAGCAGGTGCAGGCAGGCGTCCACCACCTCGTTGAGGTTGTGCGGCGGGATGTTGGTGGCCATGCCCACGGCAATGCCCGCGCTGCCGTTGACCAGCAGGTTGGGCAGGCGCGTCGGCAGCACCAGCGGCTCCTTCTCGCTGCCGTCGTAGTTGGGGCCATAGTCGACCGTCTCCTTGTCGATGTCGGCCAGCATCTCGTGGGCGATCTTCGACAGGCGGATCTCGGTGTATCGCATGGCCGCAGCGTTGTCGCCATCGACCGAGCCGAAGTTGCCCTGACCGTCCACCAGCATGTGCCGCAGGGAAAAGTCCTGGGCCATGCGCACGATGGTGTCGTACACCGCCGAGTCGCCGTGCGGGTGGTACTTACCGATCACATCGCCGACGATACGGGCCGATTTTTTGTAGGGCCGGTTCCAGTCGTTGTTGAGCTCGTGCATCGCATAGAGCACGCGCCGGTGCACCGGCTTGAGACCGTCGCGGGCGTCTGGCAGGGCGCGGCCCACGATCACGCTCATGGCGTAATCGAGGTAGCTCCTGCGCATCTCCTCTTCCAGACTGATGGGCAGTGTTTCTTTGGCGAATGAGGTCATGGAAGAAGGGCGCGTGATGGGTCTCTGCAAGGCAACGGAAGATTTTAATCGGCGCCAATCGGGCGCTTGCCTGGGCGGTCATGTTGTACCTGGGCAACGGATGTCGCGTCAGGCCCGTAGGCGTTGTCTGATCTTGGCGCCCCGGGATTGGCGCGATGATCCTTGTGGCACAATGACTTGAGCGTTTTGGAGTGCTCACATCCAGGCGCCTCTATATCTAAATACGTCACGCAGGTCGTCTGCGGCTTACCTAGAGGAAAACCATGAAGAAACTCAACCGAGTGGCAATGCTGTTTGCAACCGCCGCCATGGCAACGGCTGCTGGCGCCCAGACCATCGACAACTGGCGCAATGGCACCAGCGAGCTGGTGTGGAAAAACGGCACCAACGAACTCTGCTGGCGTGACGCCTCCTGGACCCCCGCGACCGCTGCCAAGGGCTGCGACGGCGCCATCGTGCCGGCGGCCGCTCCGGCCCCCGCACCGGCCCCGGCTCCGGCACCCGCCGCCGCTCCGGCCCCGAAGCCCGCGCCTGCCGCCGCCCCCGTGGCCCCCGCCGCCACCAAGGTGACCTACGCCGCCGACGCCTTCTTCGATTTCGACAAGGCCGTGCTCAAGCCCGAAGGCAAAGCCAAGCTGGACGACCTGGCTGGCAAGGTTAAAGGCATCAACCTCGAGGTGGTGATCGCCGTGGGCCACACCGACTCGACCGGTAAGGCCGCCTACAACCAGACCCTGTCGGTTCGTCGCGCCGAAGCCGTCAAGGCCTACCTGGTGAGCAAGGGCATCGAAAGCAACCGCATCTACACCGAGGGCAAGGGCCTGACCCAGCCGGTGGCCGACAACGCCACCCGCGAAGGCCGCGCCAAGAACCGCCGCGTGGAAGTCGAAGTGGTCGGTACCCGCAAGAACTGATCGATTCGATCGTTCTCAAAGAACCGCGCCTCGGCGCGGTTTTTTGTTGTCTTCTCGATAATTGCCCAATGACTGCGCAAACGAATGCCGATCCGGCCGAACTGGCCAAATTTTCCGACCTCGCCCACCGCTGGTGGGATCCCGATGGTGAATTCAGGCCCTTGCACCAGATCAATCCGTTGCGCATGGCGTGGATTGATGGCATTGCGCCCTTGAAGGGCCAACGGGTGCTTGATGTGGGGTGCGGCGGAGGCATCTTGTCCGATGGCATGGCGCGGCTGGGTGCGGACGTGCTCGGCATCGACCTGGCGTCCAAGGCCTTGCGCGTGGCCCAGCTCCATGCCCTGGAGGCGGGTACGTCCGGCGTGCGCTACCAGGAGATCAGCGTCGAGGAACTGGCGCGCGAGCGGCCGGAGAGTTTCGATGTGGTGACGTGCATGGAGATGCTGGAGCACGTGCCCGATCCATCCTCCGTGGTCCGCGCCTGCGCCGCGCTGGTGAAGCCGGGTGGGCACGTGTTTTTCTCCACGCTCAACCGCAACCCCAAGGCCTTCCTGTTCGCGATCCTGGGGGCCGAGTACGTGCTGGGCCTGCTGCCGCGGGGCACGCATGAGTACGCGCGCTTCATTCGGCCGAGTGAGCTCGCGGCCCATTGCCGCGGCGCCGGCCTGGCGCTGGAGCACACGCGCGGCATGGAATACAACCCGCTCACGCGGCGCTATTGGCTCAGCGGTGACACCAGCGTGAATTACCTGTTCGGCACGCGCAAGGTCTGAGCGATGGGTCAGCGCTTCAATGGCCTGCAGGCCGTGCTGTTCGATCTGGACGGCACGCTGCTCGACAGCGCGCCCGATCTCGGCGGTGCGGCCGATAGCCTGCGCGAGGCGCGCGGCTTGCCAGGGCTGCCGATCGGCTCC
>MEDL01000011.1 GCA_001724785.1 Acidovorax sp. SCN 68-22 | reverse complement strand
GCCCCCACGCTCGCGCACCGCGGCGCGACGCAGCCAGGGCTTCACGCTGCTTGAACTGCTGCTGGTCGTGAGCATCATGGCGCTGGCGACCGCCGGGGTGTCGGTGGCGCTGCGCGATCCTTCCGAGACACGGCTCGAACGCGAGGCCGAACGCCTGGCTGCCCTGCTGGAAGGCGCGCGCGCCCAGTCGCGCGCGGCCGGCGTACCGGTGCGCTGGCGCCCGACCCCGCGCGGTTTCCAGTTCGAAGGCCTGGCGGGCGGCGGCATGCCCAATGCCTGGTTGAACGCGGACACGCGCGCCTACGTGGCGGCGCCGGTGCTGCTCGGGCCCGAGCCGCTGATCCCGCCGCAGGCCGTGGAGCTGAGCCAGCTCCAGCATCCCGAGCGGCGCCTGCGCGTCGCCACCGACGGCCTGCGCCCGTTCGCCGTGCAGGGACTGCCGTGAGGCGCCAGCGCCGCCCCGCGCCCTGGGGTTTCACGCTGATCGAGGTGCTGGTGGCGCTCGCCATCGTGGCCATCGCGCTGCTCGCCGGTAGCCAGGCGACGGGCGCCCTGGTGCGCAACGGCGAGCGCCAGTCCGAAGTCCTGCTGGCGCAGTTGTGCGCGGAAAACGCGCTCGTCGCGGTGCGCCTGTCGCGCCAGATGCCCGCCCTGGGCGAGAGCGCGCAAGCCTGCGAGCAGGCGGGCGAGCGCTTCGAGGTGGCGCTGGCCGTGCGGCCCACGCCGAACCCGAGCTTTCGCCGCGTCGATGCCCAGGTGCACGGACGCAGCGGCCCGGTGCTGCGGCTGTCGACCATCGTGGGGCGGCGATGAGCGCGCTGCTTGCGCGCCGAGGGCGCGGCTTCACGCTGATCGAGTTGCTGGTCGCCATTGCCCTGCTGGGCCTGATGGCGCTGATGAGCTGGCGCGGGCTCGACGGCATGGTGCGCGCGCAGCAGCAGACCCAGCAGCGCGGCGACGCACTGCTGGTGCTGCAGGCGGCGCTCGGCCAATGGAGCACCGACCTGGACGCGGTCCTGGCCCTGCCCCACACCACGCCCATCGACTGGGACGGCCAGGTGCTGCGCCTGACGCGGCGCAGCAGCGCCGGCGGCGGTGCGGGCGCCTTGGTGGTCGCTTGGAGCCGGCGCGAAGTGGGTGGCACGGCGCAGTGGCTGCGCTGGCAATCGCCCCCCGTGGCCACGCGCGGCGACTGGCAGAGCGCCTGGGACCAGGCCGCCGTGTGGGCGCGCAGCCCCGGCGCGGCCGAGCGCCAGGGCGAAGTGGCGCTGCTGCCGCTGACCGGCTGGCAGCTCTATTACTTCCGCGGCAACGCCTGGAGCAACCCCCTGTCGAGCCGCGGCGCCCCCGCGACGCCCGAAGGCGTGCCGGCGAGCACCGCCCTCAAACCGCTGCTGCTGGTGCCGGACGGTATCCGCCTGGAGCTGGACCTGGGCACGAACGGCGCGCTCGCCGGCCGGCTGACGCAGGACTGGGTCAACCCTCTGAACGGAGGCGGCAAATCGTGAACCGTGCCGCCCGACGCCCCGGCGCGCGCGGCGCCGCGCTGCTCGCCGCCATGCTCACGGTGACGCTGGTGGCGAGCTTCGCCGCCGCCGCCCTGTGGCAGCAGTGGCGCGGCGTGACCATCGAGGCGGCCGAGCGCGCACGCGTGCAGGCGGCATGGATTCTCATCGGCGCGCTCGACTGGTCGCGCCTGATCCTGCACGAGGACGCGCGCGCCGGCGGCGGCGACCACCTGGCCGAGCCCTGGGCGGTGCCGCTGGAGGAAGCGCGCCTGTCCACCTTTCTCGCGGCGCAGGACGGCCACGCCCAGGACGTGGCCGGCACCGACACCGCGGACGCCTTCCTCTCGGGCCGCATCGTCGACCTGCAGTCGCGCCTGAACCTGGCCAGCCTGGTGGTCGGGGGTACGGTACAGCCCTCCGTGCATGCCCAGTTCGCGCGCCTGTTCGCCCAGCTGGGCCTGCCCGGCCCGCAGCTCGACGCGCTGGAGCAGGCGCTGGTGCGCGCCACGGCGCCCGAGCCGGCGCAGGCCGGCCAGGCCGCGCTCATGCCCCAGCAGCTGGAGCAGCTCGCCTGGCTCGGGGTTTCGGCGGCGAACATCGCGCTGCTCGCGCCCTACGTCACGGTGCTGCCGGAGCGCGCGCCGGTGAACCTCAATACCGCCCCGCCCGAGGTGCTGCAGGCCGCCATCGAAGGGCTGGACCGTGCCGGCGCCGAGATGCTGGCCACGGCGCGCGAGGCCCGGCCGTTCCGCTCGCTCGACGATGTGCGCGCCCTGCTGCGCCGGGACGCGGCGCTCTCGCCCACCGACCTGAGCGTCGGCAGCAGCTACTTCGAGGTGCACGGGCGCCTGCGCCTGGAGGGCGCCACGGTGCGCGAGCGCTCGCTGGTGTACCGCCTCGGCACCCAGGTGAGCACGCTCTGGCGCACGCGCGCCGCCGGCCCGGACCCCCTGGACGCGCCGCCTACAATGGCCCGCGAAATTCGCCCATGAGCCTGCTTGTCCTCACCCTCCCCCTGGCCGGTGCCAGCGCCAGCCCCGATTACAGCTACACGCTGAGCCAGGACGGCCACCAGGCCACGCGCCACGGCCGCGCCAGCGCGGCGCTGCTGCCCGCCACCGGCCGGGCGGCGGGCGAACTCGTGGCCGTGGTGCCGGCGCAGGCGCTGTCGTGGCAGCGCGTGCAGCTGCCGCCCGGCGTGGCCGCCAACAGCCCGCGCATGCGCACCGTGCTCGAAGGCCTGCTTGAAGACCTGCTGCTCGACGAGCCCGCCCGGCTGCACTTCGCCCTGGCCCCGGGCGCAGCCGCTGGCGGCAGCGCCTGGGTCGCCGTGTGCGACCGGCAATGGCTGCGCAGCGCGCTGCAGGCACTCGAAGCGGCGGGCCGCCCGGTGGCGCGCGTGGTGCCCGAAATCGCCCCCGGCGCGGAAACACCCGCCCTGCACTTTGCCGGCACGCCGGAAGCGCCGTTGCTGCTGGCAAGCGGCCTGCCGCCGGACGGCGCCGTGGCGGTGCTGCCGCCGGTGCCGGCGGCGCTGGCGCTGCTGCCCGCACCGGGCGACGAACCCCTTGCCGCGACCGCCGAACCGGCCGTCGCAGCCCTGGCCGAACAGCTCCTGGGCCGCCCGGTGGCATTGGCATCGGCCGGCGAGCGCGCGCTCCAGGCGGCGCAGAGCCGCTGGGACCTGGCGCAGTTCGACCTGGCCAGCACCGGCCGCACGCGCATCCTGCGCAAGGCCGGCGGGCTGTTCGGCGCGTTGCTCCGGGCGCCCCAGTGGCGGGCCGCGCGTTGGGCCGGCGCTCTGCTGCTGCTGGCACAAGTCGTTGGCCTGAACGCCTGGGCCTGGCAGGAGCGCACGGCACTTGCCACCAAGCGGGCGGCGGTGCGCAGCACGCTGACCCAGAATTTCCCCCATGTGCAGGTGGTGGTGGACGCGCCGCTGCAGATGGAACGCGAACTCGCGCTCTTGCGCCAGGCAAGCGGCGCACTCGCCCCCGGCGACCTCGAACCCATGCTGGCAGCGGCGGGGAGCGTGCTTGCCGCCTCGGGCAGCGGCGCCAGCGCCATCGACTTCAGCCCCGGCGCCCTGCAGTTGCGCGGTCTGGAGGTCGCGCCCGACACCCGCGCCGCCGCCGAGGGGCCGCTGCAAGCCCAGGGCTACGCGCTGCCCATGAGCGCCGCGCAGGACACCGCCGCCCCCGCCTGGCAGACCCGCTGGCAGGCCATGGCACCGCGCGAGCGCCGCCTGGTGCTGGCGGCGGCGCTGCTGGTGGCCGGCGCCCTGGCCTGGTGGCTGCTGCTCGCTCCGGCCCTGCGCACCCTGCGCGAGGCGCCGGCGCAGCACGCGCAGCTCGACGCCCAACTCGAACGCATGCAGGCACTCGCCGCCGAGGCGCGCCTGCTGCAGGCAGACGCCAGCGCCCGCCCCAACATGGCGGAAGCGCAGCGCGCGCTGCAGGCCGCCACGGCCGCACTCGGGCCGGGCGCACGCGTCAGCCTGGCGGGCGACCGCGCCACCGTCGGCCTGCAAGGCGTGAGCGCGGCAGCCATCGCCCCATGGCTGGCGCAGGTGCGCGCCAATGCGCGCAGCGTGCCGGTGCAGGCGCAGCTCATGCGCAGCCGGCCCAAGGCGCAACCCGTGCCGGCCTCGGCCGCCGCGGCGACCGGTTCCGCACCGTCCACCAGCGCCGCCCCCGGCGAAGCACGCTGGGACGGCGCCGTCGTATTCACCCTCCCAGGGCGCTAGCTTGGCCCCGCATACTTCTTCCCGGCCCCCCACGCCCGCACCCGGCGCGCGGCGCCGCCACGCGCCCGGCGGCGCGGCGCGTGCGCCCTGGAGCTGGGCACTGACTGGCGCCCTGCTCGGGGGCAGCGGGGCGCTGCTGGCCGCGCTGCCGGCGCAGTGGCTGGCCGCCGGCCTGGCATCCGCCAGCGGTGGGCAGCTGCAGCTGGCGGCGGCACGCGGCACGGTCTGGAACGGTTCGGCCCAGCTGCTGCTCACCGGCGGCGCGGCCAGCCAGAGCAGCGCCGCGCTCCCGGGCCGCGTGCACTGGCGCCTGCGCCCGGGCCTCGCGGGCCTCAACACGCACATCCAGGCCGACTGCTGCACTGCGGCACCGCTGCAGCTGCAGGTGCAACCGCGCTGGGGCGGCGTGCGCCTGCAGCTCTCCGACGGCCAGAGCCGCTGGCCGGCGGCCGTGCTCGCCGGGCTGGGGACACCCTGGAACACGCTGCAGCTGCAAGGCCAGCTGGCGCTGCGCACGCAGGGCCTGGTCGTCGAGTCGGTGCGCGGCCGGGTGGTGCTGCACGGGTCGGCCGAGCTCGACGCGCTGGGCGTGTCCTCGCGCCTGTCCACGCTGCGCCCCATGGGCAGCTACCGCCTGGCGCTGGCCGGCGGCCAGGCGCCGACACTGCGCCTGTCCACGCTTTCGGGCGCGCTGGAACTCTCCGGCAGCGGCCGCTGGGTGGGCGAGCGCCTGCGTTTCGCCGGCGAGGCCCGGGCCGCGCCGGGGCGCGAGCCGGCGCTTTCGAACCTGCTCAACATCATCGGGCGGCGCAGCGGTGCGCGCTCGCTCATCTCCCTCGGGTAACACCGCCGACACCTATGCCTAGCCAGAACCCGCACCGCCTGCCCCGCACTATTATTTCAATAGCTGCATTCGCTTTATGCATAAGCGCTGGAGGCCAAATTAATGCCCAAACCAGCGCCGCGCCCAACCCGCAGAGCGTGCGCCCGGGCGAACCCGTCACGCTGAACTTCGCCGGGGCCGAGATCGAAGCCGTGGCGCGCACCATGGCCACCATCACGGGGCGCAACGTCGTGGTCGATCCGCGTGTCAAGGGCACGCTCAACCTGGTGACCGAGCGTGCGGTGACGCCGGCCGCCGCGTTCGAGCAGTTCCTCGCGGCGCTGCGTCTGCAGGGCTACACCGTGGTCGAGGCCGGCGGCCTGTACAAGGTGGTGCCCGAGGCCGAGGGCAAGCTGCAGGGCAGCAGCGTGCGCGTCTGGCAGGGCGGCGCGCCGGCCAGCACCGGCGGGGGGCAGATCGTGACGCAGATCTTCAAGCTCAACTTCGAGAACGCCGCCAACCTGGTGCCGGTGCTGCGCCCGCTGATCAGCCCGAACAACACCATCAACATCAACCCGGGCAACAACTCGCTCGTCATCACCGACTACGCCGACAACCTGGCGCGGCTGGCGCGCATCGTCGCCGCCATGGACGTCTCGAATGCGAGCGACGTCGAGGTGATCCCGCTGCGCAACGCGGTGGCCACCGACCTGGCCCCACTGGTGGCGCGCCTGATCGACGGCAGCACGCCGCCCGGCGCCCCTGCGGCGGCCCCCGGCGCGCAGGGGCAGACGGACACCTCGTTCAAGACCACGCTGCTGGCCGAACCGAACAGCAACTCGCTCATCCTGCGCGCCGCCAACCCGGCGCGGCTCGCCCAGGTGCGCGCCCTGGTGCACAAGCTCGACCAGGCGCCCACGCCCGGCAGCAGCGCCGCCAGCGGCAACATCCACGTCGTCTACCTGAAGAACGCCGACGCGACCAAGCTCGCCGCCACGCTGCGCGCCGCCATCGCCGCCTCGGCAGCGGCAGCCAACGCCGCCGGCGCGCCGGCCGTACCGGGCAGCCCGCCGGTGGGCAGCGCAGCGCCGGCGCCCGCCACCGGCGGCCTCTCGGGCAGCAACACCACAAACACTGGCAACAGCGGCGGCGGCCTGTCGGCCGCGAGCGGCAGCCTGGGCGGCGCGAGCAGCATGCAGCCCTCCACCGGCGGGCAGATCCAGGCCGACCCGGCGACCAACTCGCTCATCATCACCGCGCCCGAGCCGCAGTACCGGCAGCTGCGCACCGTCATCGACCAGCTCGACGGCCGACGCGCCCAGGTGCTGGTGGAAAGCCTGATCGTCGAAGTCACCGCCGGCAAGCTGGCGGAATTCGGCATCCAGTGGCAGGGCGTGCTGGGCAAGCAGGGCGACGGCACGATCGGCGTGATCGGCACCAACTCCGACCAGTCGGGCGCCAACATCGTCAACCTCGCCGCCGGCATCGCCAGCGGCTCGACCACCGCCACCGCCACGGCGCTCTCGACCCTGGGCAAGGGGATCAACCTGGCCCTGGCGCCGCGCGTCAATGGCCAGTACTACCTGGGAGCGCTGGCCAACTTCCTGCAAAACAGCGGCGACGCCAACGTGCTGTCCACGCCGAACATCATGACGCTGGACAACGAGGAAGCGCGCATCCTGATCGGCAACAACGTGCCCTTCCCGACCGGCTCCTATGCCAACACCACGGGCAGCAGCACCGTCAACCCCTTCACCACCGTGGAGCGCAAGGACGTCGGCCTGATGCTGCGCGTGCGCCCGCAGATCAGCGAGAACGGCACGGTGAAGATGGCGATCTACCAGGAAATCTCGAAGATCGAAGCCAGCACGCTCAAGGACCCCAACGGCCCGACCACGAGCAAGCGCTCGGTCGAGTCGAACGTGGTGGTGGACGACGGCAACATCATCGTCATCGGCGGCCTGCTGGAAGACGCCTACAGTTCCGGCGAAGACAAGGTGCCGGTGTTCGGCGACGTGCCGGTGCTCGGCAACCTGTTCCGGAGCGAGAACCGCTCGCGCCGCAAGACCAACCTGATGATCTTCCTGCGGCCCACCGTGGTGCGCGACGCCGCCACCAGCGACGCCCTGATGGTGGACCGCTACGAAGCCATCCGCGCGCTGCAGCAGAGCACGCAGCCGGCGCCCAGCATCCTGCTGCGCCCGGTGTCGGAATCGCCCGTGCTGCCACCGTTGCCCGAACGCACCGCCGCGCCGCGCACCAACATCGTGACGCAGCCGCTGCCCGCTCCGGCCGGCGACTGAACGCCCCATGGCCTACCCCCTGCCCTACGCCTTCGCGCGCGGCGCCCAGCTGCTGCTGGAAACCGACGGCGAGCAGTTCGTGCTCTGGCACGGCCCCGCGCCGCAGGCCAGTGCGCTCGGCGAAGTGCTGCGCAAGTACCCGGTGCGGCGTCTGCAGGTGCTGGACGCCGGCACGCTGGCGCAGCGCATCAGCGCCGCCTACGCGCAGCGCGAATCGAGCGCTGCCACCGTGGTGAGCGAGGTGCAGAGCGACGCCGACCTCTCGCGCATGATGCAGGAGCTGCCGGCCGTCGAGGACTTGCTCGAAGCCGCCGACGACGCGCCCATCATCCGCATGCTCAACGCCCTGCTCACGCAGGCCGCGCGCGACGGCGCGAGCGACATCCACATCGAGCCCTACGAGCGCCACAGCAGCGTGCGCTTTCGCGTCGACGGCCAGCTGCGCGAGGTGGTGCAGCCCAACCGCGCGCTGCACGCGGCCCTGATCAGCCGCCTGAAGATCATGGCCGACCTCGATATCTCCGAGAAGCGCCTGCCGCAGGACGGGCGCATCAGCCTGCGCCTGGGCACGCGCGCCATCGACGTGCGCGTCTCCACCCTGCCCAGCGCCCACGGCGAACGCGCCGTGCTGCGCCTGCTCGACAAGAGCGAGGACCGGCTGACGCTCGAAGCCGTCGGCATGCAGGGCGAGACGCTGGCGCGCTTCACGGGCCTGATCGCGCAGCCGCACGGCATCGTGCTCGTCACCGGCCCCACCGGCTCGGGCAAGACGACCACGCTGTACGCCGCGCTGGGCCGCCTGGACGCCGCGCACAGCAACATCATGACGGTCGAAGACCCGATCGAGTACGAGCTGCCCGGCGTCGGGCAGACACAGGTCAACGCCAAGATCGACCTGACGTTCGCCAAGGCGCTGCGCGCCATCCTGCGCCAGGACCCGGACGCCATCATGATCGGTGAAATCCGCGATTTCGAGACGGCGCAGATCGCCATCCAGGCCAGCCTCACCGGCCATCTGGTGCTGGCCACCTTGCACACCAACGATGCCGCGAGCGCCGCCACGCGCCTGATCGACATGGGCGTCGAGCCCTTCCTGCTGTCGAGCTCGCTGCTCGGCGTGCTCGCCCAGCGCCTGGTGCGCAAGACCTGCACGCACTGCGCCGGCCGCGGGTGCGAGGCCTGCGGCCAGACGGGCTACAGCGGCCGCACCGGCCTGTTCGAGCTGCTGGTGACGGACGACGCGCTGCGCGCACAAATCCACAACCGCGCCTCGGAGGCCGAGATCCGCGCCACCGCGCTGGCCGGCGGCATGCGGCTGATGCGCGAGGACGGCGAACGCCTGGTGGCGGCCGGCATCACCAGCCGCGAGGAAGTGCTGCGCGTCACGCGCGACTAAGCACTTGTCGCAGGGCCGGCCAGGCGCGCGTCCCAGCTTTCCACCGCGCCCGACTCCAGCCGCCGCCGCAGCAAGCGCTCCCAGTTCGGCGGCAGGGGCAGGGCCAGCGCGGCGCGCAAGTCGGCCGCGTCCAGGCTGGGCCGGTAGAGCAGGTCCAGCAGGCGCGCCAGCGGCCATTCGGGGTGCGGGCGTGCCTGCAGCACCAGCTCGGCGCCCGCCCACACGGCGCCCGCTTCCAGCACGCGGGAGTACCACCCGGTGCGCCCGGTGCGCTGCACCTGCGCGGCCATGTCGCCACGGCCGAAGCGTTCGTTCAGCTTCCAGCAGGGCTGGCGCGCCTGCGACACCTCGAGCAGCGCTTCGCCCACGCGGTAGCGGTCGCCAAGGCAGACGTCCGCCTCGGTCAGGCCGCGCGTGTGGAGGTTCTCGCCGAACGCCGCCGGGGTATCGAGCAGCGGGTGGGCGCCGATCTCCGCGCGCCAGGCCGCGTAATGCTCGCTGGGGTAGTGGTGCACCGCCTTGTCCGGCCCGCCGTGCACGCGCAGGTCGCCCTGCTCGTCGCCATCGACACCGAGCGCACCGCAAGCAATGCGCCCGGTGCGGGCGCGTTTGTCGATCGCGCTGCGCGCGCCGCGCGCATAGGCCACGGCCGGGCCCGTGCACACGGCCAGCACGCAGCCGGTCACGTCACCGCCCCAGGCTGCGCTTGAGCTGCTTGAGCAGCAGCACCACCTGGTTCGACGCGTGGCGGTAGCCGCCGTTGAAGACGCGCACGGCCCGGTCGTATTCGCCGGCGCGGCTCAGCTCCACCACCAGCGCCGCCTGCGAGTGGAAATAGGCGTGGCGTGCAACCAGCACCTCGAACGCCTGGTACTGGCCCAGCATGCGTTGCCCGCTGCCGGAAAGCCATTTGCCGAGCGGGCAGGCCGTCGGATCACGCAGGGTTTCCAGGTCGATGGGGGTGTCGATCTCGCCCGTCAGCTGCTGGCGCAGGCGTTCCTTCCAGTCCTCGTGCGCGCTGATGGCCGCGTCGATGTCGAATTCCGAGGCCAGCGTGTGGGCGTATTCCGCGTCGAGCACCAGCTCGCTGGCGTTGTCCTCGAACGCCCAGGTGGTGTCCTGGCTGTCCGGGTCCTGCTCGCGCAGTTTGAACATCTTGCTGAAGAATCCCATGGGGCACCCGCTGCTGCGCCGTGGTGGCGCCAGGAAGCCATCATAGCCATCTGCAGCAAATGGATACATTTCTCCCCACGGAATGCCCCATACCCCCGCGCGCGCAGGGCCGGGCGGCGCGGGCCACAATGGCCGCATGACCGCTCTTTCGATGCTTGATCTGGTCGCCGTGCGGGAAGGCCACAGCGTGCGCGAAGCGCTGGCCATCGCGCTGCAGACCGCCCGCCACGCCGAATCCCTGGGGTTCGCGCGCTACTGGTTGGCCGAACACCACAACATGGAGGGCATTGCCAGCTCGGCGACCGCCGTGCTGGTCGGCCACATCGCCGGCGGCACCACGCGCATGCGCGTGGGCTCCGGCGGCGTGATGCTGCCCAACCACGCGCCGCTGGTGGTGGCCGAGGCCTTCGGCACGCTCGCCGAGCTGTACCCGGACCGCATCGACCTGGGCCTGGGACGCGCGCCCGGCACCGACCCGCTGACCATGCGCGCGCTGCGCCGCGACCGGCGCGAGACCGAGGAAGATTTCCCGCGCGAAGTCGCCGAACTGCAGCGCCTGCTGGCGCCCGCCGAGCCCGGCCAGCGCCTGGTGGCCACGCCCGGGGCGGGCACCGAGGTGCCCATCTGGCTGCTCGGCTCCAGCCTGTTCTCGGCCCAACTCGCGGCCGAACGCGGCCTGCCCTATGCGTTTGCCTCGCACTTCGCGCCCCGCCTGCTGCTGCAAGCCATCGCCCTGTACCGCAGCCTGTACCGGCCGTCGGCACGCTGGCCCAGGCCTTATGTGACCATCGGCGTGCCGCTGATCGCCGCGCCCACGGACGCGGAGGCCGAATTCCTCGCCAGCAGCAGCTACCAACGCGTGCTCGGCATCCTCAAGGGCGAGCGGCGCAAGCTCGCGCCGCCGGTGGCCGGCCTGGCCGAGCAGCTTTCGCCGGCCGAACGCGCGGCGGTGGGCGAGTTCCTGGCCGCCGCAGTCGTCGGCGGGCCAGAGACAGTGCACGCCGGCCTGCAGGCGCTGGTGCAGGCCACGCAGGCCGACGAGCTGATGCTGGTGTGCGACGTCTTCGACCCGGCGCTGCGCCTGCGCTCGCTCGACATCGCCGCAGCCGCGCACGCGCGTCTGCGGGCTGCGCCGAGCCTGTAGTTATATTATTTTTATAGCTACTACCCCTAGTACCACAAGCGCTAGAGGCCTATTTCGCTAATAATTCAGCGCGCCAGGTAGCCGCCGTCCACCGGGTAGTAGGCGCCGGTCACGAAGGACGCCTTGCTGCTGCTCAGCCACAGCACCAGCTCGGCGACTTCCTCCGCGCGGCCGAGCCGCCCTATGGGGTGCGCGGCGACCAGCATGTCGTTCACGGCGCGGTTTTCCTCCAGCGCGCTGATCATCGGCGTGTGGATGAAGCCCGGCCCCACGGCATTGACGCGCACGCCCTGCGCGCTGTATTCGAGCGCGGTGGCCTGCGTCAACCCGAGCACGCCGTGCTTGGCGGCACTGTAGGCCGGAGAACCGGCAAAGCCTACGGCGCCGAGGATGGACGCCATGTTGACGATGGCGCCACCGCCGTTCTTGAGCATCGCCGGCAGCTGGTACTTCATGCCGTAGAACACGCCCGAGAGGTTGATGGCGATGACCTGCGCCCAGGCGTCGAGCGGGTAGTCGGCCGTCGGCGCCTGCGCGCCGCCGATGCCGGCGTTGTTGCAGGCGATGTCCAGGCGGCCGAACTTCTGCACCGCGCGCTGCACCAGCGCTTCGCAGTCCTCGGGCTTGCCCACGTCGGCGGCGGCAAACAGCGCCTCGCTGCCAGCGGCACGCACCGCTTCCGCGGTCTCCTCGCCGCCATCGCGATCGACGTCGGACACCACCACCCTGGCGCCTTCGCGCGCCCAGGCCAGCGCCACCGCCCGGCCTATGCCCGATGCGCCTCCCGTGACCAGCGCGACCTTGTCTTTCAGCATGGGATCTCCTTGTCTGCCGCCCGGTCCACACGCCAGGCGCCTGTGACCATTGTGGCCTGCGCCGCAGCGGCCGACCAGCTCGCCAAGCCGCTACCATTGCCGCCATGTTCACCCGTGCCGCGCCCCATGCCCGCCTTTGCCTTTGAAGCGCTCGACGCCCAGGGCCGGACGCAGAGCGGCATGCTCGAAGCCGACAGCGCCAAGGCCGCGCGCGGCCAGTTGCGCGCCCAGGCGCTGGTGCCGCTGTCCGTCGCTCCGGCCGGCGAGGCGGGCGCCCCGGCCGGTGGTCAGGGCCGCGGCGCCTGGCTGCAGCGGCCGGCATTCAGCAGCACGGCGCTGGCCATCTGGACGCGCCAGGTCGCCGGGCTGGTGTCCTCAGGCCTGACGCTGGAGCGCGCGCTCACCGCCCTGGCGGACGAAACCGACGACGAGCGCCAGCGCCACCTGATTGCCGTGCTGCGCGCCGAAGTCAACGCCGGCGCGCCCTTCGCCAAGGCCCTGGCGCAACACCCGCGCGAGTTTTCCGACATCTACTGCGCCGTCATCGGCGCCGGCGAGCACAGCGGCCAGCTCGGCCTGGTGCTCGAACGCCTGGCCGACGACCTGGAGGAGCGCCAGGCGCTCAAGGCCAAGCTCGTGGGCGCAGCGCTGTACCCGGCCATCGTCACCGTGGTGGCCATCGCCATCGTGGTCTTCCTTGTCAGTTACGTGGTGCCGCAGGTGGCCAGCGTGTTCGCCGGCTCCCGCCGTGCACTGCCGTTCCTCACCGTCGCCATGCTGGCCGTGAGCGCCTTCGTGCGCAGCTACGGCCTGTGGGTCTTGATTGCTAGTGTATTAATAGCTATCGGCGCCCGCTACGCTTACGCGAGCGCTGTATTTCGGCAGAAAACGGACGCCGTATTCCTGCGCCTGCCCGTCGTCGGCCGCCTGGCGCGCGGCTACAACGCCGCCCGCTTCGCCAGCACGCTGGCCATGCTCTCCGGGGCTGGCGTGCCCATCCTCAAGGCGCTGCAGGCCGCCGCCGAGACGGTGAACAACCGTGCCATGCGCGCCGATGCGCTCGACGCCCTGGTGCAGGTGCGCGAAGGGGCGCCGCTCGCCTCGGCCCTGGCGCAGAAGAAGCGTTTCCCCGGCCTGTTGTCCATGTTTGCGCGGCTGGGCGAACAGACTGGCCAGCTGCCGCTGATGCTGCAGCGCGCCGCCCGCCAGCTGGCCACCGAGGTGCAGCGCCGCGCCCTGCAATTGGCCACCATCCTAGAGCCGCTGCTCATCGTCGGCATGGGCCTGGTGGTGATGCTGATCGTGCTGGCCGTGCTGCTGCCCATCATCCAGCTCAACCAGTTCGTGAAATGAAGCCCCCCCTGAGCCGCTTCGCGTCTTCCCCCCCTCCTTCGGGAGGGGGACGCACCCGGTGGCCTGGCAAAGCCAGTTCCACGGGTGCGCTGGCGTACCTCGCGCCGGTTTCGACCGGCATGGCGGGATATGCCGCACCAATTACCAGGACGGGAGCCCGAACATGGGCGTGACCCTGAGCGACAAGCTGGTTGTCGCGATTTCCTCGCGCGCGCTGTTCGACTTCGAGGAAGAGAACCGCGTCTTCGACGCCGAGAACCCGCACGCCTACATGCGCCTGCAGCAAGAGCGCCTGGCCGTGCCGGCGCGGCCGGGCGTCGCCTTCCCGCTGGTGCGCAAGCTGCTGGCGTTCAACAGCGCGGCGGCGCAGCGGGTGGAAGTGGTGATGCTTTCGCGCAACGACCCGGTGACGGCGCTGCGCATCTTCCGCTCGGTGGAGAGCGCCGGGCTGCAGCTGGAACGCGGCGTGTTCACGCAGGGGCGCGACCCGTTCCGCTATTTGCGCCCGCTGGGCGCGCACCTGTTCCTCTCGGCCAATGAGCGCGACGTGGGCGAGGCGCTGCAGCTCGGGTTCCCCGCCGCCCGGGTGCTGACCGAATCGGTCGCCGCCGGCATCAACTACCCGGACGAATTGCGCATCGCCTTCGACGGCGACGCGGTGCTGTTCTCGGACGAGGCCGAACGCGTCTACCAGGAGGGCGGGCTGGAAGCCTTCGTCGACCACGAGACCAGCAAGGCCGCCCTGCCGCTCTCGGGCGGCCCGTTCAAGCCGCTGCTGGCCGCGCTGCACCAGTTGCAGCAGCAGGCCGACGTGTCGGGGATGCGCCTGCGCATCGCGCTCGTCACGGCGCGCAGCGCGCCAGCGCACGAACGCGCCATCAACACGCTGATGCGCTGGAACCTGGCGGTGGACGAAGCCATGTTCCTGGGTGGCCTGGAAAAAGGCCCCTTCCTGCGGGAATTCGAACCGGATTTTTTCTTCGACGACCAGAGCGGGCACGTGAACTCGGCGGCGCGCCACGTTCCGGCCGGGCATGTGCGCAGCCTCTGAGCCGGCGCGCGGCGCTCAGAGGCCGGAGGTGCGTTTGACCTTGGGGTCGGAGTAGGTCAGGGGTTCGTTGTTCGCCTGCTGCGCGATGCGCTCGGCGAGCGTTGTCTTGTTGACGTCCTGCGCCAGCTCGATGGCGCTGCCGCTGGCGCGCCACATCGACTGGATGAACTCGATCATCTGCTTGTAGAGCGGCTCCTTGGGCGGCTCGGGGGGCTTTTCGATTTCCTTTTTTTCGGCCACCTCGGTCCAGTCGCGGTTCGCCTGGTCGGGGTCGGAGGGCTTTTCCGGCGTCTTCACGATGGCGCCTGCACCCAGCCGGTCCATCGATTCCACCGGGTTGGGCGCGTGGGGGGGCCGCACCGGGACCGCCCCCGAAGCGCCGGTGGAGTAGAGATCGGCGCCCTGGGGACGCCAGCTTGTCGATCGATCAACAGGTGGCAGTTGCATGGCAGTGGCCTCGGTTTTTGGAGGGGGCGAGCCGGGTTTCCTCCCATCTCGTACGTCCATTTCGGCGAAAAGCGGGGGAACTTAAGGCCTTTTCTGCCGATTACCGCAAAACCAAGGGTAATTCCCTATCAAGAAGCGCCTGGCGCTACAAAAACCGCTCCAAAAGACGCCGCGAATGCCGGTCCAGGGCGCCGGTATCGGCAATGCGGTACTGCACGCCCTCCGCGCTGGCGATCAGCAAGCGCGTGCGCCCGGCCAGGCGCCGGATGTCCTCCTCGGCCTTCAAGGTCAGCTCGGTACGGCCCCGGTCGGTCTCGATCTGCCAGACGCTGGGCGTGGCAAAACCGGACACCGAGACGATGCGCGTGATCTCCGGGGCAAACTCGCGCACGGCCAGTTCTTCTTCGATCAGCGTACGCAGCGCGGCGGGCAGATCGGCCAGCCGCTCCACCCAGAGGCGCTCGTGCCCGTCCTGACCGAGCAGCGAGAGGCCCTCGCCCGGCGCCGCGATGGGGAAGGCGCGCACCGGCACCACGCCGGCGTGTTCGCTGCCATCGGCCAGGGTCAGCAGCAGCCTGCCGTGGGCGTCACGACGCAATTGGATCTTGGAAATGCTCATTCCTGCCCCGCCGGGTGGGCGCTGTGCGCCAGGTTTTCGGGCAACACGCCGGCCGCCTGCGCATCCTCCTCGGCACGCCGCGCCTGCGCCTCGTACAGGCGCCAGTAGGCGCCGCGCCGCGCCATCAGGGCGTCGTGCGGGCCGACCTCGACGATTTCTCCGCGGTCCATGACCACCAAGCGGTCGGCCTTGCGCAAGGTGGAGAGCCGGTGCGCGATGGCGATCGTGGTGCGGCCCTGGACCAGGTTGTCCAGCGCCCGCTGGATTTCCTTCTCGGTTTCGGTGTCCACGGCCGAGGTGGCTTCGTCCAGGATCAGGATGCGCGGGTCGATCAGCAGCGCGCGTGCGATGCTGATGCGCTGGCGTTCGCCCCCCGAGAGCCCCTGGCCGCGCTCGCCGACCAGCGAGTCGTAGCCGTGCGGCAGGCGCAGGATGAACTCGTGCGCGTGCGCCGCGCGCGCGGCGGCGACGATCTCGGCGCGCGTGGCGTCGGGTTTGCCGTAGGCGATGTTCTCGGCGATGGTGCCGAAGAACAGGAAGGGCTCCTGCAGCACCAGGCCGATCTGCCGCCGGTAGTCGGCGAGCGCAAAGCGCCGGATGTCGGTGCCGTCGAGCGCAATCGCGCCCTCGGTCACGTCGTAGAAGCGGCAGATCAGGTTCACCAGCGTGCTCTTGCCCGAGCCGCTGTGCCCGACCAGGCCGATCATTTCACCGGGGCGGATGTCCAGGTCCAGGTGCTTGATGACCGCGCGGCTGCCATAGCGGAAACCCACGCCGCGCAGGCCGATCGCCCCTTGCACGCGCTCCATGCGCACCGGGTTCGCCGGCTCGGGCACGTTGCTCACGTGGTCCAGGATGTCGAAGATGCGCTTGGCGCCCGCCGCCGCCTTCTGCGTGACGGAGACGATGCGGCTCATGGAATCGAGCCGACCATAGAACCGGCCGATGTAGGCGATGAACGCGGTCAGCACGCCGACCGTGATCTGGCTTTTGGACACCAGCCAGATGCCGAAGCCCCAGACCACCAGCAGGCCGATTTCGGTCAACAACGAGACTGTCGGCGTGAACAGCGACCAGGTCTTGTTCAGCTTGTCGTTGACCTGCAGGTTGTGCTGGTTGGCGTCGTGAAAGCGGCGCGCCTCGCGCTTTTCCTGGGCAAAGGCCTTGACCACGCGGATGCCGGGAATGGTGTCGGCGAGCACGTTGGTGACCTCGCTCCACACCCGGTCGATCTTCTCGAAGCCGGTGCGCAGGCGGTCGCGCACGGTGTGGATCATCCAGCCGATGAAGGGCAGCGGGACCAGGGTGACGAGCGCCAGCCAGGGGTTGATGGAAAACAGGATCGCCGCCGTCATGCAGATCATCAGCACGTCGGTGAGGAAATCGAGCGCGTGCAGGGAGAGGAAGACGTTGATGCGGTCGGTCTCCGAGCCGATCCGCGCCATCAGATCGCCGGTGCGCTTGCCACCGAAGTAGTCGAGCGACAAGCGCAGCAGGTGCTCGTAGGTGGTGGTGCGCAAATCCGCGCCGATGCGCTCGGACACCAGCGCCAGGATGTAGGTGCGCGCCCAGCCCAGGCCCCAAGCGAGCAGCGCGGCGGCCAGCAGCCCCCCGAGGTACAGCAGCACCAGCGACGGTTCGATCTGCTGGCCGTTCTGGAACGGGATCAGGATGTCGTCCATCAGGGGGATGGTCAGGTACGGTGGCACCAGCGTGGCGGCGGTCGACGCCAGGGTCAGCGCGAAACCGGCCGCCAGCTGCTTCTTGTAGGGACGCGCGAAGCGCCACAGGCGCAGCAACACCCAGGTAGATGGGAGCGGCGGCTGGGCACGGGCGCAGACCGGGCATTCCTCGGCGTCCGCCGGCATCTCGGTGTGGCATACCGGGCACAGTGCCTCGTCGTCGGGCGCCGCGCCCTGGTCCAGACCGCCCCGCACGATCTGCACGGTGCGCAGCTCGAACTGCCGCGCCAGGCGCTGCGCCTGCGGGTTGCGGGCCAGGGTGAAATGCCAGAACGCCAGGCGCCCACGGTCGTCGTGCAGTTCCAGCGTGCCGACACCGCCGTGGTCGAGCAGGCGCATGCCCAGGCCCGGCGCCAGCGCCCATTCGCGCCACTCGCCCCCCTCGGTGCAGGCCAGCAGGCGCTGGCTGGTCAACGCCAGCAGGCCGTGCGCAAAATGCAAGGTCCCGCTCAGGTCAACCTGCAGGCTGGCGAGCACGTTTTCATTGGGCGCGAGCCGGCGGCTGAGTTCTGCCTCCAAAGGGCGGGGCGCGGCGCCAGGTTCTGCCGCACGGTGGTGATGTTGCATCTTGATTTGATTGAGCGCCCAGTGCGCAGAACAGCCAACACGGTGGCCGCAGCCGAATTTTCCCCCAAACACGCAGCCAGCCGGCGACGGTATGCTTGCATCCATGCCTTCTGGCGCGCCCCGGCACGGCCGCAGCGCCCGCCCACAACGCACCACGCGCCCCCGGCGCCGACCCATGACCGCTTTTAATGACATCGCCCTGCTGCGCATCCACTACCTGCGCGGCCCGAACATCTGGACCTACCGCCCCGTGTTGGAAGTCTGGCTCGATCTCGGCGCGCTCGAAGACCACCCTTCGCACCAGCTGCCCGGCTTCAACGAGCGCCTCACCGCCTGGCTGCCCGCGCTGGTCGAACACCACTGCGGCGTGGGCGAACGCGGCGGCTTCCTGCAGCGCCTGCAGGAAGGCACCTGGTGCGGCCACGTGCTGGAGCATGTGGTCATCGAACTGCTCAACCTGGCGGGCATGCCGACGGGCTTCGGGCAGACACGCAGCACCTCGCGGCCGGGCGTCTACCGCATGGTGTTCCGGGCCCGCGAAGAGCAGGTCGCCCGCAGCGCCCTGACCGAAGGGCATGCGCTGATCATGGCCGCCATCAACGACCGGCCCTTCGACGTGAACGCCGCGGTGGCGCGCGTGCGCACAGTGGTCGATGACCGCTACCTCGGCCCGAGCACGGCGTGCATCGTCACCGCCGCCGCCGACCGGGGCATTCCGCACATCCGCCTGAACGACGGCAACCTGGTGCAATTGGGCTACGGCGCGGCGCAGCGGCGCATCTGGACGGCCGAGACCGAATTCACCAGCGCCATCGCCGAAGGCATCGCCAGCGACAAGGACCTGACCAAGAGCCTGCTCAAGGCCTGCGGCGTTCCCGTCCCCGAAGGCCGGGTGGTGGACAGCCCCGAAGCGGCCTGGGAGGCGGCGCAGGACATCGGCCTGCCCGTGGTCGTCAAGCCCTCGGATGGCAACCACGCGCGCGGGGTGTCGCTCGACCTGCGCAAGCGCGAGGACATCGAGGCCGCCTGGCACGTCGCCGAGCCCGAGGGCAGCGAGGTCATGGTCGAGCGCTTCATCCCCGGCGACGAGCACCGCATCCTGGTGGTCGGCGGCAAGGTGGCGGCCGCCGCGCGCGGCGAGGTGGTCAGCATCACCGGCAACGGCCGCTCCACCGTCCAGGAACTCATCGACAGCCAGCTCAACTCCGACCCGCGCCGCGGCTACGAGGAGGAATATCCGCTGGAGATCATCGACCTGACGCAGGACGCCAAGGTGCAGCTTGAACTCAAGCGACAGGACCTGGGCGCCGATTCCGTCCCCGCCGCCGGCCGCCAGGTCGTCATCCAGCGCAACGGCAACGTGGCGGTGGACTGCACCGACGAAGTCCATCCGGAAGTGGCCTACATCGCCCAGCTGGCCGCCAAGGTGGTGGGCCTGGACATCGCCGGCATCGACATGGTGGCACAGGACATCGGCAAGCCGCTGCACGCGCAGGGCGGCGCCATCGTCGAAGTGAACGCCGGCCCTGGGCTGCTGATGCACCTCAAGCCCGCCATCGGCGCACCGCGCCCGGTGGGCCAGGCCATCGCCGAGCACTTGTTTCCGCCCGCCGACGACGCCTCGGTGGACGAAAGCGTGGGCCGGATTCCGGTGGTCGGCGTCGCCGGCACGCGCGCCAGCGCCACCATTGCGCGGCTCGTGGCCTGGCTGCTGCACCTGGGTGGGCGCTACACGGGCCTGGCGTGCCGCGACGGCCTGTTCCTGAACGAACGCTGCGTGGACGCACGCCCCAGCGCCCACTGGGAAGGCGCGCGGCGCCTGCTCACCAGCCAGATGGTGCAGGCCGCCGTGATCGAGAACGACGCCCGCGCCATCCTGCAGGACGGGCTGGCCTACGACCGCTGCAGCGTCGGCGTGGTGACCGACATGGACGGCTGGGAAGCACTGGCCGAATTCGACGTGCACGCCCCCGAGCAGATGCCGCGCGTGCTGCGCACCCAGGTGGACGTGGTGCTGGCCAGCGGCGCCGCCGTACTTAATGCCGACGAGGCCGAGGTCGCCGAACTGGCCGCCCTGTGCGACGGCGCCGTGGTGCTGACGTCCAGCGACGCGCGCAGCGCCGCCGTGGCCGCGCACCGCGCCAAGGACCACGGCCGCGCGGTGTTCCTGCAAGCCGGCCAGGTGGTGCTGGCGCAGGGCGCGAGCGAAAAGACCCTGGGCGAACTCACCCGCCTCACCCAGGGCCACGGCGCCGCGCCCGTACCCGTGCCCGCGCTCCTGGCGGCCATAGGCGCGGCCTGGGCGCTGGACATCGCCCCCGACCTGATCGCCGCTGGCATCAAGACCTTCGAGCCGGGCGCCGCAGCCGGCAGCGCGCCGCGCATTCCCGTGCTGCCGCTCTGAACCCGCACCGCCCACCGAAAGCTTTCCATGGATGTATCCCGTATCCGGGCCCTGCGCGGCCCCAACCTGTGGAGCCGCAACACCGCCATCGAAGCGGTGGTGCGCTGCACCCAGGGCGAACTGGCGATGGCCCAGATCGCCGGCTTCGAAGCGCGCCTGCGCGCCCTGTTCCCGGCCATCGGCGCCCTGCTCCCCGAAGGCAGCGAGAGCGACATCTCGCTGGCCCATGTGCTGCAATCGGCCGCGCTGGCTCTGCAGGCGCAGGCCGGCTGCCCCGTCACCTTCAGCCGGACGGCGCACACGCCCGAAGCAGGGGTGTTCCAGGTCATCGTCGAATACACCGAAGAAGCCGTGGGGCGCCAGGCCTTCCAGGACGCCCAGTCCTTGATCGCAGCGGCCCAGCAGGGCGGCGCCTTCGACTGCGACGCCGTCGTGGCGCACCTGCGCGAACTCGACGAGGAAGAGCGCCTGGGGCCGAGCACCGGCGCCATCGTGGAAGCGGCCGCCGCGCGCGGCATCCCCTGGCGGCGCCTGACGCAGGGCAGCCTGGTGCAGTTCGGCTGGGGCTCGCGCCAGCGCCGCATCCAGGCCGCCGAGGTCGACGCCACCAGCGCCGTGGCCGAGTCCATTGCCCAGGACAAAGACCTCACCAAACGCCTGCTGCACGCCGCCGGCGTGCCTGTCCCGCTCGGCCGGCCAGCCAGCGATGCGGACGACGCCTGGGCCGTGGCACTCGAAGTCGGCCTGCCGGTGGTCGTCAAGCCGCAGGACGGCAACCAGGGCAAGGGCGTGACGGTGAACATCACCGAGCGCGCCCAGCTCGATGAGGCGTTTCGCGTCGCCGCCGAGTACGGCGAAGTCATGGTCGAACGCTTCCTGCCGGGGCACGACTTCCGCCTGCTGGTGGTCGGCAACCAGCTCGCTGCCGCCGCGCGGCGCGAGCCGCCGCAGGTCCTGGGCGACGACATCCACACCGTGCGCGAACTGGTCGACCTGGTCAACCTCGACCCGCGCCGGGGCGAGGGCCACGCCACCTCGCTGACCAAGATTCGCCTCGACGACATCGCCCTGGCGCGGCTTGCGGCCCAGGGCATGACGCCCGACTCCGTCCCGCCCAAGGGCCAGCGCATCATCCTGCGCAACAACGCCAACCTCTCCACCGGTGGCTCGGCCACCGACGTGACCGACGACGTGCACCCCGACGTGGCGGCACGCGCCGTGGCGGCGGCGCAGATGGTCGGCCTGCACATCTGCGGCGTCGACCTGGTCTGCGAAAGCGTGCTGCACCCGATCGAGGAGCAAAACGGCGGCATCGTCGAAGTCAACGCCGCTCCCGGCCTGCGCATGCACCTGGCACCCTCGTACGGCAAGCCGCGCGCCATCGGCCAGGCCATGGTGGACCTGGTCTTTCCGCCCGGCAACGACGGGCGCATCCCGGTGGTGGCCGTCACCGGCACCAACGGCAAGACGACCACGGCGCGGCTGATCGCGCACCTGTTTGCCGCCCAGGGGCTGCGCGTCGGCATGACCAACACCGACGGCGTGTACGTCAACGGCCGCCAGATCGACAGCGGCGACTGCTCGGGCCCGAAGAGCGCGCGCAACGTGCTGCTGCACCCCGAGGTGGACGCCGCCGTCTTCGAGACGGCGCGCGGCGGCATCCTGCGCGAAGGCCTCGGGTTCGACCGCTGCCAGGTCGCCGTGGTGACCAACATCGGCGAGGGCGACCACCTGGGCCTGAACTTCATCACCACGGTGGAAGACCTGGCGGTCCTGAAACGCGTGATCGTCCAGAACGTCGCCCCGGAAGGCTACGCCGTGCTCAATGCGGCCGACCCCATCGTCGCCGCCATGGCGCCCGCCTGCCCGGGCAAGATCATCTTCTTCGCCGCCGACCGCCACCACCCGGTGATGGCCACGCACCGCGCCCAGGGCAACCGCTCGGTGTATGTCGATGGCGACTCGGTCGTGGCGGCCGAAGGTTCGTGGCGCGAGGCGATCCACCTGCGCGACGTGCCGATCACGCGCAACGGGAAAATCGGCTTTCAGGTCGAGAACGTCATGGCCTCGGTGGCTGCCGCCTGGGGCGCGGGGCTGTCGTGGGAGACGATCCGCCGGGGCCTCTCGGGCTTCGTCAACGACAGCGACAACGCCCCCGGCCGCTTCAACCTGATGGACTACCGCGGCGCCACCGTCATTGCCGACTACGGCCACAACCCCGACGCCATGCGCGCCCTGGTGGGCGCCGTGGACGCGCTGCCTGCCAAGCGCCGCAGCGTGGTCATCAGCGGCGCCGGCGACCGGCGCGACGAGGACATCCGCGCACAGACCGTCATCCTGGGCGCGGCTTTCGACGACGTGCTGCTCTACCAGGACGCCGCCCAGCGCGGCCGCGCCGACGGCGAAGTGATGCGCCTGCTGCGCGAAGGCCTGGCCGGCGCCAGCCGCACCCGGCATGTGGAGGAAATCCGCGGCGAATTCACCGCCATCGACGCCGCGCTGGCGCGCCTGGCGCCCGGCGACCTGTGCCTGGTGCTGGTCGACCAGGTGGAAGAAGCCCTGGCGCACCTGGCGCGCCGCTGCGCCGAAGGATGAGGCCGCACATGCGCACGCCCCCCACTTGCACGTTTGCCGCACTGCTGCGCACCACCGTGGCGGCGCTGTGCCTCGTCGGCGCCACGGCCAGCCCGGCGGCCGACAAGATCGGTTCGGTGGACACGGCTTTTCAGTGGCTGGGCCGCGACCACGACATCCTCGTCGAGGCCTACGACGACCCGGGCGTCTCGGGCGTGACCTGCTACGTCTCGCGCGCCCGCATCGGCGGCATCAAGGGCACGCTGGGCCTGGCCGAGGACCGCGCCGAGGCCTCGATCGCCTGCCGCCAGACCGGGCCGATCGCGTTCGCCAAGCCGCTGCGCCAGCAGCAGGAAATCTTTTCCGAACGCATGTCGCTGCTCTTCAAGCGCCTGCGCGTGGTGCGCATGGTGGACGCCGAGCGCAACACCCTGGTGTACCTGAGCTATTCGGACAAGCTCATCGACGGCTCGCCGCAAAACAGCATCACCGCCGTGCCGGTGGACCGGGCGACCCCCATCCCCCTGGACAAATAAACCCCCATTTTTTGGGATAAAAATGACCTCTAGCGCTTGCTGCGCATAGGTTTATTGCTCCTGTATTTGAATTGGTCCGGGCCGCCCACGCGCCAGCTCATGGCACGTAGGCCCCCGCACCCGCCAACGCTGCGACTGCCAGCAAGCCCAGCCAGCCGGGATGGCGGCCGCGCGTGCCCAAGCCCACCAGGGCCGAACTGGCGAGCAATGCGCCCACGATCCAGGCAAGCATCCGCTGGGGATCGGGCCCGCCGGCCGGCCCGGTGCCGAGCTCGACCAGCAAGGCCGCTACCGCCCAGGCCAGCACGCCCACGACATGCCAGCTGGCCCAGACAATGCGCACATGGCCCGCACCCAGCAGCTTGCCGCCCTGGGTCGGCACCAGCCCGCTGCTGCGCATGCGCTGGAAGATGAGCACCTCGCCCAGAACACTGTGAATCAGGCCGATGAGCACCAGCAACACCGCGCCGGCAAGGGAGTAACGGTTCATGGAAGCCTCCTGCGTGGGATGCAACGAGCTTGGAGCCGGTTCTCAGGCCGCGGCGCGTTGCGGGCACCGGCCGAGCCTGCACAGATGCCCGGCGGCCCAGTGCCCTGTCTCGATGGCGCCGTCGGTCCACGGCATACCCATGTAGTCGCCGCACAGGACAATGCGGCGCCCCGCAGGCAGGCCCTGGCGGTAGCGCGCGATGGCACGCGCACGCCCCACCGGCGACAGCGGCTCCGCGCAGGCCCAGCGCTGCACGCGGTGCGCCACGACCGCGCGCGCACTGCCCGGCCAACGTGCCTCCAGCCAGGCCACGGCCTGTTGCACCGGGGGGAGGTCGGCACCGGCAGCCGGCTCGTGCGCGGCACGGCCCGCCAGCATGAAGGTCAAGACCTCCGGGGCCGCCGGCACGGCGAGCCGCGCCGACTCGACGACCACGGACGCCACCACGCTTGCGCCCGCGCGCGCATCGGCTGGCGGCAACAGCGTGCCGTGAACGCCGCGCAGCGGTTCGGGCAGCGCCCAGCCCGCCTGCATGCCCAGCGCCACGTGCACGGCCGGGGCATAGGCTGCCGCCAGCACCGCTTCTTCCAGCGCGATCGGCGACTCCAGCAACCGTTGCGCGCACGGCGCCGGCACGGCCAAGACGACCCCATCGACCACCGCGCGTTCGCCGCCCACGCGCACTTCCACGCCATGCGCAAGCTCGCGCAGCCCTTCCACCACTGCCCCGGTCTGGACGTCCACTTCGGCCGCCATCGCGCGGGCCAGCTGGTTCCAGCCGCCCCGGACGGCCAGGGCGTGCGCGCGGTGAAAGGACAGCACGGCCGCGACCAGCGCCCGGGACGTGTTCTCCAGGGGGTGGAAATATAGGCCGTGCACCGTTGGCGCAAGCACATGGGCCGAGGCGCCGCGCCCCAGCCTGCGCCGGCACCAGGCCAGCGCGTCCTCGTTGTCCAGGGACGCGTACGCGGCATAGCTCGACCGGTCACGCGCCCACCCGCCAAACCCCAGGGGAAGCGCGCCGGCCATCAGCCGCGCGCCATCGCCCGCGCTGAGCAGGCCGCTGCCAACCAGCGTCCATGGCCGGTTCTGGTGGACATGGAAGAGCCGCCCGCCGCGCTCGAACGCGGCCCAGGGGGAAGTCGCATGGACCCTATCCGCCAAGCCGGCGCCTGCCAGCAACGCAGGCATGTGCCGGTACCCGCTGGAGGGGAACTGCGCGCCGCACTCGATCGTCCGTCCATGGAAGGCCTGGCTTTTCACCCGCCCACCCACGGCATCGTTCTGCTCGACCACGCGCACCTGAAAACCCGCCCGCTGCAACGCTTGCGCCGCGGCAAGTCCGGCCATCCCCGCCCCGACAACGAGCACCCGGGGCGGGTGCGGAAACACGGTGGAAGACTGCTTGGCCATGCCCGAACTCTAGAGGGCGCACCGCCACCATACACAGCCTGTATGCTGGGCGAGCATGCAAAAACTCTCGCGCGAATCCTGGATCGAAGCGGGCCTGCACATGCTGGACGAGTCGGGCTACGCCCAGCTCTCGGCCGAGAAGCTCGCACGGCGTCTGAATGTCACGCGCGGCTCGTTCTACCACCACTTCCGCAACCGCGCGGACCTGGTCCAGGCGCTCCTGCTGCGCTGGCAAGCCGACTACACCGACGCGGTGATCGCCTACGCCGATGCCGTGGAGGACCCGGGTCTGCGCCTGGAGCGCTACCTTCTCATCGCCGGCCGCCTGCAGCCGGGGCGTGAAGTCGCCATCCGCGCCTGGGCCAGCAAGGACGGCGCCGTGCGCACGGCACTCGAACGCGTGGACGCGCGCCGCCGCGAATTCGCGGAGCGGCTGGCGCAGGCACTCTTCCCGGGGGCACTGCCGGCCGACGTCCAGCGTTTTGCGCGCGTCGCCTGCCTGACCTTCATCGGCTTTCAACAGACCGGCCCGCACGGCCGCGAACGTTTTGCCGAATTGATCGAAGACGTGCTGGCGCTTGCCCGGCCACGCGCCGGCCCGCAGCCCTGAACGCGCCGCGCCTACTGCGCGGTGGCAAGCTGGCGCAGCGCCTGCTCGAACACCTCCACGGGCTGACCACCCTGGATGAGGTGCCGGTCGTTCACGACCACCGCCGGCACCGAGTGGATGCCCTGCTGCGTGTAGAACTGCTCGCGCGCACGCACCTCGGAAGCGTAGCGGTCGGAGGCCAGCACGGCGCCCGCCTCGGCCGCGTCCAGCCCCACCGCACCCGCAAGCCGCAGCAGCACGGCGTGGTCGCTCGGGTCCTCGCCGTCGGTGAAATAGGCCTTGAACAGGGCGTGCTTGAGCGCCCGCTGCCGCCCCTGCGCCTCGGCCCAGTGCAGCAGGCGGTGCGCGTCAAAGGTGTTGTAGATGCGCCCGCGCGCACCCGCCGTGAACGTGAAGCCCAGCTCGGCACCGCGCGCGGCGATGGCGGCACGCGTCGCCTCGCGCTGCTCGGCGGAGGCGCCGTATTTCTGCTGCAGGTGCTCGCCGATATCCTGGCCCTCCGGGCCCATGTTCGGGTTCAGTTCGAAGGGCTGGAAATGCCAGTCCAGCTGCACCTGGCCCGCCAGCCGCTCGGCCGCCTGCTCCAGCGCGTGCAGCCCGATGGCGCACCAGGGGCAGGAGACGTCGGAGACAAAATCGATTTTCAGCGTGGCGGGCATGGCTTTCTCCAAAGGGCCCTCCATTCTGGCGCCAAGCGCGCCCGCCCGCAGGGCAGCCGTCCCATGCCCCTGCGGCGCGCTGGGCAGGGAGGCGCGCACTCCCGAATCAATAGCTGTACGCCCTTGTACCACAAGCGCTACAGGCCGATTTTGTTCCGACCAAAAGCATTCCCATAGCGGCGCTCGCATGCAAGAATGCCGCATGCCGTTCCACCGCCCTCCCGCCCCGGCCAGCGGCGCAGCCCCCGGCACCGACGACAGCGCCATGGGCACGCTCTACAGCGCCGCCCTCGGCCCGGTGCAACTCCCGCGCTACCTGGCGCTGTTCGAGCGCTTCGACCGGGCCGGTCGGGCCCCCGCGGGCTGGAACCTGGCGGCGGCCCTGGCGACGCTCAACTGGATGCTGCTGCACCACCTCTGGAGCGCGGCGCTGGTCTACGTGGCCCTGGTCGAAGGGCTGGCGCTGCTGGTGTTCGGCGTCGGGCGGCCGCTGCTGCGCTGGCCGGAGCAGGTGGAATGGGGCCTGTTCGCCGCTTTCGCCCTGTTCGCCATCGTCCTGCCCGGCCTGTTCGGCGACGCGCTGCTGCACCGCGAGATCCGCAAGCGCATCGCCCACGCCCTGGTGGCCGCCCACACCATGCCCGAGGCGCACATCCTGCTGGCGCGCCAGGCCAGCAGCTGGCAGCGCCTCGCCTGGATCGCCGTCGGCAACGTGCTGCTCTTCGCGGCCCTTGCCGTGGCCTGGACCCTGGTGCCTCCGGGCGGCTGGGGCGGCTCGGGCCCTTCCGAGGCCCAGCTGGCTACGGGCGCCGTGCAGGCAGGGGCCGGTGCCGTACCCACCGTACCGCAGGGCGCGACGCAGCGGCCGCCGGCACCCGATCCGCGCGCATCGGACGCTGCCAGTGCAGCGCCGCCAGCGTCCAGTGCGGCGGAGGCTTCGTCCCCGGCCGCCGCCGGGCGGGAAACCGCACAGCCTACCCCGCCCGCCCCGCCCCTGCTGGCGCACAACAATGCCTTGGCGCGGGCCGGTGCCGGGGCAGCGCAGGCGCCGGCCAGCAGCCCGGCCTCCCCGGCGGCGCCGCGCGCCCAGCCGACGTCCGCGCCCGTGGCCACGCCAGCCAAAGCTCCCGCCGCGTCCGAGCCGGCCGCCGCGACGCCGCAGGCCAGGCCCGCATCCCCGACCACGGCCACCAAGACCCCGCCGACCAAGGCGCCCGTGCGCGCGGCCCCGCCGCCCGCACCCGCCAAGCGCAGCCCCGCACCCGCGGCGGCCGCGCCGCGCGCCTCCACACCCGCGGCATCGGTGCCCCGCCCGGCAGCGCCGGCCGCCGCCGCCAGCGCACCGCTGGGCAGTGCGCCCGGCTACTACCTCAACGTCGGCCTGTTTGCCGAGGAGGCGAATGCGCGCCGCGCCCAGGCCAAGCTGCTCAACGCCAACCTGCCCGCGTTCCGGCAAAGCTTTTCCACCAGCAGCGGGCAGCGCACACGTGTGCGCGTTGGCCCCTTCGCCACCGCCGCCGAGGCGCAGAAGGCGGCGCAGCAGATCCGCCGCATGCAGCTGGAAGCGGTGATGTACCAGCAGCGCGGCTAGTACGCGCAACGCGCTGGCGACCCAGGCGGCCCCGTCTGCCCGATTAACTGTATAAACTCACAGCCTCGCCGGACACAAGCGCCCCGATGCTGGAGCCCCACCGCTACTACTACCTGCACAACTTCCAGCGCGCGCTCGCCTGGGTGGGCGGGCGCTATGGCGGCCTGCTCGACACGGCGGAGCAGGGCTTCCTCGCCGGGTTCGCGCAGCTGCCCATGGCGTCGCAGGCCTTGCTGGTGCGCCTGCTGCTGCGCCGCGGGCCCTGGTTCCTGGAACACAAGCTCGCCTACGCGGAAATCCCGGACGTGCGCGCTGCGGCCCAGCCCCTGCTGGCCCTGGGCTGGCTCGACGCCGGCCGCCCGCTGCGCCTGGAAGACCTGTTCGCCCTGCACACCAAGGCCGAGCTGCTGGCGCTCTTTGCCACAGCGGGGCTGCACGGCGGCCTGCGCAAGGCACAGATGCTGCAGGCCCTGGGCGGCACGCACGCGGGCGAGCGCACCTACGCCGAGTGGCACCCCGGCGCCGCGCACGCCGCCTGGTGCGTGACCGTCGGCGACGTCTGCGAGCGCCTGCGCCTGATGTTCTTCGGCAACCTGCGCCAGGGCTGGTCGGAGTTCGTCCTCGCCAACCTGGGCGTGTTCCGGTACGAGCCCGTGCCCTTTCCCGCCGAGGCGCGCGCCTTTGCCAGCCGCGCCGATGTGGACGGTTTCCTCGCCATTGCGCGCTGCCGCCAGGCACTCGACGACGGCGCCGATCCGGCGCAGCTGCTGCAGGCCGCCGCCGCCTGCATCAGCGCCAACCCCTGGCTGGAGCTGCGCCGCGCCAAGCTGCTGCTGCGCATCGGCCAGGCCTGCGAACGGGCGCAGCAATGGGCACTGGCCGAGCAGGCCTACGCCCAATCGCGCTACCCCGGCGCGCGCCACCGGCGCATGCGCGTGTGCGAACGCAGCGGCCGGCCGGCGGACGCCTGGGCCCTGGCGCAGGCGGCCCAAGCCGCGCCCGAGAGCGAGGAAGAGCGCCAGCGCCTGGCGCGCATGCTGCCGCGCCTGGCGCGCCAGCTGGGCCTTGCCCCCGGCGAGCGGCCAGCGCGGCGCAGCAGCCCGCCGCTGGCGCGTGCCGACCTGGAGCTTGAGCGCCCGGCGGCGCCCGTGCCCGTGGAATCGCTGGTGCGCGCCCACTGGCACCGGGCAGCGGCGCCCGTCTTCTACGTCGAGAACACGCTGTTCAACACGCTCTTTGGCCTGCTGTGCTGGCCGGCGATCTTTGCCCCGCTGCCGGGCGCGTTCTTCCACCCCTTCCAGAGCGGCCCGGCCGACCTGCGGTCGCCCGATTTCGTGCCGCGCCGGGCCCATGCCTTCGCCGCCTGCCTGGCGCTGCTCGACACCGGGCAGCACCACGCCGCGATCCGCCAGCGCTTTGCCGAGAAGCACGGCGTGCAGTCGCCCTTCGTGTTCTGGGGCGCGGTGACGCAGGAGCTGCTCGACCTGGCGCTGGCCTGCATCCCCGCCGCGCACTTGCGCCGCGTCTTCGAGCGCCTGCTGCGCGACCTGCCCGGCAACCGCGCCGGCCTGCCCGACCTGGTGCGCTTCTGGCCCGCCGAGCAGCGCTACGAACTGGTCGAGGTCAAGGGCCCGGGCGACCACCTGCAGGACAACCAGATCCGCTGGCTGGAGTTCTTCCACGCCGAGGGCATCCCCGCCAGCGTTTGCCACGTGCAATGGCAAGGTCGTTCCCCGGCACGCGCGGCGCCCGTGTGCACGGCGCCCGTATGCACGGCGCCCGCGTGCGCAGCTCAGGGGGCGGCGTGAGCTACTCCGTCGCCGTGCGCAGTCTGTGCGAATTCACGGCGCGCACCGGCGACCTGGACCTGCGCTTCACGCCCGCGCCCAGCGCGCTCGACGGTATGGCCGGCCACGCCCTGGTGCAAGGCCGGCGCTGCGCCGGCTACGAGACCGAGGTGGGCCTGGCCGGCCAATACGAAGACCTGACGGTGCAGGGTCGGGCCGACGGCTTCGACCCGGCGGCCTGCCAGGTCGAGGAAATCAAGACCTACCGCGGCGCGTTCGAGGGCGTGCGCCCGCCACAGCGCGCCCTGCATTGGGCCCAGGCCAAGGTGTACGGGCATTTGCTCTGCGCCGCGCGCGGCCTGGCGCAGATCCGGGTGGCGCTGGTGTATTTCAACGTCGGCACCCAGGAGGAGACGGTCCTGGTGGAAACGCACCCAGCCGCCGACTTGCAGGCCTTCTTCGAATCGCTCTGCGCGCGCTTCCTGGCGTGGTCGCGCCGCGAGGCCGCGCACCGCAGTGCACGCGACCGGGCCTTGCAGGAGTTGCAGTTTCCGCTGGCCGGCTTTCGCACCGGCCAGCGCGAGCTGGCCGTGGCGGTGTACCGCAGCGCGCGCGCCGAGGGCGGGGGCAACTGCCTGATGGCCCAGGCGCCCACCGGCATCGGCAAGACGCTCGGCACGCTCTTCCCCCTGCTCAAGGCCAGCAACAGCGGCGGGCTGGACAAGGTCTTCTTCCTCACCGCCAAGGGCACCGGCCACGCGCTGGCGCTGCAGGCGCTGGCGGCCATCCAGCGGCAGCTCGGTGGCGGCTCCGCGGCGTTCGGGCTGCGCGTGCTCGACGTGCGGGCGCGCGACAAGGCCTGCGAATACCCCGGCCAGGCCTGCCACGGCGATGCCTGCCCGCTGGCGCGCGGTTTCTACGACCGCCTGCCCCAGGCACGCGCCGCCGCCGTGGACGCCGCCGGGCCCTGGGACGCCGAGGCGCTGCGCGGCATCGCCCTCGCCCACCAGGTCTGCCCCTACTACCTGGCGCAGGAGCTGGTGCGCTGGAGCGACGTCGTCGTGGCCGACTACCACTACTACTACGACAGCTCCGCCATGCTGTACGCGCTGATGCAGGCGCAGCAGTGGAAGGTCGGCGTGCTGGTGGACGAAGCGCACAACCTGGTGGAACGCGCGCAGCGCATGTACACCGCCGAACTGCCGCAAGCCGCGCTCGCGGCGGCGCGGCGCGCCAGCGCCGGGCCGGTGCGCGCCGCGCTCGAACGCCTGCAGCGCACCTGGAACGCCTTGAACCGCGCGCAAAGCGGCGACTACGCGGCGCACACCGACGTGCCCGCGCCGTTGCTGGGCGCGCTGCAGCGCGCGTCGGCCGCCATTTCCGAGGCCCTGGCCGACGCGCCCATGCCGCCCGGCGACCCGCTGCTGGGCTTTTATTGGGAGGTGCTGCACTTCCTGGCGCTGGCCGAGTCGATGGGCGGCCACGCACTCTTCGACGTGCAGCGCACGCCGCACCCGGCCGGCGGGCGGCGCGCGCCGGGGTCCACGCTGTGCCTGCGCAATGTCGTTCCCGCTCCGCACCTGGCCCCCCGCCACGCCGCCGCGCACACCACGGTGCTGTTCTCGGGCACGCTCGGCCCGGCGCATTTCTACCGCGACATGCTGGGCCTGCCCGAGGGCGCGCGCTGGCTGGACATCGAAGGGCCGTTCCGCGCGGCGCAGCTGGCGGTGCGCGTCGCCGGCCACATTTCCACGCGCTTTCGCGACCGGGAACGCTCGCTTGCACCCATCGTGCAGCTCGTCGCCGAGCAGTACGCCCGGCAACCCGGCAACTACCTGTGTTTCTTCAGCAGCTTCGACTACATGGAGCGCGCCGCCGCATGCCTGGCGCGGCTGCATCCGCAGCTGCCCACCTGGCAACAGGCCCGCCACATGGACGAGCCAGGCCGCGAGGCCTTCCTGGCACGCTTCTCCGAGCACGGCGCAGGCGTGGGCTTCGCCGTGCTGGGCGGGGCGTTTTCCGAAGGGGTGGACCTGCCCGGCCGGCGGCTGATCGGCGCCTTCGTGGCGACCCTGGGGCTGGCGCAGGTCAACCCGGTCAACGAACGCATAAAGGAGGCCCTGGACGCGCATTTCGGCGCGGGAAAGGGCTACGACTACACCTACCTCTACCCCGGCCTGCGCAAGGTGGTGCAAGCCGCCGGCCGCGTGATCCGCACAGAGGACGACGAGGGCGCGGTGGTGTTGATCGACGACCGTTTTCAGCGGGCGGAGGTGCGGGCCTTGTTGCCGCGGTGGTGGGGCCAGGCGCAGGTTGCGGGGCTGCGTAGGGTGTCGTGTGTGAAATCGGTGGCAGATGGACCTGCCAGCTGACGGCGCCAGGCCCCCCGTTCGGCGGCCAGCACCGCCGGCGTCCGTCAGAATGGTTTCTTCGCTGAACTTGCCGGGGCGCGCATGCTCAGCAGGCAGCATTGCGCGACCACCCGACGCCATGAATCCCCTGACGCTGCACTACCACCCTCTTTCGTCGTACTGCCACAAGGTGCTGATCGCGCTCGACGAGCTCGCCATCACGACCGAAAGACGCATCTACAACCCCGGAGACCCGACAGAGCGTTCCGCCTACCTGAAGCTGTGGCCGCTGGGCAAGATGCCTTTGCTGATCGACCAGGAAAAGCCCGTTCCCGAGACCAGCACCATCATGGAACACCTGCAGCTCCACCACGCCGGGCCCGGCCGCCGGCTTATCCCGCAAGACGCCGAGCAAGCGCTGGAAGTGCGCTTGTGGGACCGGCTGATGGACCTGTACGTGATGACCCCCATGCAAGCCTTCACCGCCGACCTGCTGCGCCCCGAGGCCGAACGCGATGCGCCCAGCGTGGTCCGGGCCCGTGAGGCGCTTCAGACTGCCTACGCCTTGATCGACGGGCACTTGGGGGGCCGCACCTGGATGGCCGGCACTTCTTTCAGCATGGCCGATTGCGCCGCTGCACCGGCGCTGTTCTACGCCAGAGCCTACGTGTCTTTCGGCCCCGAGCACGGCCACTTGCGGGCCTATTTCGAGCGCCTGGTCGCCCGCCCATCCGTCGCGCACACCATCGACGGCGCCCGGCCGTTCTTCAAATATTTTCCCGGGCGGGCAGGCTTGGAGCGCCGCTTTTACGTGCCCGAGAGCGACTGAAACCCGCAGGGGCGCAACGGCCTGGTTCCGCCGGATGCAGTTGACAGCCGCATTTAATTTCGATTATTCTGGAAATATGGATACAACGAAGCGAAGCATGCCCCTCACCCACCCGCCCACCGACACCGCCCGGTTCGCCGGCATGCTCGCCGCCATGGGCACCGAGCCCCGCCTGGCCATCGTCCGGCTGCTGCTCACCGCGCATCCCGAGGGTCTGGTGGTTGGCGAGATTGCGGCCGAGCTGGGCATGGCGGCATCGACGCTTTCGCACCATCTGGACAAGCTCAAAAGCGCGGGCCTGGTCGCCGTCCAGCGCGAAGGCACCTATTTGCGCTGTACCGCCCACACCGCCGGCCTGGAAGCGCTGCTGGGCTTTCTGTACGCCGAGTGCTGCACCCGCAGCAAGGCGGTGGAGCCCGGGCGCGTCACCTGCTGCGGCGGGCCCGAACTTTGATGAAGGAGAACCCGATGAACGAAACGACGGATGTGAAGGAAGTGGTCCAACAACAATACGGCGCGGCCGCCGAGCGCGTGGCGCAGGGCGGTGCCAGTGCCTGCTGCGGCGGCGGCTCAGCAGCGTCGCCGGAGCGGTGGGACCCCATCACTTCGAACCTGTACGACCAGGCCCAGGCGGCCGACGTGCCGGCCACTGCAATGCTGGCATCGCTGGGCTGCGGCAACCCGACCGCGCTGGCGGAACTGAAGGCCGGCGAAACCGTGCTGGACCTGGGCTCCGGCGGCGGCATCGACGTCCTGCTCTCGGCCAAACGGGTCGGCCCTACCGGAACGGCCTACGGCCTGGACATGACCGACCCCATGCTGGCCCTGGCACAGGAAAACAAGCGCAAGAGCGGCCTGACCAATGTGCACTTCCTGAAGGGAGAAATCGAGCACATCCCGCTGCCGGCCAACTCGGTGGACGTGGTCATTTCCAACTGCGTCATCAACCTGTCGGCCGACAAGGACCGCGTGCTGCGCGAAGCCTTCCGCGTGCTCAAACCCGGTGGCCGCTTCGCGGTATCGGATGTGGTGGTGCGCGGCGATGTGCCCGAAGCCATGCGCCGCAGCATGGAGCTCTGGATCGGCTGCGTCGCCGGAGCGTTGGGCGATGCCGACTACATCGCCAAGCTGCGGGCCGCCGGCTTCGAGGACGCGTCCATAGAAATCACGCGGGTCTACACGGCAGAGGACGCGGCCGAGTTCCTGTCGGGCCAGGGGGCGGAGCTGCGGCAACTGGCGCGTGAGGTGGACGGGCGGTTTGCCAGTGGGTTTGTGCGGGGTCGGAAGCCGGTGGTGGCGATGCAGACGGCTGACACCGTGGCGCAGGAGGTCACTTCTGTGGCGGCGGGGAAGGGCTGCGGGCCGCGCTGCTGCTGAGACGGATCGCGTGCGCGAGGGCTGGAGAGAATGCAGGCGCCGGGTCGGGCTGTCGCGGGCTTTGGTCGGTGCGGCGGTTCCGCAGTCCGTGCTGTGCGGCTGTTCGCGTGCGGTACAAAAGTTGACTGCTCTCGGCCCGCAGAAGGCATTCGACTTCACGCACCCCGGATCGGCTGTTGGCAGGATATTCGCCGTGCCCGCCTCAACGACGTTTGCGCCCCACTCGCCCCTTCGCAGGGATGCGTTGATTAACAGCTGTAAAGAAGCAGATATCCGACAGATTACGCCGAACACTAAACTTTCAATGAAACCATTAGACCTCCTGTCGCTTCCTTTCTATGGTTTGATCACGACCTGCTGAAACCCACTGAGCATTGCTCCCGTATAGACGTGTGGACTACCGCATCTCTCCGCCACAAAATTATGATACTGACAAAGCCACTGAATTTTCTCTAGAACGCTCGGCGTCGAATTTTTAATATTATATTTATTTATGACCTGCAAGTGTGACTCAATTGAGCTTATATCTAAATAATCTACAAACACCAAGCTATCGCGATCAGCAATCACAATTGCCTTAACTTCATCCATATCTGCAGGCTTTGTATCATGGTGATGAAAATACCAGTCAAGAAGATCGTCGGCAACCAAAATTCGCGGGAAACGCGCTTTATCTCTTTCGAGTTGATAGGCGCGTATCAAGGCTTCAGAATAGATGATCGTTTCATCACTGTAGTGCTTCCCGAATGCTATCCCTCCTCTTACTAAAACACCACCTGAGACAAAACGCCGTTGCAGGTCTAGAGTTGCGTTGAATAAGCTGACGACGGCAGCACTTTCTAGAGGCGCGGAAATGGTGATCGAATCCGAGAAAGCACGGACATCAAGTTCGGGAGAGTCACTCGTTACCCCAGCCAAAAGACCTTTGAGATTGATGAGCTGAGTAGGCTCGACTGAACATGCATCCGCTTCTACAAAAGACGAAAATCCCAGAACATCGATGAATGCTACGACGCAATATGACCATTGCATGATGATTTTAGGCAATAGCCAATTTTGCGAGCTCGGAAAACCGTATTTTGAATTCAGCCATTGCAGCTGATCTTTGATCCCAAACTTGGCCTTGCCAATCTGTGTCTTCTTTGGTTAATTGCCACACCGGCTTACTGTTAGACAGCATCATCGGCGCCAAGCTTGCGAAATCATGAATCTCTACACAGATAGGATTAGCAAGACAATGTTTAGCGACCCCCTCGACACCAGATGACGCAACTAATGCGGGCATAAGCTCTTGTGTCGCTCGATTCCGGATCTTGTCAATCCACACTTGAAATCCAGCCTTTGGGGCACCCCGATGACGCTGAAATCGCTGCATCACGATGCCCTGAAATATCGGTGGTTTTAGCGGGACGTTAAGCGCTAGCTTTTGAAAATCAGGAATAACTTGAAGGTGCTCTGTAATCCATTTAGTAAGTATATGGCTAAGAGAACCCATCGCTTGATAATTGAAACGATCCGGGGCAACAGGAACCAAAAAAAGGTCGCAAGACAAGAAAAACGATCGCGTAAGTGCTGCTGCGCTAGGACCGACATCGACAAGGATCACATCGAATGAATGATGGTCGCCTAATCTACGCAGCATGTCATGTACCGCAACGTATGTGCGCTTCTGATGCATATCTGAAGTCAGTCGCTGGCTATAGGCATACGAGAGCCGATCCTCTGCTTCGCTTAAACCTATATCGCCGCGAAAGATATATAGCGGCAGAGTACTGTCGAATTTTGTTAACTCGATTCCCTCAATGTCTACGGATGCACGTTCTCCCTCCAAGCGTGGCCAGAGGGCTTCCTTGACAGAGGTCCCGGGCAAGCTTGTTAGTTCTCCGGCCTCCTCCTTCTGATCAAGCAAATCGATGGTTTTTGATAAACAAAGCTCAGTGAGATTGCATTGCGGATCCGCATCGACCACCAAGACCTTTAGCTTCATGGCTTCGGCCAATGCATAGGCGAGGTGATATGTTGTCGTAGTCTTTGAGACGCCGCCCTTGTGGTTGTACAGAGTGATGATTTTTGTCATGAAACCTTCCCTTGACCCCAGTCTGAACCTACCTCGAAGCGTAACAGACAGTCTTTGCCTGTTCACGACTTCAATTACCCGGAAACCGTCGTCTCCCAGCGCCACGGTCATTTGACCGTGACGCTCTTGGCAAAACGCTTGTGCCGCCGCATAACCTGAGCGCTGCGCGCAGCGGCTCTACCGCCCCAAGCACGCCACGGTCATTCGACGGTGACGCTCTTGGCCAGGTTGCGCGGCTTGTCCACATCCGTGCCCCGTGCGCAGGCCGTGTGGTAGGCCAGCAGTTGCAGCGGCACGACATGCAGGATGGGGCTCAGCGCGCCGTAGTGCTCGGGCATGCGGATGACGTGGACGCCTTCGCCGTTGGTGATGCGCGTGTCGGCGTCGGCCAGCACGTAGAGCATGCCGCCGCGCGCACGCACTTCCTGCATGTTGCTCTTGAGCTTTTCCAGCAGCGC
>MEDL01000010.1 GCA_001724785.1 Acidovorax sp. SCN 68-22 | reverse complement strand
GCCGAAGCCGAAGGCCCGGTCGATCCGCACGTCAACCCCGAGCTGCTGCAGGAGCAGGCCGAGCAGGACCTGTACACCGCTCTGCAGCGCTTCGTGCCCGAGGCCGATGCGCAGTTCGACGCGGGCGACTACACCGCCAGCCTGCAGACCCTGGCCGTGCTGCGCGCGCCGGTGGATGCGTTCTTCGACGACGTGATGGTCAACGCCGAGCAGATGGACCTGCGCCTGAACCGCCAGGGCCTGCTCAAGGGCCTGCACCTGGCGATGAACCGCGTGGCCGATCTTTCGCGCCTGGCGGTGTGAGCGCGGACGCCGGGCCGGCCAGCACCGGGCGCGTGCGCACGGCGCTGGCCGTGCTGGTGTTCGGCCCGCCGGCCGTTCTGGCTGCGCTGCGCGCCTGGCTGGCCTGGCAGGATGGGCGGCACCCGCCCGCCGAAGCCTTCGCCCTGGCACCCCTGCCGCCGCCCTCGCTGGCGGCGCTGTTCCTGCCCTGGGTGCTGGGCGCGGCGGCGCTGCTGCTGTGCGCGGCGCTGCTCGCGCTGTGGTGGCGACGCGGCGGTGCGCGCGCCGTGCTGCGCCTGTTGCGTGCGGCGTGGGCGCTGGCGTGGTTGGCGGGTGCGGCCGGCCTGTGGGCCGCGCACGCCAACACCGGCGCATTGCAGGCCTTGCCCGAGGGCGAAGCGCGTGTGCTGGGCCTGCGTGCGCGGCCGGCCACGCTGCACCAGGAAGCGGGCAGCGAATTGGTGCTCGACATCGTGGGGTTCGCCGGGCCGCAGCGCGTACGCATCGCCCACGCCCGCCCGGCGCTCTGGCGGCCGGGCGAGCGGCTGCGGGTGCGCCTGGCGCGCGGCCGCTTCTACGGGCTGTACCTGGTGGGCTGGGAGCCGCAGCCGCCCGCGCCGGCCCGGCCATAGATAATCACCGCCATGAAGCTCGTGATTCTCGATCGCGACGGCACGCTCAACGCCTTGCCCGCCGGCGAGGAGTTCGTTGCCGACCCGGACGACTGGCAGCCGCTGCCCGGCGCACTGGAAGCGGTAGCGCGCATCAACCGCCTGGGCTGGCACGTGGTGGTGGCGACCAACCAGCCGGGTTTGGGCCGCGGCCTGTTCGACGTCGCCACGCTCAACGCCGTGCACGGCAAGCTGCACCGCCTGCTGGCGGCGGCGGGCGGTCGCATCGACGCGGTGTTCTATTGCCCGCACGCACCCGGTGAGGGCTGCGCCTGCCGCAAACCCGCACCCGGCCTGTTCGAGCAGATCTGTGAACGCTACGGCCTGGCTCCGGAAGACGTCCTGGTCGTGGGTGAGCAGGTCGAGCACCTCCAGGCGGGCGCGGCCGTGGGCGCCCAGCTGCATTGGCTCTGGAGCAGCGCAGATCTTCCGGCGGTCCTGCCGCCGCCTGCGCGCATGCACCAGGATCTGTCGGCCTTCGCCGACCACCTGGCGCGCCAGCAAGGCGAGGCGGTGCGCGCCGACGCCGCTCCGTCGCCATCGGCCTGAGGCGCCAGGCTCCCGACCCGTTGGCGCGGCCGCCCATGCACAACCTGGTTCAGCTGGCGCTTGATTTCCTGGCCCCCGCGCCGCCGGTCGCGCCGCCAGACAACAAAAAATACAAGAGAAATCGGCCTCCAGCGCTTGTCCCTAAAGGGTTGACAGCTCCTGATGTCATAGCGAAATCGGAGCCCCCCCAAAGCCCCGAGTGGGCAGCGCCCGCGGTCTTCCGGCATCCGCAGGCGCGCCGCGAGCTGCGCCTGGGCAATGCCCTGGTGGGGTACGCACTGGTGCGCGCGCGCCGCCGCAGCATCGGCTTTTCCGTGGCCGAGGAAGGCCTCTCGGTGCGGGCGCCGCACGCCGTCACCCTGGGTGCGATCGACGCGGCGCTGCAAGGCAAGGCGGACTGGATCCTGCGCAAGCTCGTAGAGGCGCGCGAGCGCGCCGCGCGGGTGCACGCGGCACGCATCGTCTGGCAGGACGGCGTGTGCCTGCCCTGGCTCGGCGGGGCCTTGTGCGTGCGCCTCGATGGCACGGCACCGGTTGCGGGCCGGCTGGTTGCGGCGCCCGGCGGGCAGGGCAGCTTGCACCTCGGCCTGCCGGCCCACGCCAGCGCGGCCCAGCTGCGCGACGCGGCGGCCGCCTGGGTGGCGCGTGCCGCGCGGGCGCATTTCACCGAGCGCCTGGAGCATTTCGCCCCGCGCATGGGCGTGCGCTGGCGGCGCCTGGCGCTGACCAATGCCCGCACGCGCTGGGGGAGCGCGCGCAGCGACGGCTCCATCCGGCTCAACTGGCGTTTGATGCATTTCGCGCCCGACGTGCTGGATTACGTCGTGGTGCACGAGCTGGCGCACCTGCGCGTCATGGACCACAGCCCGCGCTTCTGGGCCGAGGTCGAAGCCGTCCTGCCCGACTACGCGGCGCTGCGCCGGCGCCTGCACCAGGAGGCCGCGCCGCCCTGGGAGGACTGATACGGTTTTGCCTTCAAACGTGTAACGTCGTTGGTTCGCCTTGCCGTGCTACCGCACTGTCTGTGGCTTCTCGCCTAGTTATCCGATTGAATGCAAATCCGTACAAGAGGTTCTAGGCGTGCGTCAGCCAGTCGGCGTGGTCCAGCCCGCCCAGGTGCGGCAGCGTGTTGAAGGTCTGGAGCATGAGGCGCTTGCTGGAGATGCTCATCTCGGTCACGGCGCTGTTGCGGATGCGCATGTTGAGCGCGATGGTCACCTCGGGCGCGGTGCCGAGCACGGCGCCGACGGCGGCCGAAATGGGCCCGCCGCTCGATACCAGCAGCACCTGCTGGCCGGCGTGCCGCTGGCGCACGGCTTCAAGCACGCCGTGCACGCCGGCGGCGAAGCTCTCCCAGCTGGGCATGCCCTCGGGGCTGACGACGCCCGCCATCCATTGCGCCAGGCCGTCGCACAGCAGGCGAAAGTGCTGGCGGTAGCGCTCGGGCGTGTCCGGGCGCACGAGCGGCTCCGGGTGCACGGCGCGGATCAGGGCCAGGCTGTCGTATTCGTTGAGCGCCGGCAGGCGCAGGGCGGCCGGAGCGCCGCCCAGGCCTTGCACGATGCCGGCCAGGGTTTCATCGTGCCGCCGCAGCGTGCCGCTGTACACCGCGTCGAAGGTCTGGCCGCGCTCGCGCCAGTACTCGCCCAGGCGCAGCGCCTGGCGCTGGCCCAGCGGGCTGAGCAGGTCGTAATCGTCGGCGCCAAACGAGGCCTGGCCGTGGCGCACCAAATGCAGGGTTCCCATACCGCAAGTGGGCCAGAAAGGGGCGCCCGGCGCTTGTCACCCCGGCGACGAGGCGCCGCTGGAATGTGCAGCGAGCACGCCGGCAAACACCGAGGCGTCCACGTTGCCCCCGGTCAGCGCCACGCCCACCGTCTGGCCGGCGAGCTGGTCGCGCTCCTGCAAGGCCGCGGCCAGCGCGGCGGCGCCGGCGCCCTCGGCCGTGTTGTGCGTGTCGGTGAACAGCGCGTGCATGGCCGCGCCCACCTCGGCGTCGCTCACCTGCACGATGTGGTCGATGTGCGGCGCGATGACCGCCAGCGCCGCCGCGTCGGCCACGCGGCAGGCCATGCCGTCGGCGAGCTGCGTGCTCACCGGCGCGGCGACCACGCGGCCGGCGGCCAGCGAGTCGGCATAGGTCGTGGCGTGGCGGCTGACCACGCCGACGACGCGCGCACCGTGGCCCAGCGCCAGCTTGGCGGCAATGGCCGAACACACGCCCGAACCCTGGCCGATGGGCACGTAGACCACATCCAGCGCCGGCACGGCGCGCAGGAATTCCCACCAGTAGGTGGCCACGCCGCGCAGCAGGTCGGCGTGGAAGCTCGGCACCATGTGCGCGCCGCGTTCCGTGGCGAGGTGCATGGCGTGTTCGCGTGCTTCCTGGAAATCGCTGCCGTGCTCGACCAGGTGCACGCCGAGCGCGCGCATGGCGGCGTTCTTCTCCGCCGAATTGCCGTGCGGCACGACGATGGTGCAGGGCACCCCGTGCTTGCGCGCCGCCCAGCCCATGCTCTGGCCGTGGTTGCCGCGCGTGGCGCTGACCACCTCGCGCGGGAGCTGGCCGCGCCGCGCCAGCTGGTCGAAATACGTCAGGCCGCCGCGCAGCTTGAAGGCGCCGACGGGGCTGTGGTTCTCGTGCTTGACCCAGAGCTCCGTGCCCAGGCGCTCGCTGAGCAGGCCCCAGCGGTACTGCGGCGTCGGCGGGAACTCCTCGTACACCAGCCGGGCGGCGGCTTCGATGTCGGACAGGCTGGGCAGGAGGGGGGCATGCGTCATGGAAAGAGCCGCTTGGAGAGGTTTCAGGGAAAGTGGGCCCGGCCTTCGATCGCCGTCAGGCACCGGCCGCCGACCCAGACCTGGCCGGCACTGTCCTGCTCGATGGTGACGCGGCCAGCGCGTCCGCGGCATTCGCCCTGGGCCGCCAGGTAGCGCGGTGGCGCCAGCCCCTCGCCGATCAGCCATTGCGCCAGGCTGGCATTCAGGCTGCCGGTCACCGGGTCCTCGCTGGTGCCGAGCGAGGGCGCGAAGGCGCGCACATAGGCCGCGGGCTCGCCCGCGGCGTGGGGCTGCGGCGCCATGTAGACGACGCCCACGTCCTGGCCCAGGTCCTTCAGGCGGGCGTGGTCGGGCGTCAGCCCGAGCACGGCGTCCTTGCTGTCGACGAGCAGCGCCAGCCAGCGCGGGCCGTTGTTGAGCAGGCGCGTGGCGCGCACCTGCTGCGGCCGCAGGCCCAGCGCGCCCACGACCAGCGCGGTCAGCGCGGCGTTGGGTACGCTTTGCTCCATGGCCGGGGCGGCGAACGCCAGGCGCCCCTGTTGCTCGCGGATCGGCACCAGCCCCAGCGCGCATTCCTGCACGATGGTTCCGGGGCGCTGCGGCTGGCCACCGGAATGCAGCCAGGCGTAGCAGCTGCCCAGCGTGGGATGGCCGGCGAACGACAGCTCGCCGCTCGGCGTGAAGATGCGCACGCGGTAGTCGGCCCCGGCCGCCCGGCCGGCGGGCGTGGGCGCCAGCAGGAAGGTCGTCTCCGAGAGGTTGGTCCAGGCGGCAAAGCGCCGGAAGGTGCGCTCGGGCAGCGGGTCGGCGTCCAGCACCACGGCCAGGGGGTTGCCGTCGCCGTGGCGCTCGCTGAAGACATCGATTTGCAGGAACGGCAGGTAGGTCATGGCATGCGCTCCCTGCGCTTGCGCGCGTTGTCCTACAGTGTAGGGGCCAAGGCCAGCGCGCGCACCGCGTCGGCCAGTGCGGCGATCGCGGTGTCGATCTGGGCCGCGCTGGCGGTCACGAACGACAGGCGCAGCGTGTGGGCATCGGCATCGCCGGCGTAGAAGGCGGCGCCCGGCACGAAGGCCACGCCGCGCTCGACGGCGAGCGGCAGCAGGTCCACCGCGTGCATGCCCTGCGGCAGCCGCAGCCACAGGAACATGCCGCCGGCCGGCCGGTTCCAGGACACACCCAGGCCGCCCATTTCGCGCTCCAGCGCGGCCAGCATGGCATCGCGCTGCTGGCGGTAGAGCGTGCGGATGGTCGGCACATGGCGTTCCAGGAAGCCGCCTTGCAGCACCTCGGCCACCATGCGCTGGTTGAAGCCGGGCGTGTGCAGATCGGCCGCCTGCTTGGCTTGCAGCAGCTTGGGGAACACGGCGTGCGGCGCCACCAGGTAGCCCAGGCGCAGGCCCGGCGCCAGCACCTTGGAAAAGCTCCCCAGGTAGATGCAGCCGGCCGGGTTGCGCGCCGTGAGCGGCGCCGGCGGGGGCGCGTCGAACCACAGGTCGCCGTAGGGGTTGTCCTCGACGATGGGCAGGCCGCGCTCGGCCGCCGTCGCCACCAGCGCCGCGCGGCGCGCTTCGCTCATGGTGCGGCCGGTCGGGTTCTGGAAGTTGGGCAGCACGTAGAGAAAGCGCGCCTTGTCCGCGCCGCTGCCCACGCCCGCCGCCAGGGCGGCGATGTCCACGCCCTCGTCGTCGCTCGGCACCGCCTGGACCACCGGCTCCATGGGCGCGAAGGCCTGCAGCGCGCCCAGGTAGGTCGGGGTCTCCACCAGCACCCGGCTGCCGGCGTCCAGCAGCACCTTGGCGACCAGGTCCAGCCCCTGCTGCGACCCGGTGGTGATCAGCACCTGCGCCGGGTCCACGTCCCACGGCAGCTGTGCCGCCACCGCCTCGCGCAGCGGGCCGTAGCCTTCGCTCGCGGCGTACTGCAGCGCACCGGCGCCGTCGCTCTGCAGCACGCTGGCGCAGGCGCGGGCGAAGGCGTCCACGGGAAAGGTGCGCGGCGACGGCAGGCCGCCGGCCAGGCTGATGATGCCGGGCTTTTCCGTGAGCTTGAGGATCTCGCGGATCACCGAGGGGTTCATTTTCCCGGTGCGGCTGGCAAGGGTGAAGGGCATGGTGGGGTCTCCTGGTTCGGGATGAAAACGCGCGTCTGGCCGGGGTTCAGCGCAGCGGCGGGGACGCCGCGCCCGCCGGGTAGGCAGGCGCGGGCGGACGGGACAGGCGCTTGCCCACCACCACCGTCGCAACGACGCCGGCGGCAAACGCGAGGGTGACGCCATCGAGCGCCTCGCCCAGCAGCGGCACCGCCGCCAGGATGGTGAGGAAGGGCTGCAGCAGCTGCACCTGGCTGACGCGCAGCGCGCCGCCCAGCATCAGGCCGCGGTACCAGGCAAAAAAGCCGGCCCACATGGAAAACACGCCCACGTACAGCAGGCCGCCCCAGGCCGAGGGCGCCACGGCGTGCTGCGGCCACAGCCACAGCGTGCCCGGCAGCGACAGGGGCAGCGCCATCACGCAGACCCAGCAGATCACCCGCTCCGCGCCGAGCGCCGGCGTCACCTGCGCGCCGTAGATGTAGCCGAGCGCGGCGGCGAACACCGCGCCGAGCAGCAGCAGGTCGGCCCAGGCGAAGCCGAAGCCGGCGCCGTCCTGGCCGGCGCGCAGCAGCGAGAACGCGACCACCAGCGCGCTGCCGGCCACCGCGCACAGCCAGAAACCCAGGCGCGCGCGCTGGTGCAGCACCCAGGCCGCCATGGCGGCGGTGGCCAGCGGCAGCAGCGCCGTCACGACGGCGGCGTGGCTGGCGGTGACGGTGCGCAGCGCAAAGCCCAGGAGCAGCGGGTAGCCGATGGCGTTGCCGAGCACGGCCAGGGCGAGCGGCTTCCAGTGCTGGCGCTGCGGCAGGGGCGAGCGCGTGGCGAGCAGGAACACCACCGACAGGCAGCCCGCCAGCGCCGCCCGCGCCACCGTCACGAACCAGGGCGAGAGCTGCGGCGCCTCCTGCGTGCCGGTGGCCAGCCGCGTCATCGGCAGCGTCACGGCAAAGAACGCCACGCCGAGGAAGCCCAGCGCCATGCCCAGGGTTTCGTCGCGCGACCTCATGAGCGCAGCATCCACAGGGCCGTGAGTGCCAGCACCAGCGCCATGGCGCGGTTGAACCACAGCAGGCGCCGGCCGTGCGCGAGCCACTGGCGCAAGAGCGCGCCGGTGCTGGCGTAGAGCAGGTTGCTGGCCAGTGCGAAGAGCAGCATCACCGGCAGCACCACGGCCAGGCGCTGCAGGCTGTCGGCGCGCCCGGCGACCCAGCCGGCGACGATGGTCAGCGCCAGCAGCCAGGCCTTGATGTTCACGAACTGCAGCGCCACGCCCTGCCAGAAGCCCACCTGCATGCGCGCCGCATCGGCCTGCGCCAGCGTGCTGCTGTGCGCCAGCTTCCAGGCCAGCCACAACAGGTAGGCTATGCCCAGCGCCTTGATGGCCAGGCGCAGCATGGGCGCGGCCACGACCACGGCGCCCAGGCCGCCGGCGCACAGCAGCAGCAGGGCCGACCAGCCCACCGGCACCGCCAGCACGAAGCGCATGGCCGGCCCCAGGCCGCGGTTGGCAGCCAGCGCGGTGGACAGCGTGGTGTTCGGCCCCGGCGTGAAGCTCATGGCGGTGGCAAGGGCCAGCAGGGCGGTGAATTCGGCAAGCGGCATGGCGGGCGGGTGGGGCCGCAGGTGCGGCGGAAGGTGTGGCGAAAAGCGTTCCACTGTACGGATTTCGCCATTACAGTTCCAATACAGTTTCCCGGACAATTGCACGATCTGTGCTGGTGCCGCCATCGGTACACCGGCCGCCCCGAAATCCGCCATGCTGACCCGCACCCCGCGCCGCTCGCTCACCGACCAGCTGGCCCAACGCTTTGCCGAGCGCATCCGCGCGCGCCTGCTGGCGCCTGGCGCGCGCATGCCCTCGGTGCGCGAATGCGCGCGCCAGCAGGGGGTGAGCCCCTGGACGGTGGTCGCGGCCTACGACCAGTTGCTCGCCCAGGGCCTGATCGAAGCGCGCCGGCAGCGCGGCTTCTATGTGCGCGATTTGATGCAAAAACAGGCGCCAGCGCCCGTGGATATTGCGAAGGGCGCTATCAATTCAGGGGGCTCTGTGCGCAGTGCGAGCGGTGCACAGCCGTTCACCGGGCTGGCGCCGGGCTCGCGTATCCATGCCACGGCGCTCATCCGCGGCATGTTCCACCCGCCTTCGGGGCAGGCGCAGCCCGGGGCGGGGGTGTTCCCGGCGTCCTGGCTGGAGGACGCGCGCTTCATGCTGGCGGCGGTGCGCAAGGTGGCCGCCAGCCCGGCGCTGCGCGAAGGCTCGTTCAGCTACGGCGAACCCATGGGCGACGCCGGCCTGCGCGCCATGCTGGCGCGGCGCCTGGCCGAACTGAGCGTGCCGGCCGACCCCCGGCACATCATGACCACCATGGGCGCCACGCACGCGCTCGACATCGTCAGCCGCTGCCTGCTCAAGGCGGGCGACCCGGTGATGGTGGAGGAGCCCGGCTGGTCGGTCGAGTTCGCACGGCTCGACGCCCTGGGCATGCGCGTGCTGGCGGTGCCGCGCGGCCCCGAGGGACCCGACCTGGCGGTGATGGCGCGCTACTGCGAGGCGCACGCGCCCAAGCTGTTCGTCAGCGTGAGCGTGCTGCACAACCCCACCGGCTACAGCCTCGCGCCGGGCCGCGCGCACCAGGTGCTGCAACTGGCGCAGCAGCACGACTTCCATATCGTCGAGGACGACAGCTACTGCCACCTGGCGCCCGATCACGCCACGCGGCTGTGCGCGCTCGACGGCCTGCGGCGCACGGTGTACGTGGGCGGGTTCGCCAAGATCCTCGCGCCCAACTGGCGCATCGGCTTCCTCGCGGCGCCTCCGGCGCTGAGCGAGCGCCTGCTCGACACCAAGCTGCTGTCGGCGCTCACCACGCCCTCCATCCTGGAAAAGGCGCTGGCGCTGTGCATGGAGCAGGGCCAGCTGCGGCGCCACGCCGAGCGCTTGCGCCGCCGCCTGGCGCAGGCGCGCTCGCGCAGCGTGCAGCTGGCCGAGGCGGCCGGTTTCGGCTTTGCCGCCGAGCCCGCCGGCCTGTTCGGCTGGGTGGAAACGGGCGTCGACACCGATGCACTGGCCCAGCGCATGCTCGACGAGGGCTACCTGCTGGCTCCGGGGGCGCTGTTCCACGGCGGCGGCGAGCCCAGCAGCCTGATGCGGGTGAACTTCGCCGCCGCGCAGGACGCGGCATTCTGGCGAGTGTGCGCGCGCGTGCGCTCGGAGATCGGCGCCTGAGCCACTCTCTACGTTCGATGCCGAACCGTATCAGTGGCGCGCGACTTCGACGGCGGCCAGCACGCGCAGCAGCGCGCGGTTGACGTCCTCGCGCTCCATCTCGTAGGTCTCGCACAGCTCCTGGATGGCCGCGCAGTCGCCGCCCTCCAGCGCCAGGGCCATGTCCAGCGCCGGCGCGTAGGGGCCGGTGCGCAGCACCGCCGCGTCGTAGATGCGCTCGGACAGCGGCACGCGGTGCAAGGCGTTGCCGAGCGGCTCGCCGAGGAGGTCGCCCAGGCCGAAGAACAGGCCGCACAGATAGACCTCGCGCCGCAGTTCGTTCTGGATGCCGGCCTCCAGCAGGTGCTCCGTGAGCTGGGCGCGCAGCACGGCCGCCAGGCGCACCGGCTCCAGGTCCGGCTCGGTGCTGGCGTTGGGCAGCTGGCCCGAGAGCCAGCGCTGCAGCGAGCCGTAGCCCATCATGACGAAACCACGGCGCAGCGAGTCGATGCCGGTGCGCAGACCGAGCGCCGCCGAGTTGGTGTAGACCATGAAGCGGTAGGCCAGTACCGGGTCCTCGCTCAGGATGTCCTCGAAGTTTTCCAGCGATTCGTCGGCGTCGATGGCCTTCATCAGCCGCTGCACCACGGCGCGCGAGGGCTGCGCCAGGTGGTGGCGCAGCTGGTAGAGCACGTCGTCCACGGGCCAGCCGGCGACCGCCGGCGCGTTGTGCACGTCGAGGCACAGCGCCACCAGCGCGCGGCTGGGCAGGTTGTCGTAGAGCTGGCCGTCGATCAGCGGGCTGGCGCCGGGCGCTTCCGCCGGGGCGGCGCCGGGGCGTGCCGGGGCGCGCGCCTGCAGCGCCGCCGCGGCGTCCAGCGGCGACAGGCTGAGCAGGCTGTTGGCAAAGCAGGCCGCAATGCCCGGCTCGGGCAGCTGCGCCAGTTCACCGCGCCACACCAGGCGCAGGCCGCGCTGGTGCGCCGCGCGCACGCGCGCGTGGATGGCGGAATCCTCCAGCCAGGCGCCGGGCACGGCGATCCAGGGGGTGCCGCGGGGTGCGTGTTCGAGCATGTCGCAGAGCATCTGGCGGTTGCGCGGCGCCAGCAGCAGCGGCGGGCTGGAGGCGCTCCAGAGTTCGGCCAGGGTGCGCAAGAGGTGCGGCGTGTCCACCGGTGCGAGCGCGTCGCTTTGCACCGACAGTTCGATGCCTGCCAGTGTGCGCGCACGCCCCCACAGGGGCCGGTAGGCCAGCACCAAGCTGCCGAGGACGGATTGGACCATGCGCTTGCGGCGCGCGCCGGGCACGCCCGATTTCAGGAAATGAAGTTGAACAGCGACAGCTTCTGCACCATGGCATAGGACTTCAGCGCCGCCTCGTACCCGACCTGCTGGTTCTGGAAGTCGGATATGCCCTGGATCATATCGAGGTCTTCGGCGCGTGAGCGATCGGCTTCGAGCTGCACGCCGCGCGCTTCCTGGTCGCCGCTGATGCGGTCGGCGCGGTTGAGCAGTTCGCCGGCGTAGCTGCGCACGTTCTGCAGGCGCGCAAGGCCCGTGTCCATGTTGGCCAGGGCCTGGCCGACGGCCTGCGTGGCGGCGCTGCTGGAGCCGGTGCCGATGTCGCGGATGGCGGTGTCCACCGTCTCGAAGATGCTGCTGCTGGGCGAGAGCGTGAGCTGGAGCGTGTCGCCGAGGGCGGGCTTGCCGGTGAGGTTCAGGCTCAGGCCGGGAATCGCGTCGACCGGCACCGAGGCCGCCTGGCCGGGAGCGAAATCGGCCGAGGTAAAGGGGTTGGCCCCGGCCAGCGGCGCGCCGGCCGGTACGCTGGCCACGCTGTACTGCGCCGCCAGCGTGCCGGGCGCCGAGCCGGCGATGTAGCTGACGTTGATCTGGTACTGGTAGGCGTTGCCGCTGGCGTCCAGGGCCAGCTGCCCGGGGTTGCTGCTGGAGACGGCGCTGGAGCCCAGGCCGTGCGTGGCCGGCGTCGCGGCGTCCACGCGGGCGGTGAAGACCGCGTCGCGCTGCGGCTGGAACATGAAGGCCGCGTCGCCATCGAGCGCGCCGGGGATCGTCACCGTGGACGCGGCGCTCTGGCCCGCGAGCCCGTCGAAGCCGCCGAGTGCGTTGAGGAAAGGCGTGGCGGCGCTGCCCAGCGCAGTCAGAAGCGGCACGCCATTGGTGTCCTTGCGGTTGGCCACGCTCAGCAGCTGGTCGCGCAGGCCCTGCAGCTGGTGGGCCACGGTCGCGCGGTCGCTCGGGCCGAAGGTGCCGTTGCCGGCCGAGACGACCAGCTCGCGCATTTCCTGCATCAGGCCGATGGCGTCGCCCAGGGTGCTCTCGGCCTGGGCCACGGCATTGCGCTGCACGTCGAGCGCGCGCTGCTCGGTCTGGATGCGCGTGATGCGGGTCATGGCGCGCTCGGCCTGCGCCGCGGCCACAGGGTCGTCGCTGGCGCGCAGTACGCGCTTGCCGGAGGTCAGGTTTTCCTGCAGGTTGGACAAGGCGCTGTGGCGCGTGCCCATGTTGCGCAGGGCCGTGTCGTACATGTTGGCGGTGGCCACGCGGTTGGCTGAGTAGCTCATGGTGGGTTCCTTCAGCGGCCCATGCTGGTGATCAGGGTGTCGAAGACGTTCTGCGCGATCTGGATCATCTTTGCCGAGGCCTGGTAGGCCTGCTGGTACTGGATCAGGCGCGCCGCCTCTTCGTCCAGGTTCACGCCCGAGACGGCGGTGCGGTCGCGTTCCAGGTTGGCGGCGAAGCTCGCCGACAGCTCTTGTGCGAACTGCGCGCTCTGGGTGCGCGAGCCGATTTGCGCCATGGCGCCGGCAAAGCCGTCGGAGAGCGTCGCGCCGTCGAACATCCTGGCGTCGCGCAAGGCCATCAGGGCGCTGGCGTTGCCGGCGTTGCGCTGGTACCAGTCGCCGTACTGTGCATCCAGGGCGTTGCCGACGGTGACCGTATCGCCCGTCTTCGGTGCGCCGCCGAGCGTGATCGACCAGCCGTCGATGGTGATCGCCTGACCGGCGTTGTAGGCATAGGGCGGGCCGGCAAGCGGCACCGGCGGATCGACCGAGACGTCCATCAGCGGCGTGGCGTTGCCCGCCACGGTGAAGGTGGCCGGCGGCCCGGCGGTGAAGCTCAGCGTGACCCCGCCGCCGGTGGTGGCTGGCAGCACCGGCGAGGGCGGCGGCACGAAGGCCGCGCCACCCGGCTGGCCCGTGGCCTTCAGGCTCGCCAGTTGCAGGCTGCCGGCGTTGGCGGCGCCCATCTGCGCATTCACCGGGCTGGCCGCCGCCAGCTGCGAGGGCGAGAACTGCTGCGCCTGCATGCGCGCAGCGGCGTCCTTCATGGGGTTGACGAGGAACTGGTCGCCGGCGTTGGGGGGGCCGCTCAGGCCCACCTGCAGGCCGTGCGCCGCGAAGTACTGCGCCAGCGTGGGCTGGCCCGCGCCGCCAAAGGCTTCGGGCTGGCCGCCGGGCTGGGCCGTCACGGTGCCCGTGGTCGCGCCGGTGAACACCACCACGTGGCTCGCGGCCGCCAGCTTGCCCGGGTCGGAGAACGCCACCGCCATGGTGGCGGCGGAGGTGTTGGTGCTGGCCGCCTTGGGCTGCAGCGGCGGCACGTCGGCGAACAGGGCCTTGCCCATCTGGCCGTCCAGCGTCAGGCCGAGCTGGTTCTGCGCGTTCAGGCTGAGCGAGATCGCCGTGGCCATGCGGTTGAGCAGGTGGTAGCCCTCCTGCAGGTCGCTGTTCTGAAAGCGCAGCAAACCGGCGACCTCGCCGCCGCCCAGTGCGGCCTCGCTCAGTTCCTGCTTGGTCGTGGCGCCGGGCTGCTGGAACAGCAGGCGCTGTTGCCCGCTGGCAGCGCCGAAATCCTTGGGGTCCTCGATGGACAGCGTGCCAGCCTTGTTGCCGAGAACCAGCGGCTGGCTGCCGGCCACGAACAGGCTGAGCGTGCCGTCGTCGGCGGCCACCTGCGAGACCTGGATGCGCTGGCTCAGGTCGCGCACCAGCTGGTCGCGCTGGTCCAGCAGATCGTTCGGCGGCTGGCCGTTGCCCTTGGCGCGGGCGATCTGCTCGTTCACCTGGGCGATGTTCTGGGCCAGCTGGTTGATGGTCTGGACGTTGCCCTTGAGCTGCTCGCTCACCGTGTTGGAGATGTCGTCGAGCCGCTCGGAGGCGCCGATCATGCGCTTGCCGGTTTCGTCCATGCGCGTGAGCGCGATGCTGCGCGCGGTCATGTCCGTGGGGGAGTTCACCACGTCCGACAGCGAATTCATCATGTCGTTGATGGCCGCGCCCAGACCGCTGGCGCCGCCCGAGAACACGTCCTGCAACTGCTTGAGGCGCGCCACGCGCGCCGAGTCGCTCGCATCCACCGAAGCGGCGGCCGCGGCCTGGCGGGTGAGCAGGTCGCTGTGGTTGCGCAGGATGGTCTGCACGTCGACGCCCTTGCCGATGTAGCCGCCGCCGGTGAACTGGCCCGGAACCGTCTGCAGCACCACCGTCTGGCGCGAATAGCCGGCGGTGTTGACGTTGGCGATGTTGTGTCCGGCCGTCTGCAGGGCCACCTGGTTGGCCAGCAGGGCGCGGGATCCGACGTTGAGCAAACTCATGGCGGCGCCTTAGGCTTGCTGCTGCGCGCGCAGCGCGCTCTGGATGGCGCCGCCGAGCTTCTTGGCGTAGGCCGGGTCGGTCGCGTAGCCCGCCTTTTGCAGTTCGGCCGCGTAGGCGACCGCCGAACCGGTCTTGGCGGTGGCCTGGGCTTTCTCGTAGCGCGGGTTCTCGGTGATGAGGCGGGCGTAGTCGCGGAACGAAGCCTCGTAGGAATCGTAGGCGCGGAACTTCGCCACGACCTTGCGCGCCACGCCGTTCTCGTATTCGGTGGTGGTGATTTCGGCGACCTTGCCGGTCCAGCCCTTGCCGGCCTTGATGCCGAACAGGTTGAACGAGGTGGAACCGTCGGCGTTCTTGATTTCGCTTCGGCCCCAGCCGGTCTCGTGGCCGGCCTGGCCGAGCATGAAGCTCGCCGGGATGCCGCTGTCGAGCGCCACGCGCTCGGCCGCGTCCTGGTGGTACATGACGAAGTCGTCGCGGCCCTTGGGTGCCGGGCCCATGGGCGCGGCCGGGGCGGCGCTCTTGGCGGCCGGGCGCGCCAGGCTCAGGGTGGAAGGCGAGGCCAGGTTCACGTCGCCGCCCATCAGCGCCTGCGCGAGCTGGCGGGCAATCGCGTCCGACAGGCCGCCGGGCCGGCCGGACATCTGCACCGAAAGCTGCTGGTCGAGCAGGTCCGCGCCCAGGTCGCCCTGGGCGCTGTCGAGCAGGCCCGATTTCATCGTCGCCTCGCGCATGCTCTTGATCATCTCGCGCATGAACAGCGATTCGAACTGCTTGGCCGCTTCCTTGGTGGCCTCGGGGTTGTTCTGCCCGGCCTGGTACTTGAGGTTGTTGAGCGAGCGTGCGTCCACGGCCAGCGCGCTGGAGGTGCTGGCCGCCGTGGTGGCCGAAAGCGAGAGTGTCATGTCAGACCTCCTTGCACGGGTGGGCGCGGGCCATCAGATGACTTCCAGCTCGGCGTTGAGCGCGCCGGCCGCCTTGATGGCCTGCAGGATGGCGAGCAGGTCGCCGGGGGTGGCGCCCAGTGCGTTGAGCGCGCGCACCACATCGGCCAGTTGCGGCGACGGCGGCACCTGGATGATGGCGCCGGGCTCCTGGTTGATCTTGATGCTGCTTTGCTGGGCCACCACCGTCTCGCCCTTGGAGAAAGGCGCGGGCTGGCTGATGACCGGGGTCGAGCTGATGGTGATGGACAGGTTGCCGTGCGCGATCGCGCAGGGGCCGAGCGTCACCGCCTGGTTGAGCACCACCGAGCCGGTGCGCGCATTGATCACGACCTTGGCGGCCGGGGCGATGGCTTCGAGCGGCAATTCCTCCAGCTGGGCGATGAAGGCGACGCGCGCGCCGGGCTCCACCGGGGCGGCGACCTGCACCGTGCGGCCGTTGAGGGCCGTGGCCCGGCCGGCGCCCATGCGCTGGTTGATGGCATCGGCCACGCCGCGCGCGGTCTGGAAGTCCGAAGCGTTCAGGTCCAGGGTGATGAACGGTCCGTCGTTGAGCGGCGTCGGCACCGAGCGCTCGACCTGCGCACCCTGCGGAATGCGGCCGGCGCTCAGGTGGTTGATCTGCACCTTGCTGCCGCCGGCGGCGGCGCCCGCGCCGCTGATCACCACGTTGCCCTGCGCCAGGGCGTAGATCTCGCCGTCGGCCCCGCGCAGCGGCGTCATCATGAGCAGGCCGCCCTTGAGCGACTTGGCGTTGCCCATGGAAGACACCGTGGCGTCGATCTGCTGGCCGGGCTGGGCGAACGCGGGCAGCTGCGCCGTGACGACCACGGCGGCGACGTTCTTGAGCTGCAGCTGCGACGACGTGCCCGCCGGCAGGCTGATGCCCATCTGCTGCAGATAGTTCTGCATCGCCTGCGTGGTGTAGGGCATCTGCGTGGTCTGGTCGCCCGTGCCGTCGAGCCCGACGACCAGGCCGTAGCCCGTCAGCTGGTTGCTGCGCACGCCTTGCACGGCCGCGACTTCCTTGACGCGCAGGGCGTGCGCGGGCAGGGCGGTGGCGAACGCCAGCAGGCCGGCGCACAGCGCCGCCCAAGGCATGCGAAAGAGGAGGTGGCGCACGGAAGTCATGGCCCGATTGTGGGACGCGCCGCGCGCGGTGAAACCGCGATAAGGGCGTGCTTCTCCTGCCAATTGGTGCGGCTGCCGGGCGTGCCAGGGTCGGGCAAAAATATAGGCGAAATTGGCATCTGGCGCTTATCCAGTAAGCGTCAGTAGCTATCAAATTTGCCTATTCTGCAGCCCGCTGCAGGACGTGCGGGCGGGCCCGTGGCCGGGCCCGCCGGCCCCTCAGAATGGGGTCGCCGAATTGAAGAAGCGCCCCAGCCAGCCCGTCACCTGGGCTTCGCTCTGCGCGCCGCGGCCGCGCGACTGGATGCGCACGTTGGCCACCTGCGTCGAGGTCACCAGGCTGCCCGGCTGCAGCGCGCGTGGGTCCACGGTGCCGGAAAAGCGCAGCACATCGACGTTCTCGTTCACGCCGATCTGCTTTTCCCCGGCGATCACCAGGTGGCCGTTGGGCAGCACCTGCACCACGCTGGTGGTGATGGAGCCGGTGAAGGTGTTGGCGCTTTCCGTGCCGCCCTTGCCGGCAAAGGTGTTGCTGGAACTGGCGCCGAGCTTGGTCTTGTCGGTGAAGGCCGTGCCGACGAAGGGCAGGGCGCTGATGCCCGCCTCGATGCCCGAACTGCGGTCCACCGTGGACGAGGATTTCTGGCTGGCGGTGATGTTCTCGACGATCACCACGGTGACGCTGTCGCCCACCATGCGTGCGCGCCGGTCTTCGAAGGCCGGGCGGTAGCTGGCGGTGTGGAACAAGCTGCCTGTGGCCGGCCCCTGCACTTGCGGTTGGGGAGCGATGGGTGGCGGCGTGGTGGGCAGGATGTCGACCGGCGGCGTTGGCGAGAGGCTGGCGCAGCCACCGAGCAGCAGCGCGAGCGCGGCACCGGCCGAGCGGGCGCCGGCAGCGGGAAGGGCGTGGAGCGAGAGGGTCATGGCGCGGGTCCTGAAGAGATTTCAGAGCTGCGCCAGCTTGGCCAGCATCTGATCGGAGGTTTGCACCGCCTTGGAATTCATTTCGTAAGCGCGCTGCGTCTGGATCATGCTCACCAGTTCCTGCACCACGTTGACGTTGGACGTCTCCAGGTAGCCCTGGACCACGGTGCCCAGGCCGTTGGTGCCGGGCGTACCCTGGGTCGGCTGGCCGGAAGCGGCGGTTTCGACGTAGAGGTTCTCGCCGCGCGGCTCCAGGCCGGGTGGGTTGATGAAGCTGGCCATGGCCAGGCTGCCCAGGGGCTGCGGTGCGGTGTTGCCCTGCAGCAGGGCCGAGACCGTGCCGTCGGTACCGATGCTGATCGAGGTGGCGCTGGGCGGGATGGTGATGCCGTTGGCCACCGGCAGGCCGCTGGAGGTGACGAGCCGGCCCTGGGCGTCGACCTGGAACGAGCCGTCGCGCGTGTACGCCGCCGTGCCGTCGGGCATGGTCACCTGGAAGAAACCGTTGCCCTTGATGGCCACGTCGAGGTTGCTGTTGGATTGCTGCAGGCCGCCCTGCATGAAATTGCGGCTGGTGGCGACGGTGCGCACCCCGAGCCCGAGCTGCAGCCCGGTGGGCAACTGGTTCTGCTCCGTGGTCTGGCTACCGACCTGGCGCAGGTTCTGGTAGATCAGGTCCTGGAACACGGCACTGGCGCGCTTGTAGCCGGTGGTCGAGGTGTTGGCGAGGTTGTGCGAGATGACGTCCAGCTGCGTCTGCTGCGCCTCCATGCCGGTCTTGGCGATCCAGAGGGAATTGATCATGGCGGTCTCCTGTGCGGCGCGTTAGCCGTTGAGGCTCAGCAGCTGGCTGGCCGATTTGTCGTTGGTCTCCGCGGTCTGCAGGAGGCGCATCTGCTGCTCGAACTGGCGCGAGGCGGCAATCATCCCGACCATGCTCTCGACCGGGTTCACGTTCGAGCCTTCCAGGGCGCCGGCCATCAGGCGGGCGTTGGCGTCCTGCGGCACGGGTTCGCCGGAGCGCGCGCGGAACAGTCCGTCGGTGCCACGCACCAGCGGGTCTTGTGCCGTTGGCGTGGCGAGCTTGAGGCGGCCGACGGCCGTGGGCGGCTGGCCGGCCACTTTCGCGGTGATGGTGCCGTCCGAGCCGAGCGCGACTTCCGCGCCGGGGGGCAGATCGATGGGCGCACCGCCGTCGGAGAGCACCGGCAGGCCCGTGCCGGTCATCAGCTGGCCGGCGCTCGATACCTCGAATGCCCCGCTGCGTGTGTAGGCTTCGGTGCCGTCCAGGCCCTGCACGGCGAACCAGGCGCTGCCTGCGGCCATGGCGTCGAGGTTGCGGCCGGTGCGCTGCACGGCGCCGGGCGTATCGCGGTAGCCCGAGGTGGCTTCCAGCGCGAACACGCGCGTGCTCGCGCCGTCGCCCTGCAGCGGCACCGCGCGGAAGGTCGAGAGCTCGGCGCGAAAGCCCGTCGTCGAGGCGTTGGCCAGGTTGTTGGACAGCACCGCCTGCCGCTGCGCGGCGGCGTTGGCGCCCGTCATGGCGGTGTAGATGATGCGGTCCATGGAACCTCCGTTGCGTGCTCAGTGCCCGCGCTCAGCGCAGGTTGACCAGCGTGGACATGACCTGGTCCTGGGTCTTGATGGTTTGCGCGTTGGCCTGGTAGGTGCGCTGCGCGGTCATCATGTTGACCAGTTCGGCGGTCAGGTCGACGTTCGAATCCTCCAGCGCGCCGGCGCGCAGGAGGCCCATGTTGCCGGCGCCGGGTTTGCCCATGACCGGGGTACCCGAGTCATTGGTTTCCACCCAGTTGTTGCCGCCGATCGGCGCCAGGCCTTGCGGATTGCGGAAGTTGGCCAGGGCGACCTGCGCCTCGGCGCGCGTCACGCCATTGGAATAGCTGGCCATCACCATGCCGTCGTTGGCGATATTGATGCCTGTCAGTTCGCCCGAGGCATAGCCGTCCTGCGTCAGGTCGGCCACCGAGAATTTGCTGCCGAACTGGGTGGTGCTCGTGAGGTCGATGGTCACGTCCCACGGCGCTGGTGGGTTGTTCGGGTTCGCGACCGAGGGGTCGACATTCACCGTCAGCGGGGAAGTGCTGGCGGCGGCGTCGTATTTGCCGTTGGCGTCGAAGGCGATCGTTCCCAGGTTGTTGGCAGTGACCGGCGGCGTGGCCGTCGGGTCGTCCAGTCCGTCCCAGACTTCCCAGGTGTTGGCCGTGCCGGTCTTGACGAAATACAGGCTGACCGGTACCGCAACACCCTGGCTGTCGTAGACGTTGATCGACGTGCCGTAGGTGGAGCGCGGCGTGGGCGGTACGGTGCTCGCGGCCTCCGGCGCGCGCGCGTCGAGATTGATCGCCGCCGTGATGTTGGCGGTCTGCTGCGCCTGGATGGGCGCGCCGGTGGGAAAACTCAGCGGCACGGGCTCGGACGTGCCGGCGCCGGTGGTGCTGTCCACCCGGAAGCCCATCACCTTCGCACCGCCGTTGGTGACCAGGTCCCCGGTCTTGTCGAGCTTGAAGTTGCCGGCGCGGGTGTAGGCGGGCGAACCGTCGGGCTGCTGGAGGCGGAAAAAGCCGCCGCCGTTGATGGCAACGTCCAGGTTGTTGCCGGTGATGGTGATGTTGCCCTGCGAGAACTGCTGGGCCACGCCCGCCACCTCCACGCCGATGCCGGCGTTGCTGCCGCCGGCAGCGCCGATCGACGAGGCCACGATGTCGGCGAACTCGGCGCGCGAGCCCTTGAAGCCCGTCGTGTTGGAGTTGGCGATGTTGTGGCCGATGACGTCCAGGTTGCGGCTGGCGGCGTTGAGTCCGGAAAGACCTTGTTGAAAGCCCATGGTGTGCTCCTAGGAAAAGGGGGGTGAGGCGTTAGAGGATGGCTTTGACGGAGCTGTAGCTGGCCGTACCGCCGCGCGAGAGCTGCAGCGCGAGCGCACCGTTGTCCAGGCTGACCGCGGTGACCTTGTCGGTGGACAGCGGCGTCGCCTCGACGGCGGTTTCGCCGTTCGCGGCAAGCACCTTGAAACGGAACGGGCCGCTGGCCTGCGCCTCCGGCTCCCACGCGAAGTTGTAGCGGCCGGCCTTGAGCGCGCCCAGGTCCACCGTGCCGACCTGCTTGTTGTTGGCATCGAGCACCTGCACCTGCACGCTGGCGGCCGGGCCGGCCAGGTCGAATGCGCCGGCGCCCTCCTGCGCCTCGCTGTCGAAGGCGAGCGAGTTGTCCGCGACAAGCACCTCGCGCCCGACCATGGCGCTGCCCTGCATGAGCTGCTGGGCGGCGAACTGCCCTGCCAGGCCCTTGACGGTTTCGTTGAGCTGCTGAATGCCGGTCACGGTGTTGATCTGCGCGATCTGCGAGGTCATCTGCGCGTTGTCCAGCGGGTTCATGGGGTCCTGGTTGTTCAGCTGCGCAACCAGGAGCTTGAGGAAGCGGTCCTGCGCCTCGGAGGCGCTGTTGGCCGAGTCGGCCTTGGACGTGCCCGCACCGGTGTCCAGGACGGCGGATGGGGCGGATGTGGCGCTGTTGATCATGGCGAGGCTCCGGCCTATTGGCCCATCTGCAGGGTCTTGAGCAGCAGCGACTTGGCCGTGTTCATGACCTCGACGTTGTTCTGGTAGGAACGCGAGGCGGAAATCATGTTGACCATTTCCTCCACGGCGTTGACGTTGGAATGCGTGACGTAGCCCTCGGCGTCGGCCAGCGGGTTGCTCGGCTCGTGCACGCGGCGGCCGGGCGTGTCGCTTTCCTGGATGGCGCTCACCTTGACGCCGGCGGCGCGGTCGTTGCCTACGGCCTGCGTCTGGAAGACGACCTGGCGCGCCTTGTAGGCCTTGCCGTCCGGCCCCGCGACGGCATCCACGTTGGCCAGGTTGCTGGCCACGACATTGAGGCGCTGCGCCTGGGCGCTGACGGCGCTCGACGAGACGTTGAAGATGGAGAACATGGACATGGCGTACCTCGCTGCGGGTTACTGGCCCTGGATGGCGCTGAGCATGGTCTTGGCCTTGCCGTTGAGGAAACGCAGCGTGGCCTCGTAGCGCACGGCGTTGTCCATGAAGGCGGCGCGCTCGCGGTCCATGTCCACGCTGTTGTTGTCGAGCGCGGGCTGGGTCTGCACCGCATAGCCCAGCGTGCTGCGCTCGGAAAAGCCGCTCAGCGGAATGTGGCCGGCTTGGGAGGCGCCCCCGCGCCCGGTGCTGTCGCCCTGGCTGGCCGACAGGGTGCTTCCGCTGCCGCTGCCGCCCGCTGCGGCGGTGAGCGCCTCGGCGAACTTCATGTCGCGCGCCACGTACCCCGGGGTGTCGGCATTGGCGATGTTGCTGGCAAGGAGACGCTGGCGCTCGGCACGCAGTAGCAGCGCGTGTCCTTGGAAGTCGAGTCCGTTGGTCAATTTGTCAAGCATGTCGTGCCTCACGCCGGGTTTGCATTGCGCCGGGCCAATAGCCTGCGGCGTGCGTCGATTATGGAAACGCAGGCCAATTCCTAAAGTGGAAAGAACGCTGTTTTGCCTGTGCAGTTCGGTGCTTCACCGCCGCTGCTGCTGCCTATAGTGCGAGGGGTGAAATGGCCTGCAGTACGCAGGCCGACGGCCAAGGAGAGCCCCATGCGTACCACTTTCTTGAACTCCCATTTCGGCACCGCCCTGCTGCGCGCGGCAGCCCTCGTGCTGGCCATGGCGGCGCCCTCGGCATGGGCACAGGACGCGGCCGAACTCGCCAAGATCACCCAGGCCTGGATAGACAACAGCCTGCGCACCGGTGCGGCGGCCGAGCTGCCGCTGCGCATGGAAGTGGAGGTGGGGGAACTTGACCCGCGGCTGCGCCTGGCACCCTGCGCCCGCGTTGAGCCCTATCTGCCCACGGGTTCGCGCCTGTGGGGGCGCAGCCGGCTGGGTCTGCGCTGCGCCGAGGGGTCCGCGCGGTGGAACGTTTTCCTGCCCATCACGGTCAAGGCCTTCGGCCCGGCCTGGGTGCTTACCGGCAACGTGGCCTCGGGCGCGGTGCTCGCGCCCGGTGATGCGGTGCAGGCGGAAATTGATTGGGCGGCGGAGCACGCCGCGGTGTTGGCCGATCCGGCCCTGTGGGCAGGGCAGGTGGCGGCGCGCCCCCTGCAAGCCGGCCAGGCCCTGCGCCAGGCGATGGTGCGTGCGCCCAAATTGTTCGAGGCGGGCGCCCAGGTGCGCGTGTCGGCACAAGGCGCCGGCTACGCAGTCAGCGCCGGCGGGCAGGCCTTGAGCGCGGGCAGCAGCGGACAGACTGTGCGCGTCCGAATGGATAATGGCAAGGTGATAAGCGGCGTTGTGTCCGAAGATGGAACAATCGCCGTGAACCTTTAGCGGTATTCATGCACTTAGACCTAAAGTCTCCCATCCAGCCGCCGAAAACATTCCTACCGGCTCCCGGCATTCGGGGAGCATGGAGAGGGCAATGAAAATAGGTCACACACCGGAACACGCCAGCGCGCTCGCGCAGTCCAGCGCCTCCAAACAGGCCAAGGCTGCTGCGCCCGCCGCGCAGGAAAGCACGAAAGCCAGCGCGGCTGCGGGCGGCGCCGGTGTCGCCGTGACGCTTTCGCGGAACGCCCGCGATGTGGAGCAAAGCGGCAAGGCCACGTCCGATTTCGACGCCGGCCGGGTCAAGGCGGTGCGCAGCGCCATTGAGAACGGTACTTTCAAGGTCGACGCCGGCGCGATTGCCGACAAGATGCTCGCCAACGCCGAGGAAATCATCGCGCGCTCGCGCTAGGCTTCGGTAGGCGCTTTCGCTTATTCCCATGAACAGCCCCGGCCAGGAAGTCGAAACCTCGCTCGGAGAAATCGAATCCTTGCTGGCCAAGGTCGGTAAAGCCTTGCAGGACTCCGAGGCGGAGGCTCTGCAGCAGGCCAGCGTCCAGCTGCGCGACGCCGCGCTGCGCTTTACCGAAGTACTTGCACACCACCCGACCCAGGCGCAGGCGCCCGCGATAGCCGTGCGCGTTCGTACCGTGGCGGTGCGCCTGGCCAGCCAGCGTGACGCGCTGGCGCGCCTGTCGGTGCTGGTCGAGCGGCAGGTGGCGTCGGTCGTGCCCGGCCAGACGCCCGGCGCGACCTATGGACCGCGCGCCACGGCGCCGGCCGCTGCCGGCGCACGCATCTACAAAGCGGCTGGCTGACGGCGCCCGGCCGGTTCTTTCCAAAAACCAAAGGGCGCCACGGCGCCCTTTGGTTTTGCTGCTCGGTTCCGCGGCCTCAGTGGCTGCGCATCTTCGCCCGCAGCCGGGCGATGGATTGGCTGTGCAGCTGGCACACGCGCGATTCGGTGACACCCAGGACGGCCGCAATCTCCTTCAGGTTCATGTCCTGCTCGTAGTACATGCCCATGATGTATTGCTCGCGCTCGGGCAGCGCTTCGATGGCTGCGACCAGCGAACTGCGCAGGCGCTGGTCGCGCAACAGGGCCATGGGATCGGCCGGGGCGTCGCCGGTTTCATGATGTTCGAGAAAGCTCTCGCCGTCTTCGCCGTCGCCGCGCGTCATGTCTTCCAGGTACACCAGCTGGGTACCGCGCACCTTGCCCAGGAGTGTCTGGTAATCGGCCAGCGTCATGTCGAGCTCGACCGCGATTTCGGATTCCAGCGGGCTGCGCCCCAGCTTCTGCTCCAGCCGCTGGACCGCCTTCTCGATGTCCTTCTGGCTCTTGCGGGAGCTGCGCGACATCCAATCGGTTTCGCGCAATTCGTCCAGCATGGCCCCACGGATGCGCTGCGTGGCGAACGTCTCGAATTGAACACCCTGCGTGGCCTCGAAGCGCGTCAGCGCCTCGGACAGGCCGATCATGCCGACCTGAATGAGGTCGTCGATCTCCACATTGGCCGGCAGCTTGGCGATCATGTGATGCGCCAGCCGCCGTACCAGGGGCACGTGCTGGCGAATCAAGGCATCGCGGTCGAGCTGTCCTTTTGCGGTGTAGGTCACGTCAGTGGCTCGTTGCATGGTGCGAGGCGCGCACGGCGTCGCGAGAAGATGGTAGCGCAGGGGGCGCGCCCGCGGGCAGAATCTGCGCATTCTCCAGAAGCTCCAGGGCCAGGCGCTGGAGGTCGGCCGGGTGCTCGGGGTCCAGTGCCAGCGTGCGCGGCGTGCGCCCGAGGTGCCGCGCCGCGCATTCGCACAGCGTGCCCAGCTGCTGATGGGCGGCGGCGCGCTGGTGCTGGCCATACGCCAGCCGCAACACCGTGCCGTTGAGGTTCGCGTGCAATGCAAGCCGCTTCAGGTCGGCATAGGTCGACATGACGGCACCGGGGCCGGTTTCCAGCAGCAATAGGGGTGGCGCGCTGATCTCGGCCATCAGACCGGACGCCAGCACCGGCACAGGCGCATACAGCACGACCACGGCGTACCGGCGCAGCAGCGGCTGCAAGCGGTAGAGCGGCGCTACCCCCGAAGGCATGGGTTCTGCGAGAACGGCCAGACCGTGTGCTGCAGGCAGCACCGCGAGTGAATCCTCGCCAGCGTGGCCCGCGCGCGGTGCCTCGATGGGCAGGCAGTGTTCGAGCAGGTCGATCAGGCCAGGCGATTCGGCGCTTTCGCTGGCGGAGCCGTCCAGCACAACGGGGGGGTAGCCGAGCCGCTGCCAATGCATGCACAGGCTCCACAGCAGTTCCAGCGAGTGCCCTCCGGGAGCGCAGGCCACCGTGACCATGCGCAGCCCATCCTCGGGCATCCGGCCGTACAGGCTGGTGCCTTGGTGCAGGCCGAGGTCAAGCATCGACCAGCCCCCGCTCGCGCGTGGCCTGTTCCGGGCCGTGGGAAAAGAAGAAATTGAGCTCGCTCGCCTTGGGGTCGAAGGCCGAACGGGCCAGAGACCGCATGGACGTCGCGACGAGCGCGTGCGCGTCGGCGGCTTCCCAGTCTTCCGGCACCCGCTGGCCGTTGGTGACGCCGCGCAGCAGCAGCTGGTGGCGGACCAGTGCGTCCACGGCCGGGCCGAGTTTGACCGCTTCATCCACCTTGGTGAGGATGGCTTGCTGGGTGCCGGGCGTCTTGAAGGCGGCCAGGGTGTCGTCGAGCGTGTCGCCGTGGCTGCCGGCGTTCAGCACCAGCAGGCGCTGGACGCCCGGCAGGTCGAGCACGTCGAGCATGTCGCGGCGCCGGGGGTCGCGCGGCGCGACGCCGGTGGTGTCGATCAGCACCATTTTCTTGCCGCTGAGCAGGCCGAGCAAGTCCTGCAGAGCGGCCTGGTCGTGCGCCAGGTGTGCCACGATGCCCAGCATGCGGCCATAGCTGCGCAGCTGTTCGTGCGCGCCGACCCGGTAGGTGTCGAGCGTGATAAGTCCCACGCTGGCGGGTCCGTGGATGCGGGCGCAGAGCGCGGCGAGCTTGGCCGTCGTGGTGGTCTTGCCGACGCCGGTGGAGCCGACCAGCGCGTAGGTGCCGCCCTGCTCGTACAGGGGTGGCATGGCCGCGTCGGTCTTGAGGTTGCGTTCCAGCACGTCCATGAGCCAGCGCACCGAGTCCCCGGCGTCGAGGTCGTCCGGCAGGCGCTCGAGAATGGTTCGGGCGAGCGCCGGCGAATAGCCGCTGCGGATCATCTTGAGCATCAGGTTCGACTGGATCGGGTTTTGCCGCGCCTGGCCAAGCCAGGACAAGGTGTTGAACCGGTCTTCGATGAGATCCTTCATGGCCTGGAGCTGCTGCATCAGGTCCTGCTGACCGGCGAGCGAGGGCGCCGGTGCGAGAGTGCTCTCGCGGCGCACACGGGCCGGTGCCGCGGCGGGCGTGGCCTTGAGCGGGTTGTGGCGCTGCACCGGGGCGGGTGGCGCGAAGGCGGCAGGCGCCGCCGGAGCGGCCTCGCTCGGCCGCGGCATCCGGGCTGCGGGTGCGGGTTGCGCCTCCTCGCCCAGGGCGTCATGGCGCCGGCGCAGCATGCGCTCGCGCACGTAGTCCTGGAAGGACAGCGTGCTCATGGCCAGCTGCTCGGTGTCCTGGTGCACGGGGTTGCGGCCCGTTGGCTCTTCGGAGCGGGCGGCCGCCGGGCGGGGGGTGCTGCGCTGCGGCGCGGGCGTGTCCACGGGTTCGTCCAGAGCGCTGAGCGTTTCTTCCGCCGTGGCCACCACCTCCACGCCATTGGGCGTGGGGCGGTTGGAGAGAATCAGCGTGCCATCGCCAAAGGCCATGCGGGCCTTGGCGAGCGCCTCGCGGGCCGTGGGCGCGTGGAAGCGTTTGATGTTCATGCCATTGCTCCTTTGAGGATGGGGCCGATGCGGATGGTGTGGGTTTCAGGGATTTCGCTGTGCGCCAGCACTTGCAGGCGCGGCGCCACGCGGCGCACCAGGCGGGAGATCGAGCCGCGAATCGCGTCCGGCACCAGCAGGCAGGCGGGCAGGCCCATCTCCTCCTGGCGCAGTGCGACTTCGGCGGCTTTGTTGGTCAGGATGTCGGCCACGCCGGGGTCGAGCGCCGGGCCGTTGGCATTGCCCAGGGCCTGCACCAGCAGGCGTTCCAGGCCGGGCTCGATGGCGATCACGTTGAGCTCGCGCGTCGGGCCGTAGATCTGCTGCACGATGGCGGGCGAGAGCGCCACGCGCACGCGCTTGGCCAGTTCCACCGGGTCGGCGATGGCGCCGGCGTGTTCGGCCAGCGTTTCGATGATGGTGCGGATGTCCCGGATGTGCACGGATTCTTCCAGCAGCAGTTGCAGCACTTTCTGGAAGGTCGCAATCGAGACCATTTTCGGCACCACTTCCTCAATCAGTTTCGGGGCCAGCTTGGCCACGTGTTCGACCAGTTGCTGGGTTTCGGTGCGGCTGAGCAGCTTGGCGGCCTGCACTTGCATCAAGTGTGACAAATGGGTCGCCATGACGGTTTCCGGATCAACGACGGTAAAGCCGGCCATTTGCGCCGCTTCCTTTTGCTGCTCGTCGATCCAGTGCGCCGGCAGGCCGAATGCCGGGTCGGTCGTCGGTGTCCCGATGAGCGGCGTGGAGATGCCGCCCGGGTTGATGGCCAGGTGCATGCCGGGGAAGGCTTCGCCCTCGCCCACGACCACGCCGCGCAGGGTGATGCGGTAGGCGCTGGGCTTGAGCTCCAGGTTGTCGCGCACGTGGACCGGGGGCGGAAGAAAGCCCACTTCCTGGGCGAACTTGCGCCGCACGCCCTTGATGCGCGTAAGCAGATCGCCCTGGCGCGTCTTGTCCACCAGCGCAATCAGGCGGTAGCCCAGCTCCAGGCCGAGCAGGTCGACCGGCTGCAGGTCGTCCCAGGTGGCCTCGCCGTCGCCCACCGGGGCGGCCGGGGCTTCCACCGGAGGCGGCACCTTGGCCCGCTCCATCAGCACCCAGGCGGCGTAGCCCAGCGCGGCGCCAATGGTCAGGAAGACGATGTGCGGCATGCCCGGAATCAGCCCGAGCAGGATCAGGATGCCGGCCGTGACACCCAGCACCCGTGGCGACATGAACAGCTGGTGCACGATCTGCTGGCCCATGTCGGAGTCCTTGCCGACGCGCGAGATCACCATGGCTGCCGCGACCGAGATCAACAGCCCAGGAATCTGCGCGACCAGCGCATCGCCCACGGCCATCAGGATGTAGGTGTCCGCCGCCTTCCCGGCCGACAGGCCGTGCTGCAGCATGCCGATGGCGAAGCCTCCGACGATGTTGATGAGCAGGATCAGGATGCCGGCGACGGCGTCACCGCGCACGAATTTCGATGCGCCGTCCATGGAGCCGAAGAAGTTCGCCTCTTCTGCCACCTCGGCACGCCGCCGCTTGGCTTCGGTCTCGTCGATCAGGCCGGCGTTGAGGTCGGCGTCCACCGCCATCTGCTTGCCGGGCATGGCGTCCAGCGTGAAGCGTGCCGACACTTCGGCAATGCGCTCGGCACCCTTGGTGATGACGATGAAGTTGATCACCACCAGGATGGCGAACACGATCAGACCGACTGCGAAATTGCCGCCGATGAGGAAATGCCCGAAGGCCTCGATCACCGCGCCGGCCGCGCCGGGCCCTGTGTGGCCCTCCAGCAGCACCACGCGTGTGGACGCCACGTTGAGCGACAGGCGCATCAGCGTGGTCAGCAGCAGCACCGAAGGAAAGGCAGCAAAGTCCAGGGGGCGCAGCATGTAGGCCGCGACCATCATCACCATCAGCGCGACGGCGATGTTCAGCGTGAAGAAGGTATCGAGCAGCCAGGGCGGGATCGGCAGCACCATCAGCGCCAGGATGGCCACCACCAGAAGCGGGGCCGAGAGGCCCGAGGCGCCGGCCAGCCGGCTGCCTGCCCATTGCCGGGCCGAAGTCATTGCGGTATTCATGCGGGCTCACCTTGCCGCGTTGCGCGGGAGAGAGGATCGAGTTCGGGCGCGATATACGGCTGTGGTACGTCGCCGGGCATCTGCCCTTCGCCGCGCAGGGCCGCCTTCAGGCGGTAAACGTAGGCCAGGACCTGGGCCACGGCCGTGTAGAGCGTTGCCGGAATCGGCTGGTCCAGGTCGGCGTTGGCGTAGAGCGCGCGCGCCAGCATGGGCGACTGCAGCACCGGCACGGCGTTCGCCTTGGCCAGGTCGCGGATGCGCATGGCGACCAAGTCCGTCCCCTTGGCGATCACCTGGGGAGCGCTCATGCTTTCGTCGTACTTCAAGGCCACGGCGTAGTGGGTCGGGTTCATCACCACGAAATCGGCCTTGGGCACGGCGGAGACGCTGGCGCGGTCGGCGATCTCGCGCTGGCGCTGGCGCATGCGGCCCTTGATTTCGGGGTTGCCGTCGGATTCCTTGTGTTCCTGCTTGACTTCCTGGTGCGACATCTTGAGCCGCTGGCGGAAAAAGAACGCCTGCAGCGGCACGTCGATCAGCGCTGCAAGAAACACCACGAGCAGCAGCAGGCCCATGCCGGCGGTCATCCAGTCGGCCACGTGCGAGAGGGCCATGGGCGAGGGCTGCAGCACCAGGGCAGCCATTTCGCGGATGCTCTTGCCCAGGTAGTTCCAGGCCACCGCGGCCAGGATGCCCGTCATCAGCACCATCTTGGCGACGTTCGCCATCTGCTGCTTGGAAAACAGGTTGGCCGCGCCCTTGAGCGGGTTGAGGCGGCTGAATTCGGGCGCGATGGGCTTGGCGCTGAAGACCCAGCCGCCCGCTCCCACGGCGCTGAGCAGGGCGGCTCCGCCCGTGAGGCCCGCGAAGACGATGCTGGCGACCAGCCCCGTCCCGGCCATCGACTGCAGACGCGCCATCATCGACATGGGAGATCTCATGGTGGCGGCGTCGAAAGCCAGCTGGCGCACCATGTCGAGCCGCAGGTGGTCGATCAACCGCGGCATCAAGATCAGCAACGCCATGGCCCCGGCACCCAGAATGGCCAGGTGCGAGAGGTCGCGCGAGCGCGCGGCCTGCCCGTCGGTGCGGGCTTTCTGCAGCTTGCGTTCGGTCGCGGGAAGGTTGCGGTCTTGGCTCGTTTCCATGGTGGCACGGCGGGGGGTGTCGTGCCATTGTCGTGAGCCGCGCCGGAATCTAAAGCGCGATAAGCGGGCCGGACCCGCCCTTTATCCAGGGCGAGCGGCGCCCTGGCGGACCGTCAGAAACCCAGGCTGGCCAGCAGGTCGTCCACCTGCGACTGGTCGGTCACGACGTCGGGCGTGGCCTCGGGGTTGACCACCGGGCCTGGGAGGTGTGCCGAGGGCGCTGCTGTGGCCGGCACCACGGCAGTGGGCGGCGCGGTCTCGATCACCAGCTGGACCAACTGGGCCTCGATGGTGGCCGCCAGGGACACCACGCGGGCAATCACCTGGCCGGTGAGGTCGTGGAAATCCTGGGCCATCATGATTTCGGTGAGGTGCTCGTCTGCCGCCCGGCTGACCTGGGAGACGTCGTCCAGGAAGTTCATGATGGCGCCGGTCGCCACGGCCTTCACGGGGTCGCGCACCAACGCCTGGCGCATGCGGGTGGCTTCCGCCGCCAGGTGGTCGTGCTGGAGCTTGGCCTGTTCCACGCGCGTCAGCACCTTTTCAGCGGCTTCGCCCGTCAGCCGCGCAATGTAGGACAGCCGGCTTTGCGCGTCGGGCAACTCGCCCACGGTGCTGCGCAGCTGGTCGGCATAACCCAGCTCGCTGAGCGAATCGTGCAGCTGGCGCGTCAGCATGCCGATCTTCTGGTGCAGATCGGGCTCGACGGACCCGGTGCCGGAAGGGTTGGTCGTGTCCATGGCGCTCTACAGCCCCGCCTTCTTGATGATGAGCGTGACTTTCTCTTCCAGCGTTGCCTTGGTAAAGGGCTTGACGATGTAGCCGGCCGCGCCCCCCTGGGCGGCGGCGACGATGTCCTCCTTGCGCGCTTCGGCGGTCACCATGAGCACCGGCAGGTGCTTGAGCTTGTCGTCCGCCTTGATCTCGCCGAGCAGCTGAAAGCCGTTCATGTTCGGCATGTTGATGTCGGTGACGACGAAGTCGAACTTGGAATTGCGCAGCTTGTGCAGCGCCGCGACGCCGTCTTCGGCCTCGTCGGCTTCGGTGAAACCGCTTTCCTTGAGCAGGTTGCGGACGATGCGCCGCATCGTGGAAAAGTCGTCAACGATCAGGAATCGAAGGGCAGTGGACACGTGGGACCCTTTCGGTCGAGGTAGGCAATAACGTTGGCTAGGGCCGCGACACCGCGGCGGCCGCCGCCGGAGCCTGCGCTCCGGCTGCGCTGGCGGGCGCGCCAGTGGGCGCCGGAGTATCAGTTTGTAATGCCGATTGTGCCGCAGGCGGAGCGTCCGGGCCGCCCAACAGGCGTTCTTCGGCTTCGCGCGTGAGCACGGTGATGCTGATGCGCCGATTGGCGGCCGCCCGCGGGTGCTCGGCATCGAGCGGTTCACTGGCCGCCAGGCCGACCACCCGGGCGAGCTTGGCGTCGGGCATGCCCGCGGCCACCAGCTCGCGGCGGGTGGCGTTGGCGCGGTCGGCCGAAAGCTCCCAGTTGCTGTAGCCGCGGTCGCCATTGCCGTACGGCGTGGCGTCCGTGTGGCCGGCCAGGCTGACGCGGTTCTCCACCCCGCCCAGGGCGGCGCCGATTTCGCGCAGGATGTCGCGCATGTAGGGTTTGACCAGCGCGCTGCCGCTGTCGAACATGGGGCGGTTCTGGTCGTCCACGATCTGGATGAGCAGGCCGTCGGGCGTCACGTCGGTACGGATTTGCGAGCGGAACTCGTTCAACCGGGGGCTGGTGGCAATGATGCCCTCCACCCGCTCGCGCAGCGTCTTGATGCGCTGGGCATCGCGCTGCGCCTGCTGGGCACGCATTTCCTCGGCCGAAAGGCGCCGGTTGGTGCTCTTGTCGGCGTCGCTGCGGCGCACCTGGCCGTGCACCTTGCTCAGGTCGTTGCCGCCGCCCGGAATCACGCTCGAGCTGTTCCCGGCGCCCGTGCCGCCGGACATGGCCACCGTCATCGGAGAGTTGAAATAGTTGGCAATGCCGTCGAGATCGCCTTTGGCGGTGGAGCCGAGCAGCCACATCAGCAGGAAGAAGGCCATCATCGCCGTCACGAAGTCGGCGTAGGCGATCTTCCAGGCGCCGCCATGGGGCGCGTGCTTGCCCTTGCGCACGCGCTTGACGATGATCGGCTGAAGCTTCTTCTCCGCCATGCCGGCCCCGTGCCTACTTGCGGCCCTTCACGTGGGCTTCGAGCTCCAGGAAGGTCGGGCGCGCCGTCGAGAACAGCACCTTGCGCCCGAATTCAATGGCCGTAGCGGGGTTGTAGCCCTGCATGCTGGCCAGCAGCGTGGCCTTGATGCACAGCAGTTCCTTGGCCGCGTCGTCCATGCGCTGCTCCATCAGCCCGGCGATCGGTTCCACCGCGCCGTAGGCCAGGAAAATCCCGAGAAAGGTACCGACCAGGGCCGAGGCGATCATCCCGCCCAGCACGGCCGGCGGCTGCCCCACCGAACCCATGGTGTTCACCACACCCAGCACGGCCGCCACGATGCCGAAGGCCGGCAGGGCGCCGGCCAGGCGGGTGAGCGCCACCACCGGCGCATGGGCCTCTTCGTGGTGGGTATCGATCTCGCTGTCCATCAGCGCCTCGATCTCGTGCGAATTGAGGTTGCCCGAGACCATCATGCGCAGGTAATCGGTGAGGAATTCGACCACGTGGTGGTCCGCGCCCACGGTCGGGTACTTCTTGAAGATCTCGGACTCGTGCGGCGCCTCGACGTCTTTCTCGATCGCCATCAGGCCGTCCTTGCGCGCTTTCTGCAGGATCTCGTACAGCATGGCCATCAGTTCCATGTAGCGCGCCTTGGTGTATTTCGATCCCTTCAGCAGCCCCGGAATCGCCCCGATCGTCGCCTTGAGCACCTTGGGCTGGTTGGTGACGATGAACGAGCCCGCGGCCGCGCCACCGATGGTGATGAGTTCAAAGGGCAGTGCCTCCATCAGCACCTTCATGTTGCCGCCGTGCGCGATGAACACGCCGAACACGCAGCCGAAGGTGATGATGTAACCGAGGAGGACAGCCATGGTGGGGCGATTCTGGCAGACGCGTTGCGCTCTGTTCGCCGGAACTGGGGGCGGGAGCCCCGATTGATTCCCCGCTAGCGGCGTGCTGATGCCTCTCTTTCTCGCCGGAAGGGGCGTGCAGACGGGGTTGATTTTTTGAATGTTTTCAGGATCTAGAGCTTGCCCTGCTTGTCTTTTTAGCTCTCGATTTAGGAGTATTCAAGCGCTCCGTGGACGAACACCGCGCGCGGCGAGCACCGAAACAAACAAAAAGTTACTGGATCGCTAAAGTTTGTTGCATGTGGGTCCGATAACACATTCAACAGGGAATCCAAGCCCTGTACCTCGCGACAGGCAGGCCCCGGCCGACCTGGCACGGGTTGGGCCGCCGGCTAGCGCTGGCATTCATTTGATAACGGCAGCAATGCCGCACGTTTGGGCTTACTTCAAGGAGCTACCACCATGGCCGCCACTATCAACACCAATGTCCAGTCGCTCAATGCGCAGCGCAACCTCGGCGTTTCGCAGAACTCGCTGGCCACTTCCATGCAGCGCCTGTCTTCCGGCCTGCGCATCAACAGCGCCAAGGACGACGCCGC
>MEDL01000009.1 GCA_001724785.1 Acidovorax sp. SCN 68-22 | reverse complement strand
GCAGCGTGGCCAGGCCGTCGGGGGCGGCCACGCCTTGTTCGGCGGCAAACTCGTCCAGCGTCTGCTGCAGCAGGTGGTGGCAGGCGATGGCGCACAGCGGCGTCTTTTCCGACGGCTTCCAGGCCACGGCGTTGCCGCACACCAGGGCCAGCGCGGCGTTCCAGGCCCACACGGCCACGGGGAAGTTGAAGGCCGAGATCACACCCACCACGCCCATCGGGTGCCAGGTTTCCATCATGCGGTGGCCGGGGCGTTCGCTGGCAATCGTCAGGCCATGCAACTGGCGCGACAGGCCCACGGCGAAGTCGCAAATGTCGATCATTTCCTGCACCTCGCCCAGCCCTTCGGAGCGCACCTTGCCCGCCTCCAGCGACACCAGCAGGCCCAGCGCCTCCTTGTGCTGGCGCAGCTTCTGGCCCAGGCGGCGCACCAGTTCGCCGCGCACGGGCGCGGGCGTGGCGCCCCACTGCAGGAAGGCGGCGTGCGCGCCCTCGATGAGCGCCTGGGCCTGCGCGCTGGTGTGGCTGGCGAGCTGGGCATACACGGCGCCGTCGCGTGGTGCACGTACGCTCAGTCCCTGGCCTTGCCAGGGGGCCAGGTCCAGGCCCAGTTGCTGCAGAACGGTGTCGAAAAGGGTGCGGGAGGAAGCGGTCATGGAAGGCCAGAAAGGTGTAACAAAGAAAAGGCCCTGGCGGCAGTCCGCAGGGCATGGCTTGCATGGTAATTGCGTTCAGTGCACGCAACAACTGCTTTATCCTCCATGGTTGTTGAGTTTTACGAACATGAAGGAGCGCTCCGCACATGCGCAAGGACATCCCCAGCCTCGGGGTACTGCAGGCCTTCGAGGCATCGGCGCGGCTGCAGAGCTTTTCGCGTGCGGCCGAGGAGCTGGCGCTCACCCCCAGCGCGGTGAGCCGCCATGTGGCGGCGCTCGAAGCGCGCCTGGGCGTGACGCTGTTCCTGCGCACGCGCCGCCGCCTGCTGCTGACCGACACCGGCCGCAGCTACGCCGCGCGCATCCGCCTGCACCTGGAGCAGATCGAGCGCGACACGCAGGAAATCCGCGTGGGCCGCGAAGAGGGCTATGTGCTGCACCTGGCGGTGGTGTCCACCTTCTGCACGCAGTGGCTCATTCCGCGCCTGCCGCAGTTTGCGGCGCTGCACCCGCGCATCACGCTCAACCTGTCGGTGCGCTCCGAGGCCTTTGCGTTTGACGAAAGCGGCTTCGACGCCGCCATTTACTACGGCGACCGGCTCTGGCCCGACACCCAGGGCTGCATGGTGGTGCCCGAAGGCCCTTGCGTGCCCGTGTGCAGCCCGCAGTACGCCGCCGCCCACGCGCTGCACGACGAGGCCGCCTGGCTGCATTGCCCGCACCTCACGCTGGCCTCGCGCGCCAACGCCTGGCGCGACTGGTACGCCGCGCGCGGCTGGCACTACACGCTGCACGCCTCGCGCGGGCCGCGCCACGAGCTGTTCTCCATGGTCATGGCAGCGGCAGCCGCCGGTTTGGGCGTGGGCCTGGTGCCGCGGCTGCTGGCGCAGGAGGGGCTCGATGCCGGGCGGCTGGTGCAGGCGCACCCGCAGGAACTGCCCGGCACGCAGGGCTACTGGTTCGTGCAGCCGCAGCACCGTCCAGGCTCGGACGCCCTGCAGTTGCTGCGCGACTGGCTGGCGACGCAGGCCTGATCAGAACCAGCGCGCGGCCAGCGGGATCAGCAGCGCCGCCGTCACCACCTGCAGGCCCAGGGCCAAGGCGGCCCAGGCGCCGGCGTCGGGATGCACCTGCAGGGCGCGCGCGGCGCCGATGCCGTGGGCGGCGGTGCCCAGGGCGAAGCCGCGCGCCATCCAGCCGGTGGCGTCCTTGCCGATGCCGAGCAGCGCGAACAGCGGCTTGGCGCTCAGCGCACCCACCAGGCCCGTCACCACCGCGAACACGGCGGCCAGCGACGGACTGCCGCCCAGCTTGTCGGCAATGCCCATGGCCACCGGCGCAGTGACGGACTTGGGCGCCAGCGACAACATGACCTCCGACGGCAGTCCCAGCGCCCAGGCCAGCCCCACGGCGCTGCCGGCGGCGGCCGCCCCGCCCGCCACCGCCGCGAGCGTGAAGCGGCCCCAGCGCGCGCGCAGCTCGGCGCGCCGCAGCCACAGCGGCCAGGCCAGCGCCACCACGGCCGGGCCGAGCAGAAAGTGGATGAACTGCGCCCCGGCGAAGTAGGTGGGGTAGGCCGTGCCCGTGGCGTGCAGCCCCGCGCCGAGCACCACCAGGGACCACAGCACCGGATTGGCCCAGGGCGCCTGGCGCATGCGGGTGTAGAAACCCAGGGCGAGCAGGTACACCACCAGCGTCGCGTTGAGGCCGAACAGCGGCGTGGAGGCCAGGTAGACCCAGAGCTGCACGAAGTCGGTCATGGGGAGGTCGACTTCATCAGACGCCGCAGCACCAGCGCGGTTACGGCCAGGCCGATCCAGGTGGACACCACGATGACCACCAGCAGCCGCAGGCCGTGCTCCGCCACCAGGCCGAACTGGGTGACCACACCCACGCCGACGGGTACGAACAGCAGGGAGAGGTGGTCCAGCAGAAAGCTGGCGACGGTTTGCACGCGCACCTGCACGGCCTGCCAGCGCAGCGCGCCCAGCAGCAGCACCATGCCGATCACCGGGCCGGGGTAAGGCAGTTGCAGGAGGCGCGACAGGGCTTCCCCCGCCGACTGCAGCGTGAGCAGGATGGCCAGGCCCTGGAGCGCCTGCATGGCGTGCTGCCTCAGGCGCGTGGAAGGCTGCCGGCCAGGGTTTTCATCATCCCCATGTCCCCGCAGCGGTTGGGCGTGGGGATGACCTTGCCGGGGTTGAACAGGCCCAGCGGGTCGAAAGCGCGCTTGAGGCGCTCCATCTGCTCCAGCTCTGCGTCGGTGAACTGTTCGCGCATGCTGGCGAGCTTTTCCACGCCCACGCCGTGCTCGCCGGTGATGGCGCCGCCGAAGGCCACGCTGGTCTTCATGATGTCGGCGCCGAACTGCTCGGCGCGGTGCAGCTGGTCGGCGTCGTTGGCATCGAACAGGATCAGCGGGTGCAGGTTGCCGTCGCCCGCATGGAACACGTTGCAGCAGCGCAGGCCGTACTTCTTCTCCATGTCCTGGATGGCCAGCAGGATGTCGGCCAGGCGCTTCCTGGGAATGGTCGAATCCATGCACATGTAGTCGGGGCTGATGCGGCCGCTGGCGGGGAAGGCGTTCTTGCGCCCGCTCCAGAAACGCATGCGCTCGGCCTCGTTCTGGCTCACCGCCAGCGCCGTGGCGCCGGCGTGGCTGAGCACTTCGCTCATGCGGGCGATCTCTTCCTCCACCTCCTCCGGCGTGCCGTCGCTCTCGCACAGCAATATCGCCTCGGCCGTGAGGTCGTAGCCGGCGTGCACAAAGTCCTCCACGGCGGCGGTCATGGGCTTGTCCATCATTTCCAGCCCGGCGGGGATGATGCCGGCCGCGATGACGGCGGCCACCGCGTCGCCGGCTTTGCGCACGTCGTCGAAGCTGGCCATGATGCAGCGCGCCAGTTGCGGCTTGGGCACGAGCTTGACGGTGGCCTCGATGGCCACGGCGAGCATGCCTTCGCTGCCGATCACGGCGGCCAGCAGGTCGTAGCCGGGGCCGTCGAGCGCGCCGCTGCCGAACTGCACCGGTTCGCCCTGCACGGTGAAGCCGCGCACCGCCAGCACGTTGTGCACCGTCAGGCCGTATTTCAGGCAGTGCACGCCGCCCGAATTCTCGGCGATGTTGCCGCCGATGGTGCAGGCGATCTGGCTGCTCGGGTCGGGCGCGTAGTACAGGCCGTGGGGCGCGGCCGCCTCGCTGATGGCCAGGTTGCGCACGCCGCACTGCACGCGCGCGGTGCGCGCACGCGGGTCCAGCTCGAGGATGCGGTTGAAGCGTGCGAGCGAGAGCGTGACGCCCAGGCCGTGCGGCATGGCGCCGCCCGACAGGCCGGTGCCGGCGCCGCGCGCCACCACGGGGACCTGCAGGCGGTGGCAGGTGCGCAGCACGGCCTGCACTTCCTCCTCGGTCTCGGGCAGGCAGACCGCGAGCGGGCGCTGGCGGTAGGCGGTGAGCCCGTCGCATTCGTAGGGCGTCGTGTCCTCGGCGGTCCAGAGCAGGCTGTGCGCCGGCAGGAGGGCGGCGAGCGCGGCCACGACTTCGCGCTGGCGCGCCGCGCGCTCCGGCAGGGGCGCGGCCGGCGGCGGCGCGTCGGGGGTGGGGCGGGGTGCGGTGGGAGCGGTGCTGGCGGCGGTCATGCGCACACTGTAGCCAGGGGCGCCGGCACCGGTGTGAGTTTTCTTGCAGGGCGCCGTGAATTGCGCTGCACATCCGCGAATAAAGCTATCAAAAAAATAGCTAGAAACGATCTGCGGATAAGCGCTAGAGGCCAATTTCTCTTTAAATTTCAGCCCAGGCTCTTGTGCAGCCAGTCGGCAAAGGCCGCGCACTCCCAGCGGTCCATCGCGCCAGTGCGCCAGCACAGGTAGTGCGCGTGCGGGCTTTGCGCGTCGAGGTCGAACAGGCGCACCAGGGTGCCGTTTTCCATCCACGGCGCGCCGAGCTTGAGGCGCACCAGCGCCACACCCAGGCCCGCGGCGGCGGCGTCGCACATCAGGCCCACGTCGTTGAATTGCGAGCCGCCCTCGGGCTCCTGCCAGGGCAGGCCGGCGGCGCTGAACCAGCTGCGCCAGGGTTCGAGCGGGCTGCGCAGCAGCAGCGCCGGGTCGAGCTCGTCCGGCCGCTCGAAGGGCCCGTGCTCGCGCAGCCAGGCGGGCGAAGCCAGCGGCGTCACCACGTCGCGCGCGATCTCACTGTGCTCCATGTCGGCGTAGTGGCCGCTGCCGAAGCGCACCACCAGGTCGGCGTCCTCGGCGACCACGTCCAGCAAGGGAATCGAAATTTGCAGCGCCAGGTCGATCTCCGGATAGGCCTCCCGGAAATGGTGCAGCCGGGGAATCAGGATGACGCGGGCGAAGGTCGGTGTCACCGCCAGCTTGAGGCGCCGCTTGCCCGGCGTACCCGCCACGCCGGGGAAGCGCTGCAGTGCACCCAGCCCCTCGCGCACGTGCGCCAGGTAGGCGATGCCGTCGGTGGTGAGGGAGAAATCCGCCCGGCCGAAAAGCCGCGTGCCGATGATCTGCTCCAGCTGCTTGACGCGGTGGCTGACGGCGCTGGGCGTGACGCACAGCTCGTCGGCCGTCAGCGTCACGCTGCGCAGGCGCGCGAGCGCCTCGAACGTCACCAGGCACTGGATCGGGGGGATGCGCCTGAGCGAATTGGCGCCCGCGCTCTCCAACGGGGCGCTCGCCGCCTTGGGGCGGCCCGGCGGCTGGGATGGGGCCCCCACGCTCCGCACTGGCGTGCCGTCGCTGCCCCCCCAGGGGGCGCTCGCCGCCTTGGGGCGGCCCGGCGGCGGCTCGGGTGGGGGCGCAGCGGACATGGGTTTCCCTCCCCGGACTATCGGAACACCACCGTCTTGTGGCCGTTTTGCAGCACGCGGTGCTCGCTGTGCCACTTGACGGCGCGGGCCAGCACCTGGCTTTCGGTGTCGCGGCCGCGTGCCGTCAGGTCTTCCACGGTATCGGTGTGGTCGGCGCGTGTAACATCTTGTTCGATGATCGGGCCTTCGTCCAGATCGGCGGTGACGTAGTGCGCCGTGGCCCCGATGAGCTTGACGCCCCGGTCGTGCGCCTGGTAATAGGGCTTGGCGCCCTTGAAGCTGGGCAGGAAACTGTGGTGGATGTTGATGGCGCGGCCGGCCAGGTGCTGGCACATGCCGTTGGAGAGCACCTGCATGTAGCGCGCCAGCACCACCAGTTCGGCGTCTTCGGCGTCGATGATCTCCAGTTGGCGCGCCTCGGCCTGGGCCTTGGTCGCGCTGGTCACCGGAATGTGGTGGAAAGGGATGTTGTAGCTGGCGGCCAGCTGGTAGAAGTCGCGGTGGTTGCTGATGATGGCGCGGATGTCGATGCCGAGCAGGCCGGACTTCCAGCGAAACAGCAGGTCGTTGAGGCAGTGGCCTTCGCGGCTGACGAGGATGGCGGTGCGCATGGGCTCGTGCGTGGCGTGCAGGCTCCAGCGCATCTGGTGCGGCTCGGCAAAATGCTGCAGGCGGGTCTTGAGTTCGGCGTGGCTGTGCGCGCTGCAGGCAAACTGCACGCGCATGAAGAACAGGCCGGTGGCCGGGTCGTTGAATTGCGCGGCTTCCTCGATGTTGCCGCCGTGTTCCAGCAGGAAGCCCGAGAGGGCGTGCACCAGCCCCAGGCGGTCGGGGCAGGAGAGTGTCAGGACGTAGGTTGGGGTCATAGTTGCGAATTGTCGCAGCAGCCTTTGCGGGCCGCGTTGCAGGAAGAATATGGAAACGGTGCGGTGGTTTCGTCGCAAGTGGGTGCTGACGCCAGGGCTGGCAGCGGCCCTGTACCTGGCCTTGGGCGTGGCCTGGGTATTTGTCGGCGACGAATTGCTTGTCGCCCTGGTGCCGGACGCCCAGGCCCTGGCCCGGTGGCAGCTCTGGAAAGGGTGGGCCTACGTGGCGCTCACCGCCGTGCTCGCGTTCTGGCTGGTGCGGCGCATGTACACCGCCGAACGCCAGCGCGGCGTGCGCGAGCGCGAATTCACCCAGGTGGTGCGCCATACCAGCGCCGGCATCGCGCGCGTGGCGCTCGACGGGCGCGTGCTGTGGGCCAATCCGCGCCTGCTGGACATGCTGGGCCTGTCCTGGCGCGATGTCCAAGGCATGGATTTCCGCCAGCTGGTGCCGGCCGACGAACCGCGCTGGGCCGCCGGGCAGCTCGGTCGGCTGCTGATCGGCGAGATCGACCACTACGTCGCCGAGCGCCGCTGCCTGCGGCCGGACGGCCATGAGGCGCTGCCGGTGCTGTGCACCATGTCGGCCATTCCGGAGGGGGAGGGCGGCGAGGTGTCCTCGCTCCTGGTGGTGCTGCAGGACATGAGCGAGACGGTGCGGGCGCGCGCCGCGCTCGAACGCAGCGAGGCGCGCCTGCGCCTGGCGCTCGAAGGCAGCGCCAGCGGCGTCTGGGACTGGGACGCGCGCGACCGCGCGTTCCGCTTCTCGCCCGGTTTTGGCAAGCTCCTGGGCTACGAAGGCGACGAACTGGCGCGCGACCTGCACCTGTTCCCGCGCATCGGTGCCGCCGAGCGGCGGCGCGTCGTCGCGGCGGTCCGCCACGCCGTCGCCACGGGCGAACCGCTGGTGGAGACGTTCACCCTGCGCTGCTTCGACGGCCAGTTGCGCTGGTTCGAGGCGCGCGGCCACTGCCAGGTGGACGCGCAGGGCGTGCCGCTGCGCTTCACCGGCCTCTTGACCGACCTGAGCAGCGTGTACCGCGCCGAAGAAGGCCAGCGCCTGGCCAAGGCCGTCGTCGACAACGCCGCCCAGGGCGTGATCGTGACCGACGCGCAGGGCACCATCCGCTCGGCGAATGCAGCGGCGCAAAGCATCCTGGGCTATTCCGAGGCCGAGATGCTGGGGCGCAACCCGCGCATGTTCCAGTCCGGCCGCCACGACGGCGCGTTCTATGCGCGCCTGTGGGAGCAAATGGTGCACACCGGTCAGTGGCAGGGCGAGATCTGGAACAAGCGCAAGAACGGCGACGTGTTCCCCGAGCAGGTGGCCATGAGCGCGGTGCGGGACGCGAGCGGCAGCGTCACGCACTACGTCTGCATGTTCACCGACCAGTCGCAGATCAAGGCGCGCGAGCGGCAGATGGAATTCCTCGCCGGGCACGACCCGCTCACCGGCCTGGCGAACCGCGCCGCGTTCGGCCGCCAGCTGGAGGCGATCCGCCAGCGGGCGCTGGCCAGCGGCGAGCGCTTCGCCGTGCTGCAGCTCAACCTGGACCGCTTCAAGGAAGTCAACGACAGCTACGGCTACAACGTCGGCGACGCCGTGCTGCGCCACATCGCCGCGCAGGTGCAGCACGCGCTGCGCCCGGGCGACCTCATCGGCCGCCTGGCGGGCGACGAGATCGCCGTCGTCGCGCGCAACCTGCGACACGCCGACGGCGCCGCCGCCGTGGCACGCCACCTCATGGCCGCTGCCGCGCGCCCCTGGCGCACGCCCGAAGGCATTGAAGTCGTGGTGGGCACCAGCGTCGGCATCTGCATGTTCCCGGACCACGTCGATTCCAGCCAGGCGCTGCTGCAGGGCGCGCACTCGGCCGTCTACGGCGCCAAGGCGCTCGGGCGCGGCGCCTGGTGCTTTTACGAGGAAGGCATGACCCAGGCGGCGCGCGAGCGCCTGGCGATGGAGGCGCGCCTGCGCCGCGCGCTCGCGCAAGGCGAACTGCGGCTGTACTACCAGCCGCAGGTGGACATCGCGAGCGGGCGCATCGTCGGCGCCGAGGCCCTGCTGCGCTGGCAGGACCCGGAGGAAGGGCTGGTGTCGCCGGCGCGCTTCATCCCGGTGGCCGAGTCCTCGGGGCTGATCGCGCCGCTCGGGCAATGGGTGCTGGAAGAAGCGTGCCGCCAGGGGCAGCACTGGCGCAGCGCGGGACTGGCGCCGCTGACCGTGGCGGTGAACGTCTCGCCGCGCCAGTTCCAGCTCGGCGACCTGGTCGAGGACGTATCCCGTGCACTGGCGCAAAGCGGTTTTCCGGCCAACAGCCTGGAGCTGGAAATCACCGAGAGCGCCATGGCCGAGCGCCCCGAGCAGGCGCTGGCGCTGCTCACCCGCCTCGGCGACCTCGGGCTGCGCCTGGCGGTGGACGATTTCGGCACCGGGTATTCCTCGCTGGCGCACATCAAGCGTTTTCCGATCGACGTGCTCAAGATCGACCAGGGTTTCGTGCGCGATATCCCGCTGAACGCCGACGACATGGCGATCTGCTCGGCCATCATCGCCATGGGGCACAGCATGGGTTTGTCGGTGCTGGCCGAAGGCGTGGAAACCCAGGCGCAACTCGATTTCCTGCGCCAGCGCGGCTGCGACCACTACCAGGGCTACCTGCGCAGCCGCCCGGTGCCCGCCGAGGAGTTCGAGGCGCTGCTGCGCGCGCGGTCGGCGGCATGACGCGCCGGAGCCGCGCACCGGCGCGGGACGAGCGCCGGATTTTCAGGCAACCGGCTGGCGCAGGTGGGTGCGCAACGCCTCGTATCCGCCCACGTAGGTATCGCCTTCGCCCCGGCGAATGAAGATCTGCGGCAGGCTGCGTACCGGCTGGCCCACCTTGGCTTGCAACGCGGGCACGCTGATGTCCGCGCCCACGATGCGGTAGTCGAACGCCAGCGATCCAATCTGGCACAGCATGCGGGCCTTGTCGCATTGGGTGCAGCCCTCCTTGCCGTAGATGATGATTTCCATGCGGTGCTCTCGGTGGGAATGGTGGGAAAAAAAGGGGAGATCAGAAGTCGGCGTCGAAAATCTGGTGCTCGTCCGTTCGGCGCAGCACGCCGACCTTGTAGGCGGCAATGTCCTGCTCCTGCGGCGAGGCCTGGGTCTTGGAGATGTTGAGCCACTTCTCCATGAACTTGAGCGGGTTGTGCGCGGGCAGCTGGTATTTGCCGGTGCCCAATCCCAGCAGCTGATACACGTCCTTGGCGCAGTACAGCGTCCAGGCGGATAGGCGCTCGGCGTTCATGCCGACGAGTTCCCGTCCTTCGGAAAAAAGATAGTCGATCCAGCGTAGCTCGCTGTCCACCACTTCCTCGATCATTTTTTCGATCTGGCCATGGCATTGGGCCAAGGCGACTTGTCCACGCTCGGTTGCGAGTTCGTTCTGCAATACGGCGCGATCGAGCTCGACGTGGATTTCAAGCTCGTCCTGTGCAATTTTCTGGATCGCTTTGCCAATGGGCTGGAACAGGCCCGTGTCGCAAATGGCAAAGGTAATGGCAAAGCTCGCCATGAACTGGATGCGTTCCATGCACAGTAGCGCCACGATGGTCATGAACACCGCGTTGTAGGTGGCTTGGTCATTGGGTAACTGGCCGATCGCATATTTGTGCGAGGCCTCGTAGCCGACCGCAAAGGCGCGCGCCACTTCGCTCAGGCGGTCGTGTGCTTCCTGAACACGCAGGATCTCATCCAGGATGACGCTGGGGTCGTCGAACGAATTGCGCACGATCTCGGAGTAGGTGGCGGCGTGCACCACCTCGTTGTCGGAGATGCGTTGCCAAGCGGCCCAAAGTTCGCTGGACGTGATGAAGGGCGCGAGCACCGGGGCGATGGCGCGCGAAGCCACCGAGTCGGCCTCCCACTGCCAGGCCAGGGTCTTGATCATCATGTCGTAGGTGGCGCGCGAGCAGGACTTGAACTCGGCATTGCAGGAGGAGTAGTCGAACTCGTTCTCGTCCCAGTCGAGCGATTTCTGCGCCTTGTACAGCTTCCAGATCTCGGGGTAGTGGCGATTGACGGTATCGAACAGCCCGGGGCGCTGGCCCAGCAGCAGCGAGGGCTTTTGGTAGTCGGTCTTGTCGTAGTTGAAGACGGTATCGGTCATGGTCGCAATCGGTTGGGGATCAGAGGGTGCAGGCTTCGCAATCGCTGTCGGTCGTATCGGCACTGACTGCCGCTTCGGCCGCGGGCATGGCCACGGCCGTCAGATCGGCCACCGCCTTCATGCCGTTGGAGGTCTTCTGGTTCATGTAGTACTTGGACTTCAGGCCCAGCTTGACGCGGTAGAGGTAGTCCTCGATCAGCTCGGTGGTGGCGATGGAGGCGTCACCGATCACCCGGCGGTAGAAGTCCGCCGAGATTCCTTGGTCGGTCCACTTCTGCACGATGGCATAGAGCTCGGTCATGTCGCGTGCAGGAATGTCCCAGGCCGACTGGTACTGCCCGGCCAGCGTGTCGCTGTCGGGAGCGGCCCAGTAGTTCACGCGCTGGTTATCGGTCTTGATGAGCGTGAGCTCGCGCACCGGGTAAAGGCCGTTGGTGGTACCCGACGCATTGGCCGATGTTTCGGTGGGCATGTGCGCCACCAGCACCGAATTGCGAATGCCGCCGTTGGCCACGATATCGCGGCGTAGCGCTTCCCAGTCGTAACGCAGCGTGAAAGGCGCGATCTTGTCAACGTGCGGGTTGCAGGTGTCCGTGGGCAGCCAACCCTCGGGCCAGCGCGTCTTGTGCATCCAGGGCGCATTGCCCAGCTCTTTGCCGAGTTTCAAGCTGGCGCGCGCCAGATGGTAGTAGTGGCGCTCGGCCACTTCGTGAATGAACTGCTTGCCTTCCTGGTCGGTGTAGCGCTTGCCGTTTTTCGCCATCAAATGCGCCAGGCCAAGAATGCCCACGCCGGCATTCAGGCGCTTGCGCGAGGTCACGCCCACCTGGGGCAGCTCGTAGTGCGCCAGATGAATGCACTTGTCGATCATGAGCAGCGCGTAGTAGGCCACCTCGGCGTACTGGCTTTCGGATTCGACGTTGGAGACGACGATGCCGGCCAGATTGCAGGTCGCGACCTCAGGCGCGGAGCGGCGCAGCACCACCTCGATTGGCAAGCCATCGAGCGCGTCCCCCGCCTGCAGGTCATCGGGCCAGACCATGCCGCGCTGGGTGTGCACTTGCGCCTTGCCCGGGACTTCGCGGCGCGTGCCGTCGATGAATTGCACCTCCACAAACGAGATGTCTTCCTCGGCGTAGAGCTCCGTGATGTGGTTGTAGGCGGCGGTGGGCAGGGCGATCTCGGCGCACAGATTGGAGCTGTAAATCGTGTCCTTGAACGGGGTGTGGCGGTTCATCTCCGAGATGTTGTGCTCATAGACTCGGCCCGTTTCATTCCACTCGTTGCTGGCCGTGATGAGCAACTCGCGCGCGCTCACCCATTTTTTCTCGAAGTTTTCGTCGGCCTCGTAGCGGGCGTACAGCCGCTCGAACTCGGCCTCGTCGCCGCTGTACAGCGCGGCGTGCAGGTCGGGCGCGGTGTGGCAGTTGAAGAGGAAGATCTCCTCGTTCCTGGCCACCTTGCGCGCGAAGAAGCGGTTGCCGCCCCAGGAGTAATCCATGCCGCGAATCTTTTTGTCCTCGGTGGACATGGGGTTCTTCAGCCGCAAGAGCGTATCCACCTCCGGGTCGAAGACGGGAAAGTACGTCGTGCATGCACCGCCGCGCCCGTTTTGCAGGTTGGACTTCACTTCGGCGACCAGGGCGCGGTAATAGGGAAGCTTGCCCTGGTGGCGGATCACACCGCCGCGCACCGGATCGTTGACCGAGCGCGTGGCCATGTGCGCGCCGATACCGGCGCTCATGTAGGTCATGGTGTTGGCGATGTGGTTGCCCACGGCAATCGAGCGCGCGTTGTCCGCCACCGTATACAGGCAGCAACTGGCGTAGCCCCGCAGCGGCGTGCCCAGGTTGACGTGGTTGGGCGTGGGTGCGTTGATGCGGTTCTTGGACAGATGCTCGTAGAAACGTTGCACGTCTTGCATGCGGCGCTCGCGCGGCTGATCCACGGCGAGCGCCATCGCCATGCGCATATAGATGAACTGGGGCGATTCGTAATACACGCCCTGCACCCGGTCGGCGATGGCGTACTTGGTGAGATGGGTGTGCAACTGATAGTGCGCATATTCGAAGTCGCGCTCGTGGTCTATCCACTCCTGGATCACCGCGTACTCGGACTCGGAATAGTCCAGCATCTCCATGAACCCCAGCTGCTGGAGCTTGCGGTGCAGCGCCAGCACCGTGGGACGCTGGTTGCGGTACAGGTCCTTGCGGATCAGCGTTGCATACAGCCGCCCGGCCATGCGGTTGTAGGACCAGGTATCGAAGTCCAGACAGGTTCGAATGAGCTGCTGCTGCAGCTCGCGTGAAGTCGCAGTAGAGGACATTGATGAGACGGTTTCGAGCACCGCCGAGGGCCAGTCCACGGCATCGCCCAGGGTCTGCGCGGCCCATTGGCCCCATTGGTTGAGCTTATAGGGAGTGAACGGCTCCACATGGCCGTCGCGTTTGATGATGAGTTCCAGCACGGAGGCATCCCACAGGGCAAGCCGCCGCAGTGTTGGCGGCTTGCAGACCAATCACCTGCTCCCTCGCGCAGGACCGGTGGGGACGTAGTGGAGGATGGCGCGCAGCCAAGCCATGGCGGCCCGGCCCGCGACGCACTTCCCCGCGGAAGACGTCACCCGCACCGCCGCGTTCGCGACGGTGTGCCGGCAGGTCTTCGGACTCGTGGCACGGAGCTCGGGCGCGGGGCCGAACTCCACCTACTGGGCCTCGCTTCCCGGACGCTGGGGTCCAGTGCTGTTGAGGCCGGTCGCTTCCACTTACCGCTGCGGGGCAGTTCCGGGTTTGCACCGGATTCCCTTTTCAATCCCCCCGCTGAGCCAGCGGGCGAATACCGACAGGCGCAATATATAGCGCTTTCGCACCCTTTCCTGCGGGGGGGGGCGGCTTATTCGCGCGCGGCGGCCTGCGCGCGCAGCGGGGCGCAGGCGTCGTGCGCCGGCAGGGCGGCGGTGGCAGCGCGCATGTCTGCTTCTGTATCAATAGCTGCATCGCCTACTCCCGCATGCGCTAGAACCACTTTTTGCCTCAAATTTTTGGGCAAATGCACGGGCACGCCACGGCTGCGCAGCACGTGGCCCCCGCCCGCCACCAGCAGCACCACCCGCCCCGGCGCGCGCGGCGCGGCGGCCACGGTGCGCGCCATGCTCTGGTCGCGTGCGATCTGGATACGCACCATGCCGGGCAGCTGCGCCTCGGGCAGCAGCCCGCAGTGGCCTTCGCGCACGGCGTGCAGCTGGGCGGCGTGGGCGCCGGGGGTGAGCGCGGCATCGAGCGCGGTGTCCTGCATGGCGCCGCGCATGGCGGCGCGCGGCAGGTTGCCGCCGAGCACCGGAACGCCGGCGCGCACGGCGGCCAGCACCACGCCGGCGTAGCGCTCCCAGGGCCAGAGACGCTCATCCCAGCCGAGGGCGGCGCGCACCTCGGCGGCGCCCGCGCCCGGCGCCAGACCCGCCGTGCTGCGGCCGGCATCCGCCATTTCAATCACCAGCGCAGACAGGTGCCCCGAGGCGGCGAGCCACTGCACGGCGGCGCGCTCCATGACCTGGTGGGCCGGAGCGTCGTGCTGCTCGCCCAGCAGCAGCACGTCGGCCGGCAGCAGCTGCGCCAGGCTGCCCGGCCAGGCGGGCGGCAGGCGCGCGGGCGCTGCGCAGCCGGCCAGCAGCAGCACCGTGAGGGCGAGCAGGCGGCGGGTGGTCGCCGGAGTCGGGAAGCAGGCAGCGGTCATGGCCACGCATTGTGGCGCTCTGGCGGCGAATGGCTCCCTTACACTGCCCGCCATGCGCACGCGCGCCACGCTCACCACCAAGCTGCTGGCCATGGGGCTGGGGTTCTTGTTGTTCACGCTGACCTCCATCGGCGTGACGCTGTGGGTCACCTGGAAGCTCGAAGGTGGCGCCGCCGCCGTGAACGAGGCCGGGCGCTTGCGCATGAACACCATGCGCATGGCGCTGGCCGTGGAAAGCGGACCGCGCGGCGAGCTGCTCCAGCGCATCGAGAAGATGGACGCCAGCCTGCAGCTGCTGGAGACCGGCGACCCCGCGCACCCGCTGTTCGTTCCCTGGAGTGCCGACACGCGCGCACGCTTCGCGCAGGTGCGCGCCCAGTGGGCCGAGGTGCGTGCGCAGTGGCTGCTGCCCGAGGCGGCGCCCGGCCCCGAGCTGCTGGCGCGTGCCGATGCGCTGACCGCGGTGATGAACGCTTTCGTCGATGCCATCGAGGTGCAGATCGCGCGCTGGACGGCGGCGCTGCACGTGCTGCAACTGTTCCTCATGGGCGTGGCCGTCTTTGTCGCGTTCGGCGCCGTGGTGATGCTCTACCTGGTGGTGCTGAACCCGGTCGCGCGCATGCAGCAGGCGCTCGAGCGGGTGCGCCAGGGCGAGCTCGGCACGCGGCTGCCCGTGGACAGCGACGACGAGTTCGGTCAGCTCGCGGCCGGCTTCAACCTGATGGTGCATGCCCTGCAGACCTCGCACACCGACCTGGAGCGCAAGGTGCGCGAGAAGACCGCCAGCGTGGAAATCAAGAACCAGCGCCTGGCCGCGCTGTACGAAGTCAGCGCGCAGGCGGCGCAGGCGGGCAGCCTGCAGGCCCTGGCGAGTGGCTTCGTGCGGCAGGTGCGCCAGGTCGCCGGCGCGGATGCGGCCGCCATCCGCTGGTCCGACGAGGGCAACGAGCGCTACGTGATGCTCGCCGCCGACGGCATGCCCGAGACCATGGCGCAGGAAGAGCACTGCCTGAACGCCGGCAACTGCCTGTGCGGCCAGAGCTATGGCCAGGCGCGCATGCGCGTCATCCCCATCGTTCCCGACATGCAGATGGAATTGCCGCACTGCCACGAGGCGGGCTACCGCCTGGTGGTGGCGATTCCCATCGCCCAGCACCAGCGCGTGCTCGGCGAGCTCAACCTGTTCTTCCGCAGCGACGCCGGCGTGTCCGAGGAAATGCGCGAACTGCTCGACGCCATGGTGCGCCACCTGGCGAGCTCCATGGAGGGCCTGCGCGCTGCGGCGCTGGAGCGCGAGGCGGCGGTGTCGGACGAGCGCAGCCTGATCGCGCGCGAGCTGCACGACTCGATCGCCCAGTCGCTCGCTTTCCTGAAGATCCAGACGCAGTTGCTGCGCGATGCGGTGAAGAAGGGCAACGACGCCGCGCGCGACCGCAGCATGGCCGAGCTCGACGTGGGCGTGCGCGAGTGCTACGCCGACGTGCGCGAGCTGCTGGTGCACTTTCGCACGCGGGCGAACGAGGAGGACATCGAGGAGGCGCTGCGCACCACGCTGTCCAAGTTCGGCCACCAGACGGGCATTGCCGCGCACCTCGCCATGGAGGGCCACGGCCTGCCGCTCGCGCCCGACGTGCAGATCCAGGTGCTGCACATGGTGCAGGAGGCGCTGTCCAACGTGCGCAAGCACGCCGGCGCGGCGCGCGTCGATGTGCGCGTGCAGCGCCACCCCTGCTGGCGTTTCGAGGTGCAGGACGACGGCGTGGGCTTCGACACGGGCGCTGCGGCGGCGCACGCGTCGCTGCATGTGGGCCTGGGCATCGTGCGCGAGCGCGCGCAGGGCATAGGCGCGCGCGTGGACATCCGCTCCGCGCCCGGCGCTGGCACCACCGTGGTCATCGAGCTGCCCCCGGCCGATGCCGGCGCCGCCAACCCGGCGCCGCCGCGCGACCTGCCGGCCTGGAGCGCGCCGTGATCCACCGGCCGATCTCCGTCTTCGTGGTGGACGACCACACGCTGTTTCGCCGCGGCCTGGTGGCCCTGCTGTCGCAGGACGAGGGCCTGCAGGTGGTGGGCGAGGCGGGCGACGCCGGCGAGGCGCTGCGCCTGGTGCCCGGCCTGCAGCCCGACGTGATCCTGCTCGACAACCACCTGCCCGGCGTGGCCGGCGTGGACGCGGTGGGAAGCCTGCGCCGAGCCGCGCCGGCCAGCCACGTGCTCATGCTCACGGTCAGCGAGGATGCGCACGACCTGGCCGCCGCACTGCGCAACGGGGCGCACGGCTATCTGCTCAAGACCATCGACGGCGACCTGCTGGCCGATGCCATACGCGCCGCCGCCGCCGGCGAGCCGGTGGTCAGCCCGGAACTGATGGGCAAGCTGGTGGCCGCCTTCCAGGCGCAGGGCGGGCCGCCCGTGCCGGAGGCGCCGGCCCCCGCGCCGCTGCAACCCGGCGGCGCTGCACCGGCCGCGCCGGTGCTCTCCCCGCGCGAGGAGGACGTGCTGCGCGAGATCGCCCGCGGCGCGAGCAACAAGGAGATCGCGCGCCAGCTCTCCATCGCCGAAACCACGGTGAAGATCCACGTGCAGCACATCCTGCGCAAGCTCGGCCTGAGCTCGCGCGTGCAGGCGGCGGTCTACGCCTCCGACCGCCAGCGCGCCGAATAACCCCCGGGGCCGCCCGGCGCAGCAGCCGAATACTATAAAAAATAGAGCTACCAGCGCTTTGTGGATAAGCGCTAGAGGCCAATTTTGCTTGAAATTTCGCCGGCAATGCCGTGGGCGCCCGGGTGCGGGGAGTAGTTCTTTCGGACGAGGACTGGCGTGCGGACCTACTCCTTCTGCCGCGCCGCGCATGTCCTTGAGAGGGATGGGCACCGGCGCCCTGAAACCGGACGATACAGGCCATACGCAAAGAGAGAGAAAGAGCGCAATGGCCTCCCAACCCCTGCCCCCCGGCGACAGCCCTGAGCGCACGCGCCAGGCCTGGTCGGTGCTGATCGTCAGCACCTTCGCCTTCACCGTCTGTTTCATGGTCTGGATGATGTTCGGCGTGATCGGCATCCCGATCAAGAAGATGCTCGACCTGAACTCGACGCAGTTCGGCCTCCTCATGGCCATGCCGGTGCTGACCGGTTCGCTGGTGCGCGTTCCGCTCGGCATCTGGACCGACCGCTTCGGCGGGCGCATCGTCATGGCCGCCGTGATGGCCGCCACCGTTCCCGCCATCTGGCTGATGGGCTACGCCACGCAGTACTGGCACTTCCTCACCATCGGCCTGTTCGTCGGTCTGGCCGGCGGGTCGTTCTCGGTCGGCACGCCCTACGTGGCGCGCTGGTTCCCCAAGAGCCGCCAGGGCACGGCCATGGGCGTCTATGGCGCTGGCAATTCGGGCGCGGCGGTGAACAAGTTCGTCGCGCCGGTGCTGGTGGTGGCGTTCGGCTGGACCATGGTGCCGCAGGTGTACGCAGCCATCATGCTCGGCACGCTGGTGCTGTTCTGGATGTTCAGCTACAGCGACCCGGCGCACCTGGTGCCGAGCAACGTGAAGTTCGTCGACCAGCTCAAGGCGCTCAAGGACCCCAAGGTGCTCAAGTACTGCCAGTACTACAGCATCGTGTTCGGCGGCTACGTGGCGCTGTCGTTGTGGATGGTGCAGTACTACGTCGGCGAGTTCGGCCTCGACATCCGCGTGGCGGCCCTGCTGGCGGCGTGCTTCTCGCTGCCCGGCGGCGTGCTGCGCGCCATCGGCGGGATCCTCAGCGACAAATACGGCGCCCACAGCGTGACCTGGTGGGTGATGTGGGTGAGCTGGATCTGCCTGTTCCTGCTCTCCTACCCACAGACCGATTTCACCATCCAGACCGTCAACGGCCCCGCGACCTTCCACATCGGGCTGAACGTCTACCTGTTCACCGGCCTGATGTTCCTGCTCGGCATCGCCTGGGCCTTCGGCAAGGCGAGCGTCTTCAAGTACATCAGCGACGACTACCCCGGCAACATCGGCGCCATCAGCGGCATCGTTGGCCTGGCCGGCGGCCTGGGCGGCTTCATTCTGCCCATCCTGTTCGGCGCGCTGATGGACCTCACCGGCATCCGCTCCAGCGCCTTCATGCTGATGTACGGCGTGGTCTGGGTATCGCTGATCTGGATGTACTTCACCGAAGTGCGGCGCACCAACCTGCTCGGCACCACCCCTTCGCCCCAGGCCCGCGCAGCGGCCTGATACCCAACAAAGGACACCACCATGTCGGCCACCCGTTCCCTGCCCGGCGCACGCCGCGGCGGTACGCTGCACTTATGGACCCCGGAGGACAGAAGCTTCTGGGAGCGCGAGGGCGAGGCCGTGGCCAAGCTCAACCTCTGGATCTCGGTTCCGGCACTGTTCCTGGCGTTTGCCATCTGGCAGGTCTGGAGCGTGGTGGCCGTGAGCCTGCCCGGCCTGGGCTTCAAATACTCCACCAACCAGCTGTTCTGGCTGGCGGCCGCACCGGCGCTCTCGGGCGCCACCCTGCGCATCTTCTATTCGTTCATGGTGCCGGTGTTCGGCGGGCGCCGCTGGACGGCCATTTCCACCGCGTCGCTCCTGATTCCGGCCATCGGCATCGGCTACGCCGTGCAGGACAACACGACCAGCTACCCGACGATGCTCATCCTGGCGCTGCTGTGCGGCCTGGGCGGGGGCAACTTCAGCTCCAGCATGGCCAACATCAGCTTCTTCTTCCCGAAGGAGCGCAAGGGCTCGGCGCTGGGCGTGAACGCGGGCCTGGGCAACCTGGGCGTGTCGGTGGTGCAGTTCCTCAGCCCGCTGGTGGTGACGGCCGGCATCTTCGGCATCTTCGGCGGCGATCCGCAGAGCGTCGTCAAGAATGGCAACACGGTGCAGGTGTGGACGCAGAACGCCGCCTTCATCTGGGTGCCATGGATCGCGCTGGCTTCCGTCGCCGCCTGGTTCGGCATGAACGACATCGCCGACGCCAAGGCCTCGTTCGCCACGCAGGCAGCGATCTTCCGGCGCAAGCACAACTGGCTGATGTGCGTGCTGTACCTGGGTACGTTCGGCTCCTTCATCGGCTACGCGGCCGGCTTTCCGCTGCTCATCAAGAACCAGTTCCCCGGCGTCAACCCGCTGGCCTATGCCTGGCTCGGGCCGCTGGTCGGCGCGGTGGTGCGGCCGTTTGGCGGCTGGCTGGCCGACAAGCTGGGCGGGGCGCGCGTCACGCTGTGGAACTTCATCGTCATGGCGATCGCCGTGCTGGGGGTGATCCATTTCTTGCCGAGCAACGGCGCGGGCGGCAGCTTCGCCGGCTTCTTCGTCTGCTTCCTGGTGCTGTTCCTCACGACGGGGATCGGCAACGGCTCGACCTTCCGCATGATTCCGGTGATCTTCCTGACCGAAGCCATGCGCGGCGTGGACAGCCACAACGCCGCCGCCGTGGCCGCGGCCACCAAGGAAGGCAATACCCTGGGCGCCGCGACGCTCGGCTTCACGGCCGCCTTTGCGGCCTACGGCGGCTTCTTCATCCCCAAGAGCTACGGCAGTTCCATCGCCCTGACGGGCGGGCCGGAAGCCGCGCTGTGGATCTTCAGCGTTTTCTACGCGCTGTGCATCGTGCTCACGTGGTGGTACTACGCGCGCAAGAACGCCGAAATGCCCTGCTGAACCCCGCTTCCCCCCCGAATACAACAAAGGAGCCATCGATGAGCCATTTTCTCGACCGCTTGACCTACTTCGCGCAACCGCGCGAGGAATTTTCCAACGGCCACGGCCAGACCAATGGCGAAGATCGCACCTGGGAAGACGCCTACCGCGACCGCTGGGCACACGACAAGATCGTGCGCTCGACGCACGGGGTGAACTGCACGGGGTCGTGCTCGTGGAAGGTGTACGTCAAGGGCGGCATCGTCACCTGGGAAACGCAGCAGACCGACTACCCGCGCACGCGCCCCGACCTGCCCAACCACGAGCCGCGCGGCTGCTCGCGCGGCGCGAGCTACAGCTGGTACCTGTATTCGGCCAACCGCGTGAAGTACCCCCTGGTGCGCGGCCGCCTGCTCAAGCACTGGCGCGCCGCCATGGCGGTGGCCAAGGGGCCGGTGGAGGCCTGGGCCGCGATCGTGGAGAACGATGCGGCGCGGCGCGAATGGCAGAAGCAGCGCGGCCTGGGCGGCTTCGTGCGCAGCACCTGGGACGAAGTCAACCAGATGATCGCCGCTGCCAACGTCTACACCATCAAGAAGCATGGGCCGGACCGCATCATCGGCTTCTCGCCCATCCCGGCGATGAGCATGATCAGCTATGCCGCTGGCAGCCGCTACCTGAGCCTGCTCGGCGGCGTGTGCATGAGCTTCTACGACTGGTACTGCGACCTGCCGCCCAGCAGCCCGCAGGTCTGGGGTGAGCAGACCGACGTGCCGGAGTCGGCCGACTGGTACAACTCCACCTTCATCATGGCCTGGGGTTCGAATGTGCCGCAGACGCGCACACCGGACGCCCACTTCCTGACCGAGGTGCGCTACAAGGGCGCCAAGGTGGTGTCCGTGACGCCCGACTACTCCGAGGTGGCCAAGCTCGGCGACCTGTGGATGCACCCCAAGCAGGGGACCGACGCAGCGGTGGCCATGGCCATGGGACACGTCATCTTGAAGGAGTTCTACTTCGACAAGCGCTCGGCGTATTTCGACGACTACGCGCGCCGCTACACCGACCTGCCGCTCCTGGTGGTACTCAAGGAGACCACACTGGCGGACGGCCGCACGGCCATGGTGCCCGACCGCTACGTGCGCGCGAGCGACTTCCCCGGCCACCTGGAGCAAACCAACAATCCCGACTGGAAGACCGTGGCCTACGGCCCGGACGGCAATGTCGCCTTGCCCAACGGGTCCATCGGGTTCCGCTGGGGCAGCGACGACCGGCCGGACCTGGGCAAGTGGAACCTGGAGGACAAGGACGCGCGCACCGCCAACGACGTCAAGCTCAAGCTCTCGGTGATCGAGGACGGCGCGCAGGCGCATGAAATCACCGACGTCGCCTTCCCCTATTTCGGTGGCGCCGAAAACCCGCACTTCACGGCGAATGCTCAGGCGGGCGGCGACGTCATGGTGCGCCGCGTGCCCGTCACGCGCCTGGCGCTGGACGGCGATGGGGTGTCCGGGGAGGTCATGGTGGCCACGGTGTTCGACCTGCTGGCCGGCAACTACGGCGTGAACCGCGGGCTCGACGGCGAAGGGGAAGACGGCGGCTACGACGCCAACGCGCCCTACACCCCGGCCTGGCAAGAGCCAATCACCGGCGTGCCGCGCGAGCAGATCATCACCATTGCGCGCCAGTTCGCCGACAACGCCGACAAGACGCACGGCAAGTCCATGGTCATCATCGGCGCGGCCATGAACCACTGGTACCACTGCGACATGAACTACCGCGGCATCATCAACATGCTGATGCTGTGCGGCTGCATCGGACAAAGCGGTGGCGGCTGGGCGCACTACGTGGGCCAGGAAAAACTGCGCCCGCAGACCGGCTGGACGGCGCTGGCGTTCGCGCTCGACTGGATCCGCCCGCCGCGCCAGATGAACAGCACCAGCTTCTTCTACGCGCACACCGACCAGTGGCGCTATGAGAAATTGGGCGTGGACGAAATCCTCTCGCCCCTGGCCGACCGCTCGCGCCACAGTGGTTCGATGATCGACTACAACGTGCGCGCCGAGCGCATGGGCTGGCTGCCGACGGCGCCGCAGCTGGAGACGAATTCGCTGCAGGTGTTCAAGGACGCCCAGGCTGCCGGCATGGACGCCAAGGACTACGTCGCCAAGGCGCTGAAGGACGGCACGCTCAAGATGAGCTGCGAGGACCCGGACAACCCGGTCAACTGGCCGCGCAACATGTTCGTCTGGCGCTCCAACATCATCGGCTCGTCGGGCAAGGGGCACGAGTACTTCCTCAAGCACCTGCTGGGCACCGACCACGGCGTGCAGGGCAAGGACCTTGGTGCGGGCGACGCCAAGCCCGAGGAAGTGCGCTGGCACACCCAGGCGCCGGAAGGCAAGCTCGACCTGCTGGTGACGCTGGACTTCCGCATGAGCACGACCTGCCTGTATTCGGACATCGTGCTGCCCACCGCCACCTGGTACGAGAAGAACGACCTCAACACCAGCGACATGCACCCCTTCATCCACCCGCTGTCCACGGCCGTGGACCCGGCCTGGGAGGCGCGCAGCGACTGGGAAATCTACAAGGGGTTCGCCAAGGCGGTGAGCGCGGTGAGCGTCGGCCACCTGGGCGTCGAGAAGGAAGTGGTGCTCACGCCCATCATGCACGACACGGCCGGCGAAATGGCCCAGCCCTTCGGCGTGCGCGACTGGAAGAAGGGCGAGGTGGACCTCATTCCCGGCAAGACGGCGCAGCAGGTGACGGTGGTCGAGCGCGACTACCCCAACCTCTACAAGCGCTTCACCGCGCTCGGCCCGCTGATGGACAAGGCGGGCAACGGCGGCAAGGGCATCGGCTGGAACACGCAGACCGAGGTCGGCCAGCTGGGCGACCTGAACGGCCGGGTGCGTGAGGAGGGCGTCACCAAGGGCATGCCGCGCATCGTGACCGACATCGACGCGACGGAAGTCGTGATGATGCTGGCGCCGGAAACCAACGGGCACGTGGCCTGCAAGGCCTGGGAAGCCCTCGGCAAGCAGACCGGGCGCGACCACGTGCACCTGGCGCTGCACCGCGAAGACGAAAAGATCCGCTTCCGCGACATCCAGGCGCAGCCGCGCAAGATCATCAGCTCGCCGACCTGGTCGGGGCTGGAGAGCGAAAAGGTCAGCTACAACGCGGGCTACACCAACGTGCACGAATTGATCCCGTGGCGCACGCTCACCGGGCGCCAGCAGTTCTACATGGACCACCCGTGGATGCGCGACTTCGGTGAAGGCTTCATGAGCTACCGGCCGCCGGTGAACCTCAAGGCCTTGCACGAGGTGCAGGGCCTCAAGTCCAACGGCAATCCCGAGATTGCGCTGAACTTCATCACGCCGCACCAGAAGTGGGGCATCCACTCGACCTATACCGACAACCTGATCATGCTGACCCTGAGCCGGGGCGGCCCGATCATCTGGCTGTCGGAAGAAGACGCGGCGCGCGGCGGCATCGTCGACAACGACTGGGTCGAGCTGTTCAATGCGAACGGCGCGATCGCGGCGCGCGCGGTGGTCAGCCAGCGCGTGAACCAGGGCATGGTGCTCATGTACCACGCGCAGGAAAAGATCGTGAACACGCCGGGCTCGGAAATCACGGGCACACGCGGCGGCATCCACAACTCCGTGACACGCGTGGTCCTGAAGCCCACGCACATGATCGGCGGCTACGCCCAATTGAGCTACGGCTTCAACTACTACGGAACCATCGGAACGAACCGCGACGAATTCGTGCTGGTGCGCAAGATGAACCGCGTGGACTGGATGGACGAGCCCGCAGACGCCGCAGCCCCTGCGCACGCTTAACGGTCAGGAGAACACGATGAAAATTCGCGCACAAATCGGCATGGTGCTGAACCTGGACAAGTGCATCGGCTGCCACACCTGTTCCGTCACCTGCAAGAACGTCTGGACCAGTCGGCCGGGCGTGGAATACGCCTGGTTCAACAACGTCGAAACCAAGCCCGGCATCGGCTACCCCAAGGAGTGGGAAAACCAGGACAAATGGAACGGCGGCTGGAGCCGCCTGGCCGATGGGTCCATCGTTCCGCGCCAGGGAGGCAAGTGGAAGCTGCTGATGCGCATCTTCGCCAACCCCAACCTGCCGCAGATCGACGACTACTACGAGCCTTTCACCTTCGACTACGACCACCTGCAGTCGGCGCCCGAGATGAAGGCACCGCCGACGGCGCGCCCGCGCAGCCTGATCACCGGCCAGCGCATGGAGAAGATCGAGTGGGGCCCGAACTGGGAGGAAATCCTCGGTGGCGAGTTTTCCAAGCGCAGCGCCGACAAGAACTTCGACGAGGTGCAAAAGGACATCTACGGGCAGTTCGAGAACACCTTCATGATGTACCTGCCGCGCCTGTGCGAGCACTGCCTGAACCCGACCTGCGTCGCGTCCTGCCCCTCGGGCTCGATCTACAAGCGCGAGGAAGACGGCATCGTGCTGATCGACCAGGACAAATGCCGCGGCTGGCGCATGTGCATCTCCGGCTGCCCCTACAAGAAGATCTACTACAACTGGCAAAGCGGCAAGGCCGAGAAGTGCATCTTCTGCTACCCGCGCATCGAAGCCGGCCAGCCGACGGTGTGCTCGGAAACCTGCGTGGGCCGCATCCGCTACCTGGGCGTGCTGCTGTACGACGCCGACCGCATCCAGGAAGCGGCGAGCGTGGAGCGTGACCGCGATCTGTACCAGGCACAGCTCGACATCTTCCTTGACCCCAACGACCCCGAAGTCATTCGACAGGCGCGTATCGACGGCATCCCTGACAACTGGATGGACGCGGCGCGCAACAGCCCGGTCTACAAGATGGCCGTGGAATGGAAGGTGGCGCTGCCGCTGCACCCCGAGTACCGCACGCTGCCCATGGTCTGGTACGTGCCCCCGCTCTCGCCCATCACCGCCGCGGCCAACGCCGGCCATGTGGGCGCGAACGGCGAGATCCCGGACGTGTCGCAACTGCGCATCCCCGTGCAGTACCTGGCCAACCTGCTGACCGCCGGCGACACTGCCCCCGTCGTGCGCGCGCTCGAGCGCATGCTGGCCATGCGCGCCTACCAGCGTGAAAAGCATGTGGACCAGCGACAGAACCTGGCCGTGCTGCGCCAGGCCGGTCTCACCCTCGACGAGGCCGAGGACATGTACCGCTACATGGCGATTGCGAACTACGAGGACCGCTTCGTCATCCCGACGACGCACCGCGAATACGCCGAGAACGCCTTTGACGTGCGCGGCGGCTGCGGCTTCTCGTTCGGCAACGGTTGCTCGGACGGCTCCAGCGAGGTCAGCATCTTTGGCGGCAAGAAACCGCGCACCATTCCCATCAAGGCCATGGTCTGAGGAGCTCCAGCATGTTCAACAAGACCCCCGCTTCCCTGCGCCTGACACTGCGCGCGCTGGGCCGGCTGATCGGCTACCCCGACGCGGACCTGCGCGCCGTGCTGCCCCAGCTGGCCGACGCACTGGCCGTGGAGCATGCGCTCAAGCCGGAACGTCTGCGCGAACTGCAGGCGCTGTGCCACCAGCTCGCCGCCCAGGACCCGATGGACGCCGAGGCGCGCTACGTCGAAACCTTCGACCGCGGCCGCCAGACCTCCCTGCACCTGTTCGAGCATGTCCACGGTGATTCGCGCGACCGCGGCCCGGCGCTCATCGACCTGCTGCAGACCTACGAACGCGCGGGCCTGCAATTTGGCGCGCCCGAGTTGCCCGACCACCTGTCGGTGGTGCTGGAATTCGCCTCCACGCAGCCGCCCGAAGTGGCCAGGGAGTTCCTGGCCGAAATGGCGCACATCCTCACGCTGGTGTTCAGCGCACTGCTGGCCCAGGGCAACCCCTACGCCAGCGTGATCGCCGCCGTGCTCGAAGTCTCGGGCCAGCGGGTGCAGGCGGTTGTGCTCCCCGAAGAACCAGAAATCGACGAAACCTGGGCCGAGCCCGAAGCGTTCGCCGGCTGCAGCAGCCAGGGGCAGGCACGGCCCGACGGCGCCCAGCCGCTGCATTTCGTCCGCCATCCCCGTGCATCCGAAGGAGCCTCCCTATGACTATGAGCGCCTGGATCGATACCCTCCTGTTCGGTATCTACCCCTACGTCTGCCTGACGGTGTTTTTTGTCGGCAGCTGGATCCGTTTCGACCGTGACCAGTACACCTGGAAAAGCGATTCGTCCCAGATGCTGCGCACCGGCAACCTGCGCTGGGCGAGCAACCTGTTCCATGTCGGCGTGCTGTTTCTCTTCTTCGGGCATTTCGTGGGCATGCTCACGCCGCATGCGTGGTACGGGCCGTTTTTCACCGCCGGCACCAAGCAGGTGGTCGCCATGACGCTCGGTGGCATCGCCGGCGTGATGGCGATCATCGGCGTGACGCTGCTGATCGTGCGCCGTATGACGGACGCGCGCATCCGGGCCACTTCGCGCACCAGCGACATCGTGATTCTGGTGATCTTCTGGCTGCAACTCGCGCTCGGGCTGGCGACCATTCCGCTGTCGGCCCAGCACCTGGACGGCTCGATGATGATGAAGCTGGCCGATTGGGGCCAGCGCGTGGTCACCTTCCGTACCGGCGGCGTCGAACTCCTGGCCGACAGCGGCTGGGTGTTCAAGGCGCACATGCTGCTCGGCATGACGGTGTTCCTGGTCTTCCCGTTCACCCGCCTGGTGCACGTCTGGAGCGGTTTCGCCAGCCTGGGCTACGTGCTGCGTCCGTACCAGCTGGTGCGCTCGCGCAAGCTCAATGTGCCCGCAGGCCACAACCAGCCCGCCCGCCGCGTCTGAACGGTTCCAGGAGTACGACATGAGTGGATGTGGATCTGGCAGCTGTGGCTGCGGTGGTGCTGCGGCGAGCAGCGGTGCGGTGCTGAGCGACGCGCAACAGGCGGCCTACGACGCCATTGCGAAGTCGATCGATGCGCCCCCGGCGGGAGAGCGCATTTCCGGCGCTCCGATGCCGGCGAAGGTCGCGCGTGTCAACGGCGTTGCGCTGCACCCGGTGGGTGCGGCGTTGGACGCCCAGGCGCTGCGCCAGCGCGCCTGCACCGAGCTGCTGCGCCAGGAAGCGCAAAAGGCGGGCCTGCTGGACGGCATGGATACGCCGCAGACCGACGGGAGTACCAGCGAGGCGGCGTCCCTGGCCATTGAGCGGTTGCTGGAACAGCAGTTGCACATTGAGGAACCGTCGGAAGAAGCCTGCCGCCGCTATTACGACGCGCATCCGGCGGCCTTCGGGCACGGTGAGCGCGTGCATCTGCGCCATGTGCTCTTTGCCGTGACGCCCGGGGTGGATGTCAAGCTGCTGCGCCTGCGCGCCGAGGCCTTGCTGATCGAACTGCGCTGCGCCGACGACGGCGGGGCTGCGTTCGCGGCGGCGGCGCGGCAATGGTCGAATTGCCCGAGCGGCGCCAGTGGCGGCGACCTCGGCTGGCTCACGCGCGCCGACTGCGCTGCGGAATTCGCGCGGGAGGTATTCGGCGCCACCGAGATCGGCGTGCTGGCCCGGCTGGTGCACAGCCGTTTTGGTCTGCACGTGGTGGAGGTCGTGGGCCGCGAGGCGGGCGAGCGCCCCGCCTTCGAAGTCGTCCGGAGCGCGGCGGCACAAAGCCTGCGCCAGCAAACCTGGGTCAATGCCCTGCGCCAGTATCTGCAAGTGCTGGCGGGCGCCGCGCACATGGAAGGCGTGGACATGGACGGCGCGGACTCGCCCTTGGTCCAGTAGCGACCATGCCCGATGACGACCTGCTGGACCGCCTGCGCAGCTTCAACCGCGACGCGTTCCCGCAGTACCGCGAGCAGTTCCAGTCGCTCATCGAGGACGGTCAGCACCCGACCACGCTGTTTATCGGCTGCTCCGATTCGCGGCTGGTGCCGTACCTGCTGACGGGGGCCGGGCCCGGCGAATTGTTCCTGGTGCGCAACGTCGGCGCCTTTGTGCCGCCCTACGACGGCTCGTATGGCCACCATGGCACGGCCGCCGCCATCGAGTTCGCCGTGCTGAGCCTGCACGTCAGTCGCATCGTGGTGTGCGGGCACAGCCATTGCGGCGCCATCAAGGCGTTGTATGAGGAAGTGCCGGCCGAGGCGAACAACCTGCGGCGCTGGCTCGACCTGGGGCGGCTCGCAGCGCTCCCGGTGGTGCCCACGCCTGCTGCGCTGCGCCGCACCGAGCAACGCGCCGTCGTGTTGCAGCTCGAGCGCCTGATGGACTACCCCATGGTGCGCCGCCGCGTGGAGGAGGGGGGCATCACGCTGCATGGCTGGCACTACGTCATCGAAGACGGCGAGGTGCATGTCTTTGATGTTCAGAGCGGCAACTTCGTCGCCGCTTCCGTGGCCCGGCACAGCGGCACCGGCCCCTACCACCCCTACGTGGAACACGACGGCCAGGTGCTTACCGAGGAAAACCCTTAGGGCCTGCGGATTTTGAAAGAAAGTGTTTCGCCAGCATTGCGCTCCAAGTGCAAGCCAGGCTTGCTTTTGGGCGTTTTTCGGGGGTTCGCTTAGCACAATCCCGGCCAGCTCCGGCTCTGCCGAAACGGGCTGAAAGGGCTAAACTTGCCCGTCCGGTTCGCCCCAACATTCGTTGAGGCGAACACCTCTCGGGCGCTGCGGCGCCCGCATTTCCACCACCTACGGATATCCACCATGAAGAGAGAAGACCTGGGTCGCGCGCAGGATGTCACGGCCACACAACCCATCAGCCTTGATGTGTTGCAGGAAAAGTATCTCAAACCGGGGGAATCCAGCGCCGAAGACCTGTTCCGCCGTGTGGCCCGTGCCCTGGCGTCCGTCGAGGTCGAAGGGGAGCGCGAGAAGTACGAGGCGCTGTTCCTGGCCAACATGCATGCCGGCGCGATCGGCGCGGGCCGCATCATGAGCGCCGCCGGCACCGACATCCAGGCCACGCTGATCAACTGTTTCGTGCAACCGGTCGGCGACTGCATCCAGGGCGTGGACGACGAGGGCTTCCCAGGCATCTACGAGGCCCTGCGCGAGGCTGCCGAAACCATGCGCCGCGGTGGCGGCGTCGGCTACGATTTTTCGCGTATCCGCCCGCGCGGCGCCGAGGTCAAGGGAACGCACTCCATGGCCTCGGGCCCGTGCAGCTACATCAACGTTTTCGACCAGTCGTGCTCCACCGTGGAGAGTGCCGGTGCGCGCCGCGGCGCACAGATGGGCGTGCTGCGCATCGATCACCCGGACGTGATGGATTTCATCACCGCCAAGCGCACGCCTGGTCGCTGGAACAACTTCAACGTGTCGGTCGGCGTGAGCGATGCCTTCGTGGAGGCTGTGCAAGCCGACCAGCCCTGGGAGCTGGTGCACAAGGCGCGGCCCGGTGCGGCGGTGATGAAGGACGGCGCGTACCAGCGCGCAGACGGCAAATGGGTGTACCGCAGCCTGCCGGCGCGCGAGCTGTGGGACACCATCATGCAGTCCACCTACGATTTCGCCGAGCCGGGCATCCTGTTCCTCGACCAGATCAACACCGACAACAACCTGCATTACTGCGAAGACATCAACGCCACCAACCCGTGTGGCGAGCAGCCCCTGCCTTCTTACGGCTGCTGCGATCTGGGGCCCATCATCCTGACGCGCTTCGTGCGCCATCCCTTCGGTTTCGACGGTGTGCCCGCCTTTGATTTCGCCGCGTTCGAGAAATCCGTCGCGCTGCAGGTGCGCGCGCTCGACAACGTGCTCGACGTCACCTTCTGGCCGCTGCCGCAGCAGCGCGACGAAGCCCACGCCAAGCGACGCATCGGCGTCGGTTTCACCGGCATGGGAAACACGCTGGCCATGCTGTGCGTGCGCTACGACAAGGAAGAGGGCCGCGCCATGGCCGCCCGCATCGCCCAGCACATGCGCGATGCGGCCTATTCGGCTTCGGTCGACCTGGCCATTGAAAAGGGCGCCTTCCCCAAATTCCAGGCCGACGGCTACCTCGCCGATGGCACCTTCGCCAGCCGGCTGCCCGATTCCATCAAGGCGCGCATCCGCAAGCACGGCATCCGCAACAGCCACCTGTTGTCGATCGCCCCTACGGGCACGGTGAGCCTGGCCTTCGCCGACAACGCCTCCAACGGCATCGAGCCGCCCTTTTCCTGGATGTACAAGCGCAGGAAGCGCGAGGCCGATGGCTCCATGGCCGAGTATGCGGTCGAGGACCACGCGTGGCGGCTGTACCGCGAGTTGGGCGGCGACGTCAACCAGCTGCCGGACTATTTCGTCTCGGCGCTGGAAATGTCGGCCGAAGGCCATATCGCCATGATGAAGACGGTGCAGCCCTTCGTGGACACCGCGATTTCCAAGACCGTCAACATCCCGGCCGACTACCCCTACGAAGATTTCAAGGGCCTGTACCTGCAGGCCTGGCGCGCCAAGCTCAAGGGCCTGGCCACCTACCGACCCAACAGCATCCTCGGCTCGGTGCTGGAAACCCACGCCGCCCCGGCCAGCGCCGAACAGCCAGCGCCCGCTGCCCCCGCCGACCCCATGCGCACGGTGATTGAAAGCCGGCCCAAGGGGGCGCTGTCGGCCGTCGCCGAGAAGGTGGACTACTGGACGCAAGAAGGGCAGAAGCGCCTGTATCTGGTCGTCTCTTTCCTCCCCGTGCCCGATCCCGAGACCGGTGGCCTGATCGACCGTGCCATCGAGTTCTTCATGCCCGTCGGCCAGAGCGGCGAATCGCAGCAATGGGTCACGTCCAGCATGCGCCTCTTGTCGCTGGCGGCACGCGGCGGTTTCCTGGAACGCGCGCTCAGCGACATGCGCAAGGTCGCCTGGGACCGTGGCCCAGTGCGCCTGGGCACCCACCAGAAGGCGGACGGCACGCACGTGCCGATGTGGCACGACTCGGAAGTGGCGGCCATTGCGTACGCGATTCAGAACATCCTCGCGCGCCGTGCCCGGCCCCTGCCCGGGGAAGACCTTGCCGTGGCCAGCGAAGGCTTGGTCGCAGCCACCGTGCCCCCGGTCATGGCGGGCAAGAAATGCAGTGAGTGCGGTGCCCACGCCATGATCCGCAAGGACGGGTGCGACTACTGTACCCAGTGCGGGCACTTGGGTTCTTGCGGCTAACCTTCACGCCGCATGGCCGCCGGGCCTGGCCCTGCCAAGCCGATGTCCCCTTTCTCGGCCGCACCTGAGCCGGCCGCACCTAAGCCGGCCGCGCCTAAGCCGGCCGCGCCTAAGCCGGCCGCACCTAAGCCGGCCGCGCCCGATCTTCGTTGGCGCCTGCGCCACCTGCTGCTGGCGCCCCACCGGCTGGCCTTCTTCCTCGCGCTGGCGCTGCTGGCCGGCTCGGCGTGGTGGTGGGCGGGCGTGCAACTCGGTCGCCTGGTGCAGGCGGCACCGGTTGCCGGCGCCGTGCCGCCCGCGGTGGTGCACGCGGCACTGATGGTGTGCGGGTTCTTCCCGCTTTTTTTCTCGGGTTTTCTGTTTACCGCCGGGCCCAAGTGGCTGCAGGTCGCGCCCTGGCCCGTCAGCGCCCTGCGTGCGCCCTTGCTGCTGCTGGCGGCGGGATGGCTGGCCTGGCTGTTGGGCGCGCCGCAGAGCCGCGTGGCGGCCGGCGCAGGCGCCACGGGTGCATGCGCCGGGATGGCCTGGATCACCGTGCTGTTCTGGCGCCTGCTCGCGCAGAGCCGCGCCGCCGACCAGTTGCACGCACGCCTCGTTGGCCTGGCGTTCGTCGTCGGCGGCTGCTGCGTCGCGGGGCTGGCGGCCTGCACCTGGCTGGGCGAATGGGGATGGGCGCGCCACTTTGTGCTGACGGCCTTGTGGGGCTTTGCCGTGCTGGTCTTCGTCACCGTGGCGCACCGCATGCTGCCTTTCTTTTCACCCCCCGGCCCGCACGGGGACCATCCCTGGGGTGGGTTGGGGGTGCTGGTCGCTGCGGTGGGTTTCGAGGTTCTGGCGGTGTGGGTCGATGCGCTGAGCGCTGGCGATGTGCCGTGGGCCGGCGGCTGGATCGGCCTGCGCGCGGCGCTGGAACTGGCCTGCGGCACTCTGCTCCTCTGGCGTGCCTGGGGCTGGGCGCAGCGGCAAAGCCTGCGCAACCGCTTGCTGCGCATGTTTTACCTGGGGTTTGTCTGGCTTGGACTGGCCTTCTTGCTGCATGGCCTGGCCAGTGGCGCGGCGCTCGCCGGCGTGCTGCCCGGGGCCCGGCTTGCGGCGCTGCACGCCCTCGGCATGGGATGCCTGGGAACGCTCATGCTGGCCATGGTGACGCGCGTGTCCTGCGGGCACAGCGGCCGCGCGCAGGTGGCGGACCGGCTGCTGTGGGCCTTGTTCCTGGCGTGGCAACTGGCCACCGTGCTGCGTTTGGCGGCGGCCTTGGGCGGTGCCACGGCACCGGGGCTGCTGGCGGCGGCGGCGCTGCTCTGGGCCGGCGTCAGTGCCGTGTGGGCATTGCGGCTCGGTTCCTGGTTCGGGCGGCGCCGGGCCGACGGGCGCCCGGGGTGACAATGGCGGCATGAGCGAGCACGCGACCCCCGCAGCGCTGGTGTCCGGCCAGGAATGCGCGGCCTTTGCCGCTGCCTTGATGCAGGCGCGCCAGACCATCTTGCCCAAACGCCTGGGCGAGCCCGCGCCCAGCGCCGAGCAGCGCGCGCAGATCCTCGCCGCCGCGGCGCACGCGCCCGACCACGGCCAACTCCTGCCCTGGCGGCTGATCGAGGTGCCGCAGGGCGCCCGCGCCGCGCTCGCCGAGGCGTTTGGCCAGGCCCTGCTGGCGCGCGACGCCTCGGCCACACCCGAGCAGGTGGAGCAGGCCCGCGAGAAAGCTTTCCGCTCGCCCCTGCTGCTTCTGGTCGTGGTGGACCTGGCCGGCGGCGACCCGGAAATCGAGCCGGCCGAACGCATCCTCTCGGCCGGCTGCGCGGTGCAGAACCTGCTGCTCATGGCCACGGCCCTGGGCTTCGGTTCCGCGCTGACGAGCGGCAAGGCGCTCGGGTCGGAGGTGCTGCGCCGGCTTTTTGGCCTCGGCCCGGGGCAGCAGGCGCTGTGCTTCGTGAACATCGGCAGCGTGCTGTCCGCCAAGCGCGCCCGCACCCGGCCGGCACCGGCCGACTACTGCGCCGTGCTGCAAACGCCCTGACGCATCCCTATCTTTGTCTCCTGGAACCCGTATGGAAATTTCCCGTTTTGACGACCTGCTGCAGGCTGCGCGTGCGCAGGCCGAGCCCCAGCGCCTGTTGTTCGTTTTTGCCGGCGTGGAACTACCGGACGACGCCACGCCCGCCCAGCGCGCGCGTTTCGAGCGTGGCGAAGGCGGCGCGCTGGTGCCGCAGATGTGCGTGGACAAGGCGCCGGACGAGCTGGCCTCCTTCGATGCGCTGGCGCAGGAAGCCGCGCAGTTCGGCCAGAAGTGGGCGCTGGTGTTCGCCGCCGCGCTGTCGGGCACCCTGAACCGCGCGCCGACCAGCGAAGACGCCGAGGCGCCACTCTCGCGCATGGTCGACGCAATCAAGCGCGGCGCGCATTCCGGCCTCATTCCCTTTGACCGCAGCGGCCACGCGGTGCGGATCGGCTGACATGGCGCGCGGCACCCCCTTGCCGGGCTTTGGTGGGCAAGCCGTGGGCTTCGATACGCCGTTCGAGATGCTGCGTGCCTGCCACGAGCGCGTGCAGCGCACGCTCGGTTTGCAGGAGCGCCTGTGCCGGTACCTGCTGGACACCGGCTGCGACGCTTCGGCCATGGCGGCGGCGCGCGACGTGCTGCGCTACTTCGACATCGCCGCGCCGCTGCACCACGAGGACGAGGAAAAGCATGTGTTTCCGCTGCTGCAAGGCAGCAGCGATGCGGCGCTGCGCGATGCCGTGGCACGCCTGCACGGCGAGCACCAAGCCATGGCAGCGCGCTGGCAGGAGGCGCGGGCGGCCCTGGAGGCGCTGGCCGAAGGCCGCATCACGGCGTTTTCCGATGTCCAGCAGGC
>MEDL01000008.1 GCA_001724785.1 Acidovorax sp. SCN 68-22 | reverse complement strand
GGCGCCGACAAGGCGGCCGAGCTGGACGCCAAGCGCGCCATCAAGCAGGGCACCGAGCTGGCGCTGCGCATGGACCTGAGCCCGGCACCCGCCGCCGCGCAGGCCACACCCGGCGCAAGCCACCAGGCCCCGGCCGCCGTGCAGGCCAGCCTGAAAGCCTGGCACGCCATGGTGGCCGCGGGCGACCTGAGCGAGCTGCCCAGCATCCTGCACAGGAAGGCCGTGTTCCGCTCGCCCATGGCGCACACCCCGTACCCCAGCGCGCAGGCAGTGCAGCTCATCCTGGGCACGGTGGTCAAGGTGTTTGAGGACTTCACCTACCACCGCACCTACACCAGCGAAGACGGCATGAGCGCCATCCTGGAGTTCTCTGCCAAGGTGAACGGCAAGGAGCTCAAGGGCATCGACCAGATCCGCTTCGACGAGGAAGGCAAGATCGTGGACTTTGAAGTCATGGTGCGCCCCATGAGCGGCCTGCAGGCACTGGGCGACGAGATGGCCAAACGCCTCGCGCCCTACCTGGCCGCCATGAAGGGCGCCAAGGCCTGAGGAGTTTGGGACCGGGCGGCGCCACAAGCCGCCTGGAAACCTGCAGCCGGCTGGCGCATGCTTGCGCCACGGCCGCTTGCAATAGGGGAGGCACCGTTGCAGGCTTTGTGCTCGGTAAATTCATTGTCTTGATAGCTTTCCGCGCTGGCCTGGAAAGCGTTTGGAGCCGATTTGAGCCTTGTGAACCATGCGGACGACGCTTTGCTGAGCGGCCTGGTGCCGATGCTCCAGCAGCGCGATGGCCTGCCCGTGGCGCATGTGCAGACCCATATTTCGCACATCCTGCTCACGCCCGCGCATGCCTACAAGCTCAAGAGGCCGGTGCGGCTGCCCTTTGCCGATTTCAGCAGCGTGGCCGCGCGCCGCCATTTTTGTGAAGAAGAGCTGCGCCTGAACCGGCGGCTGGCGCCATCGCTGTACCTGGAGGTGCTGCCGGTGCTGGGCAGCGTGCAGGCGCCGCGCCTGGGCGCGCCGAACGAAGCGGCAGACGGTGCCATCGACTGGGTGGTGCACATGCACCGTTTCCCCAGCGGCAGCGAGGCCGATGCCCTGGTGCGCAGTGGCGCGTTGCACGCGGCCGAGCTGGAGCGTTTTGCCAGGCAGCTTGCGCACTTTCATGCGGCTTGCCCGGTGGCGGCTGCCGGTGGTGCGTGGGGCAGCGCCGCCCAGGTGCAGCAGACCATTGGCGATGTATTCGAAACCCTGGCAACGCTGCTGGACGGTGCCGATGCGCCCCGGCTGCAGGCGCTGCGCCCGGCGTTTGCCGGGCTGGAAGGATGGTGGGCACAGCGCCAGGCGGGCGGCCATGTGCGCGAGGGCCATGGCGACCTGCACCTGGGCAACCTGGTGCGGCTGGAGGGCGTGCTCACCGCCTTTGACTGCATCGAGTTCAGTCCGGCCCTCCGCTGGATCGACACCCTGGCAGACGCCGCGTTTCTCACCATGGACCTGCATGCCCACGGCCGTTCCGATCTGGCCTGGCGCTTTCTGGATGCCTACCTGAGCGAAACCGGCGACTACGCAGCACTGGCCGTGCTGCGCCCCTACGAAATCTACCGCGCCCTGGTGCGCGCGCTGGCGGCGCGGCTGCGCGCCGAGCAGGGTGGGGCGCTGGCGTGCGGGCCCGATTACCTGGCCTGCGTCGAGGCGCTGGCCCAGCCCCTGCAGCCGCGCTTGCTCATTACCCATGGTCTGTCGGGTTCGGGCAAATCCACCGTCGCCGCTGCCCTGTTGGCCCAGGCCGGCGCCGTGCGCCTGCGCTCGGACGTGGAGCGCAAGCGCCTGCATGGCCTGGCGCCACTGGCCGACTCGGCTGCCCGAGGCGCCGATATCTACACGCCCGAGGCCTCGCAGCGCACCTTTGAGCACCTGGCCGAGCGGGCACGCGCGGTGCTGCAGGCCGGCTACCCGGTGATCGTCGATGCCGCCTTCCTGCGCCAGAGCGATCGCGCCCACATGCATGCCGTGGCGCAGGCCCTGGGCGTGCCCTTCACCGTGTTGCACTGCCACGCCGGCGAGCCACAACTGCAAGCGCGTGTGCAAAGTCGCCTTGCGGCTGGAGGCGACCCGTCCGAGGCCGGCCTGGCCGTACTGGCAGCGCAGCAGCGCACCGCCGAACCGCTGACAGCGCAGGAGCAGGCGCTGGCACTGACCGTGAACACCGATGCCCCATGGAACCCTGCCGACCTTGCGCGCCAGTGGCGAGCCGCCGCGACGGGCACGAAAATCTGATCGGATAACTATTTAATTAATAGCTACTAACGCTTACCAGATAAGCGCTAGAGGCCTAAAACACTTGAAACCGGAGCCTTCCATGCAATTTGAAACCCTCGCCGTCTCGCTGCAAGACCACATCGCCACCGTGCGCCTGAACCGCCCGGACAAGGCCAACGCCATGAATGCCACCATGTGGCAGGAGATCCGCCGGGCCTTCGAGTGGGTGGACGCCACCCCCGAGGCCCGCGTGGCCGTGCTGCAAGGCGAAGGCAAGCTCTTCACCGCCGGCATCGACCTGCAGATGATGATGGGCCTCGCCCCGCAGATCCAGAACGACTGCGACGGCCGCACGCGGGAAGCGCTGCGCCGCGTCATCCTCGACCTGCAGGACACGCTCACCAGCCTGGAGCGCTGCCGCAAGCCCGTGCTCGCGGCCATCCACGGCGGCTGCATCGGCGGCGGCATCGACCTCGTCACCTGCGCCGACATGCGCTACGCCAGCAGCGACGCCTACTTCACCATCAAGGAAATCGACATCGGCATGACCGCCGACGTCGGCACGCTGCAGCGCCTGCCCAAGCTGGTGGGTGAGGGTATCGTGCGCGAGCTGGCGTACACCGGCCGCAAGTTCGACGCGCAAGAGGCCAAGAACATCGGCCTGGTGAACCGCGTGTTCGAGAGCCGTGAGGCGCTCTATGCCGGTGTGCACGATATGGCCGCCACCATCGCCGCCAAGTCGCCCCTGTCGATCCGCGGCACCAAGGAAATGATCACCTACGCCCGCGACCACTCGGTGGCCGACAGCCTGAACTACATCGCCACCTGGAATGCGGCCATGCTGATGAGCCAGGACCTCACGGCGGCGATGACGGCCAGCATGGCCAAGCAGGTGCCGGTGTTCAAGGACTGAGCACCCGCGCCCTACTTCGTCCCAAAAATCCGGTCCCCCGCGTCGCCCAGGCCCGGCAGGATGTAGCCGTGATCGTTCAGCTCGCGGTCGATGGCGGCGGTGTAGATGGGCACGTCGGGGTGGGCTTTCTGCATGGTCGCGATGCCTTCGGGCGCGGCCAGCAGGCAGACGAACTTGATGGACTTGGGGTGCGTCTGCTTGAGGCGCGCCACGGCCGCGACGGCCGAGTTGCCCGTGGCCAGCATGGGGTCGACGACGATGATGTCGCGCTCGTCCATTTCGGACGGCATCTTGAAGTAGTACTCCACCGGCTGCAGCGTGGCCGGGTCGCGGTACAGGCCGATGTGGCCCACCCGGGCGCCGGGCACGACATTGAGCATGCCGTCCAGGAAGCCGTTGCCGGCGCGCAGGATGGAGACCAGCACCAGCTTCTTGCCGTCGATGACCTTGCCGGTCATGGTCTCCAGCGGCGTCTCGATCTCGATGTCCGAAAGCGGCATGTCGCGCGTGACTTCGTAGGCCATCAGCGTGCTGAGCTCGCCCAGCATGCGGCGAAAACTGTTGGTGCTGGCGTCCTTGCGGCGCATCAGGGTCAGCTTGTGCTGCACCAGGGGGTGGTCGATGACGTGAACGTTGCTCATGGGGAAGGGGAGGTTAATGACGCGGCCTAGGGGGGTGTTCTTCATTCAATCTGACAGGAAGCGGGCGTAGCGCGGCAGGTCGACATTGCCGCCGCTGATGACGATGCCCACGCGCGCGCCGTGCACGTCGCAGCCACCGTGCAGTGCTCCAGCCAGTGCCAGCGCGCCGGTGGGCTCGACGACGATTTTCATGCGCTCGGCGAAAAAGCGCATCGCCTCCATCAGCTGCGCGTCGCTGGCGGTGACGATGCCCTCGGCGCCCTGCTGCAGGATGTCGAAGGCCAGGGGCGCCAGCGCCGTGGCGCGCGCGCCGTCGGCAATGGTGCTGCGCGGCCACGGGATTTGAACGATCTCGCCGCACGCCAGCGACTGCTGGCCGTCGTTGGCGACCTCGGGTTCGACGCCATAGACACGGCACAGCGGCAGCGCCGCCTTGGTGGCGAGCAGGCTGCCGGCCAGCAGGCCGCCGCCGCCCACGCCGGCGAAGAGCACGTCCAGTCGGGGCACTTCCTCGATCAGCTCCAGCGCGGCCGTGCCCTGGCCGGCGATCACGGCGGCGTTGTCCGAGGGCGGCACCAGCAGCATGCCGCGCTCCTGCGAGAGCTTGCGGCTGATGGCTTCGCGGTCCTCATTGAGCGGGTCGTAGGTGACGACCTGGGCGCCGTAGGCGCGCGCGGCGGCCATCTTGGTCGTTGGCGCGTCGTGCGGCATGACCACCAGCGCGGGGATGTCGAGCAGGCGCGCGGCCAGTGCAATGGCCTGGGCGTGGTTACCGGCCGAGAAGGTGAGCACGCCGCGCTCCTGCTGCTCGGGCGAGAGCTGCGCCAGCGCGTTGTAGGCGCCGCGGAACTTGAACGAGCCGCTGCGCTGCAGGTTCTCGCACTTGAAGAACACCTGCGCGCCCAGGATTTCGTCGGCCGTGTTCGAGCGCAGCACCGGCGTGCGGTGCGCGATGCCTTTGAGCCGTTGGGCGGCCTCCACAACATCGTGGTTGGTGGGTGCAATCAGGTGGGGCCAGGCGTTCATGTTGGTGTCCTTGGAACGTGCTTGGCTTCTTGCCGTCAGCGCAGGCGTCACACTGGGAATCATCCTAGGTGGAGCCGCCATTTTGGCAAAGAAAATCCGGCGCAGCGCTTGTGAATTGGTCCTTTGTAGCTATAAATGTTGATGGCTCAATCTTCGTTGTCATCTTCAGCATTGCTGGAATCACCTTCACCGCCATCATCCGCACGCCTGTCCCTGGTCTTGCCGCCCGAACGCTCGGAGCCTCCAAAATCCTGAAACCGGCCGGAGTGACTGCTGTCCGAAAAACTGGTGCCAAAGTGCAGCGTGACAGCGGCATGGGGGTCGCGGCCGGGCTGGGCGCCGACCGGCGGGGCGGGGGCATAGTAGAAACCGTCGGGAATGGCCAGTTTGGCGTCCAGCGCGAACAGCAGGGGCAGGCGGCTGGGTTTGCGCGGATCGATGGCCTCGTCTTTGCAGGCCCAGTACCAGGCACGGCGCAGCGCATCGTTGTTCGAGGCTTTCTTGCCCAGCACATGCGCGGGTGAATAGTCGGGTGCGTAACCCAGGGCGTTCTGGCACCAGTTCCGATAGGACTCGGAATCCTGAGAAAAGGCGCTCCACAGGGCGCCCACCGCGTGCGAGGGGACAGCCACGAAATTTCTGTTGCTGCGCAGACAGGCCAAGAAGAACTGGCGCAGGCCGCGCTCGGCCAGATCGGCATCTTTGGCGGTCAGGAGCGGATACGCGTCGCGCAGCTTGCGCTTGAGCAGTTGCGGCAAGGCGGCTTCGCGCACGAAGCGCTCGCGCACGGCGAGCGTCCAGCGGCGGGCGCCCAGGACGGCCAGTGCAGTGCAGATCAGATAGACGACCCAGCGTCCCTCGGGCTCCCACCAGCCGAACGGCACACCGATCAGGGCGACAACCCACGGCGCAATGGCCAGGGGCACCAGCAGGCCAGAAAGCCGCAGCAGCCCGAATTCAAAGCCGGTGATGGTGTGCGTCGCGGGGGTGGTTTGCATGGCAGAGTGCTAGGGCCTGTTCACACTATTTTTGCCAGTGCAAAGGCCGGTCAAACCGCGCCAATCAAGGCGCGCGACGACGCCAAGGCCGGGGCCTTGGCTAGGAACGCAACGACGAGTGGCGCGGTTTGACCGGCCTTTCCTTCGGATTGCGATCAAAAAAGGCCATGCGCGGCGTTGCCAAGCCTCGCTGGGGCCGCACCCCAGCTTCGTTTGGCGCCTAGCGCCCGGCCTTTCTTGATCGCAATGCATCTGGCAAAAATAGTGTGAACAGGCCCTAGCGCTTGCGCCCGCCGAACACGCTGCCCAGCACGCCGCGCAGGATTTCGCGGCCCAGGCTGGTGCCCATGGTGCGCACGGCCGATTTGGCCATGGTCTGCGCCAGGCCGTCGCGCCGGCCGCCGCGCGGCCCGGTGCTGCCAAAGAGCACGTCGTTCAGCCCGCCGAGCAGGCCGCCGCCTTCGCCGCCTTCCTGCGTCTGCGCCGCGCCGCCCTTGGCCGCCGGCGCCTGCGCCGCCACCTCGGCGGTGCGCGCCTTGAGCTTTTCGTAGGCCGATTCGCGGTCGGCCGGTGTGTCGTACACGCCCGCCACCAGCGACTGCGCGAGCAGCGCGCGCCGCTGCTGCGGCGAAATCGGGCCGAGCTGGCTGCCCGGCAGCAGCACGTACACGCGCTCGGTGATGCTCGGGCGCCCCTTGGCGTCGAGCAGGCTGACCAGTGCCTCGCCGACGGCGAGCTCGGTGATCGCGGCCTCGATGTCCAGCCCCGGCTTCTGGCGCATGGTGGTGGCCGTGGCTTTCACGGCCTTCTGATCGCGCGGGGTGAAGGCGCGCAGCGCGTGCTGCACGCGGTTGCCCAGCTGGGCGAGCACGCTGTCGGGGATGTCGAGCGGGTTCTGCGTGACGAAATATACCCCCACGCCCTTGGAGCGCACCAGGCGCACCACGAGTTCGATGCGCTCGATGAGCACCTTGGGCGCGTCGTTGAACAGCAAATGCGCCTCGTCGAAGAAGAACACCAGCTTGGGTTTCTCCGGGTCGCCGATTTCAGGGAGCTGCTCGAACAGCTCGGAGAGCATCCACAGCAGGAAGGTCGCGTACAGGCGCGGCGCGTTCATCAGCTTGTCGGCGGCGAGGATGTTCACCACCCCGCGCCCGTTCACCGTCTGGAGCAGGTCGTTGATGTCGAGCATGGGCTCGCCGAAGAACTGGTCGCCGCCCTGGCTCTCGATCTGCAGCAGCCCGCGCTGGATGGCGCCGATGCTGGCCGCGCTCACGTTGCCGTATTCGGTGGTGAACTGCTTGGCGTTGTCGCCCACGTAGGTGAGCATGGCGCGCAGGTCCTTCAGGTCCAGCAGCAGCAGGCCGTTGTCGTCGGCGATCTTGAACACCAGGTTCAGCACGCCGAGCTGGGTGTCGTTCAAATCGAGCATGCGCCCGAGCAGCAGCGGCCCCATGTCGGTGATGGTGGCGCGCACCGGGTGGCCCTGTTCGCCGAACACGTCCCACAGCGTGGTGGGGCAGGCGCCCGGCTCGGGCAAGGGCAGGCCCCGGTCCTTGAGCACGCCGGCGAGCTTCTCGGGCACGCTGCCCTGCTGGCTGATGCCCGTCAGGTCGCCCTTGACGTCGGCCATGAACACCGGCACGCCGATGGCCGAGAACTGCTCGGCGAGCTTTTGCAGCGTCACGGTCTTGCCGGTGCCGGTGGCGCCGGTGATCAGCCCGTGCCGGTTGGCCAGGCCCGGCAGCAAAAAGCATTCGGTGGGGCCGTTTTTAGCGATCAGCAGAGGGTCAGCCATGGCAGGTGGTGAAAAGTAGAATCGGCCAGTAGCTTAATTCAGTATCGACATCAAGGAACCTCCGTGGCCGGACACAGCAAGTGGGCGAACATTCAGCACCGCAAGGGGCGGCAGGACGAAAAGCGCGGCAAGATCTGGACGCGCATCATCCGCGAGATCACGGTGGCGGCGCGCGCCGGTGGCGGCGACCTGTCGGCCAACCCGCGCCTGCGCCTGGCGGTGGACAAGGCGAAAGCGGCCAACATGCCGGCCGACCGCATCAAATACAACATCGACAAGGCCTCCGGCACCCTCGAAGGCATGGCCTACGAGGAAATCCGCTATGAGGGCTATGGCATTGGCGGCGCGGCCATCATCGTCGACACCATGACGGACAACCGCGTGCGCACCGTGGCCGAGGTGCGCCACGCCTTCAGCAAGTACGGCGGCAACATGGGCACGGAGGGCTCGGTCGCCTTCCAGTTCAAGAACGTCGGGCAGCTGGTGTTCGCCCCTGGCACCAGTGAGGACCAGGTGATGGAGGTGGCGCTCGAAGCCGGCGCCGACGACGTGCTGACCGACGAGGACGGCGCCATCGAGGTGCTGACCGCGCCGGGCGAGTTCGAGGCCGTGAAGAACGCCCTGCAGGCCGCCGGGCTGGAGCCCGCCGACGCCGGCGTCACCATGCGGCCGGACGTCACCATCGAACTGACCGGCGAAGACGCCGAGCGCATGCAAAAACTCCTGGACGTGCTCGAAGACCTCGACGACGTGCAGGAAGTCTTCCACAACGCGGCACTGTGAACCAAGCTCCCCTATGAAAGTACTCGTCATCGGCGGCGGCGGACGCGAACATGCCATGGCATGGAAGCTCGCGCAGTCGCCCAAGGCCACGCGCGTCTATGTGGCGCCGGGCAACGGCGGCACGGCGCTCTCGCCGGACCTGGAGAACATCGCCATCACCGACGTGCGCGCGCTGCGCGAATGGGCGCAGCAGGAAAAGATCGGCCTGACCGTGGTCGGCCCCGAGGCGCCGCTGGCCGCTGGCGTGGTGGACGAATTCCGCGCCCACGGCCTGCGCATCTTCGGCCCCACCAAGGCGGCCGCGCAGCTGGAGAGTTCCAAGGCGTTCAGCAAGGCCTTCATGCGCCGCCACGGCATCCCCACGGCCGACTACGACACCTTCACCGACCCGGCCGCGGCCCACGCCTTCGTGGACCGCCTGGGCGCGCCCATCGTTGTCAAGGCCGACGGGCTGGCGGCCGGCAAGGGCGTGGTGGTGGCCATGAGCCTCCAGGAAGCCCACGACGCCGTGGACTTCATGCTGGTCGACAACAAATACGGCGCCGTGCACAACGCCGGTGGCGCACGCGTGGTGATCGAGGAATTCCTCGCCGGCGAGGAAGCGAGCTTCATCGTGCTGTGCGACGGCAAGAACGTCGCCGCCATGGCCACCAGCCAGGACCACAAGCGCCTGCAGGACGGCGACGAGGGCCCGAACACCGGCGGCATGGGCGCCTATTCGCCGGCGCCGGTGGTCACGGCCGACGTGCACGCCCGCGCCATGCGCGAGATCATCCTGCCCACCATCCGCGGCATGGAAAAGGACGGCATTCCCTACACCGGCTTCCTGTACGCCGGGCTGATGATCGACGCCCAGGGCCACCCCAAGACGCTCGAATTCAACTGCCGCATGGGCGACCCGGAAACCCAGCCCATCCTGATGCGCCTCAAGAGCGACCTGCTCGACGTGCTGGGCGCCGCCATCGACGGCAAGCTCGACCAGACCGAACTGCAGTGGGACCGCCGGACCGCGCTGGGCGTGGTGATGGCCGCGCACGGCTACCCCGAGGCGCCGCGCAAGGGCGACGCCATCCACGGCCTGCCGCAGGACCAGGACGACGCCATGGTGTTCCACGCCGGCACCGTGCAGGACGGCGACACGCTGCGTGTGAGCGGCGGGCGCGTGCTGTGCGTCACGGCGCTCGGCGACAACGTGCGCCAGGCGCAGCAGCGTGCCTACGACGTGGCGCGCGGCATCCACTTCGACGGCGCGCAGTACCGCCGGGACATTGGCCACCGCGCCATCAAGAACCCATGAGCGCGGCACCGCAAGCGAGCGCCATGCGCGAATACCTGCTGGGCCTGCAGGCGCGCATCATGGGCGCGCTGCAGGCCATCGAGGACGACGGCGAGGGCGGCGCCCAGGTGCTGGTGGACCCGTGGCGCAAAGGTGCGGACGAGCTGCTGCAGGGCGACGGCATCACCCAGATCATCGAAGGCGGGCGCGTGTTCGAGCGCGCCGGCTGCGGCTTCTCGCACGTGCGCGGGCCGCGCCTGCCGCCGTCCGCCACGCAGCACCGGCCCGAACTGGCGGGCGCGCCCTTTGAGGCCATGGGAGTTTCGCTGGTGTTCCATCCGCGCAACCCCTACGTGCCGACGGTGCACATGAATGTGCGCATGATCGCGGCCGGTCACCCCCGCCAGGAGCCCGTGTGCTGGTTCGGCGGCGGCATGGACCTCACGCCCTACTACGGCTTCGATGCCGACGTGGTGCATTTCCACCAGACCTGCAGGGCCGCGCTGGCCCCCTTTGGCGACGACAAATACCCGCGCTTCAAGCGCTGGTGCGACGAGTATTTCCGCCTCAAGCACCGGGGCGAGCAGCGCGGCGTTGGCGGCGTGTTCTTCGACGATTTTTCCGAGCTGGGCCTGGCGGGCAGCATGGCCATGACGCAGGCCGTGGGCGATGCCTTCCTGCCGGCCTACCTGCCCATCGTTGAAAAGCACCAGGGCGCGCCCTATGGCGAGCGCGAGCGGGATTTCCAGCTCTACCGCCGCGGCCGCTACGTGGAATTCAACCTGGTCTGGGACCGGGGCACGCACTTCGGCCTGCAGTCGGGCGGGCGCACCGAATCCATCCTGCTGTCGATGCCGCCGCTGGCCAGCTGGGCCTACCAGCGCACGCCCGAAGAGGGCTCGCCCGAGGCGCGCCTGGCGGAGCATTTCCTCGTGCCGCGCGACTGGGTGTGAAGCGAAGGCGCTGTTGCAACACCGAATCGCTATAATTTCAGTAGCTGAAGGCGCTTGATGGTAAAGCGCTGGCGGCCTATTTCATTCAAATTCCCGCGCCGCGACCCGGCGCGCCGGCAGTGCGCCGCGTAGCCCGTACGGCGCGCGCACGCTATATTGTTTTCATCCCTCGCACCTCTACCCCCTGATGACCACCTCCAAGACCTCGGAATCCGCCGCCAAGAAAGACGTCGCCAAACTGCAGCGCGCCATCGTGGATGGCCTTGAAGACGTGAAGGCGCAGGACATCCAGGTGTTCAACACCGAGCACCTCTCGCCGCTGTTCGAGCGCGTCATCGTCGCCTCGGGCACGTCGAACCGCCAGACCAAGGCGCTGGCCACCAGCGTGCAGGGCAAGGTCAAGGAGGCCGGTTTTCCCAAGCCGCGCGTGGAAGGCGAAGACAACGGCGAATGGATCATCGTGGACTGCGGCGCCGCCGTGGCGCACATCATGCAGCCGACCATCCGCCAGTACTACCGGCTGGAAGACCTGTGGGGCGAGCTGCCGGTGCGCCTCAAGCTCGGCGCCGCCAAACCCGCGCCGGCCAAGAAGGCCGCCGTGAAGAAGAAGGCCCCCGCCGTGGCCGAGGTGCCCGCGCGCCTGCCCGGCAAGCCCAAGGCGCCGGCCAAGGCCGCCCCCTCAAAGACTGCCACTGCCGCCGCCAAGCCGGCCGTGAAGAAGGCGCCGGCCGCCAAGACCCCGGCCACCAAGGCCAAGGCGCCCGCCGCCAAGAAGGCCATCAAGACCTTGGTGGTCAAGCCCGCCGCCAAGAAGCCGGTCGCCAAGAAGGCTGCCGGCAAGTCTGCTCCGGCCTCCAAACCGGCCGCCAAGGCCACCAAGCCCGCTGCCAAGAAGGCCGCCGGCCGCGCCAGCAAGGCCTGACCCGGCCCGCCCATGAAGCTGCTCATCGTGGCGGTGGGCCAGCGCGTGCCCGACTGGGCGCAAACCGCCTACGAAGACTACGCCAAGCGCTTTCCGCCCGAACTCAAGGTCGAGCTCAAGGCGGTCAAGACCGAGCCACGCGGCTCCAAGACGCTGGAAACCCTCTACGCCGCCGAGCGCGAGCGCATCGTCGCGGCGATCCCCAAAGGCGCGCGCATGGTGGTGCTCGACGAGCGCGGCACCAGCCTCACGACCAAGGCCCTGGCCGAGCGCCTCAAGGGCTGGCAGCTCGGCGGCGACGACGTGGCACTGGTCATCGGCGGCCCGGACGGGCTGGAGCCGGCGCTGCGCCAGAGCGCGCACGAGCGCATCCGCCTGTCGGACCTGACGCTCCCCCATGCCATGGTGCGCGTGCTGCTCATCGAGCAGCTCTACCGCGCCTGGTCGGTGAACGCCGGGCACCCCTACCACCGCGAATAGGGGCCGGCGCGGCACGCCACGGGGTGCGCATATTCCTGTTTTCATAGCTATAAACACTTATGGGATAAGCGCGAGAGGTCAATTTCGTTCAAAATTCCGCCCTTCCCATTGCCCTGAAAGCGCCCTGGCCGCCATGCCCGACTTCCTCTACCTCGCCTCGCAAAGCCCGCGCCGCCGCCAACTGCTCGACCAGCTCGGAGTGCGCCACGAGCCCCTGCTGCCGAACGCGCCCGGCGACGAGGCCGAGGACAGCGAGGCGCTGGAGGCGCAGTTGCCGGGCGAGGCGCCGGCCGCCTACGTCGAGCGCGTGACCGGGCTCAAGCTCGACGCCGCGCTGGCGCGCCGCGCGCGCCGCCAGCTGCCGGACGCGCCGGTGCTGTGCGCCGACACCACCGTGGCGCTGGGACGGCGCATCTATGGCAAGCCCCTCGACGCGAGCGACGCGGCGCGCATGCTGGCCGAGCTCTCCGGCCGCACGCACCGCGTGCTCACCGCCGTGGCGCTGCAGGTCGGCAACAAGCGGCTGGCGGCGCTGTCGGTCTCGAGCGTGCGCTTCGCACCGCTCGGCCCGGCGGACATCGCTGCCTACGTCGCCACCGGCGAGCCGCTCGGCAAGGCGGGGGCCTACGGGGTGCAGGGGCGCGCGGGCGCCTTCATTCCCGTCTTGCGCGGCAGTTATTCGGGCATCATGGGCCTGCCCCTGTTTGAGACCGCGCAGCTGCTGCGCGCCGCCGGATGGACCGCCTCGCCATGCAACAAGACATCCTGATCAACTGGTCGCCCCAGGAAACGCGCGTGGCCGTGGTCGAGCACGGCGCGGTGCAGGAACTGCACGTCGAGCGCACGCTCGAGCGCGGCCTGGTCGGCAACGTCTACCTGGGGAAGGTCTCGCGCGTGCTGCCGGGCATGCAGTCGGCCTTCATCGACATCGGCCTGGAGCGCGCCGCCTTCCTGCACGTGGCCGACGTCTGGCAGCGCCACCCTGAGGGGGACGCCGGCGCCCTGGCGCGCCGAAGCGAGCCACAGGTGCCGATCGAGCGCCAGGTGTTCGAAGGCCAGGCACTGATGGTGCAGGTCATCAAGGACCCGATCGGTACCAAGGGCGCGCGCCTGTCCACGCAGATCAGCATCGCCGGGCGCCTGCTGGTCTACCTGCCGCAGGACGAGCATGTCGGCGTGTCGCAGAAGATCCCGCTTGGCGAGCGCGAGGCGCTGCGCGCGCGGCTCCAGGCGCTGGTGGGCGACAAGGCCTCGGGCGGCGGGGGCGGCTTCATCCTGCGCACCAATGGCGAGGATGCGTCGGATGCCGAACTGGCCGACGACATCGCCTACCTGCGCAAGACCTGGCTGCGCACCAAGGACGCGGCGCTGCGCCAGCCACCGCTCACGCTGCTGCACCAGGACCTGGACCTGCTGCAACGCGTGCTGCGCGACCTGGTCGGCGAGCACACGCAGAGCATCCGCATCGATTCGCTGGAGCAGTTCCAGCGCCTGCGCGCTTTCGGCCAGGAATTCATGCCGGCGGCGGCGGGCAAGCTGCAGCACTACAAGGGCGAGCGCCCGATCTTCGACCTGTATGCGGTGGACGAAGAGATCGCGCGCGCACTCGGCCGGCGCGTGGACCTCAAGTCCGGCGGCTACCTCATCATCGACCAGACCGAGGCGCTGACCACCGTCGACGTGAACACCGGCGGCTACGTCGGTGCGCGCAATTTCGACGACACCATCTTCAAGACCAACCTGGAGGCCGCCGGGGCCATTGCCCGGCAGCTGCGCCTGCGCAACCTCGGCGGCATCGTCATCGTCGATTTCATCGACATGGTGCAGGCCGAGCACCAGGGCGCGGTGCTGGCCGAATTCCGCAAGCACCTGGCGCGCGACCGCGTCAAGACCATGGCGGGCGGTTTTTCGCACCTGGGCCTGGTCGAGATGACGCGCAAGCGCACGCGTGAGTCGCTGGCGCACATGCTGTGCGAACCCTGCGCGGCCTGCCAGGGCAAGGGCAGCGTGAAGACGGCGCGCAGCGTGTGCTACGACATCCTGCGCGAAATCCTGCGCGAGGCGCGCCAGTTCAACCCGCGCGAATTCCGCGTCATCGCCTCGGCCGCCGTGGTCGAGCTCTTCCTCGATGAGGAAAGCGCGCACCTGGCCGGGCTGTCGGACTTCATCGGCAAGCCCATCTCGCTGCAGGCCGAGGGCGCCATGGGGCAGGAACAGTACGACATCGTGCTGCTGTAAATGGCGGTCGCGCCCATGAAAGCAGCGCTCCCGGACGGTTCGGAAGCCGGGGCCGCGCTGGCTTCCCTGGCCCCGCTGCTCTTCGTGGCGCTGTGGAGCACGGGTTTCATTGGCGCCAAGCTGGGGCTGCCCTATGTGGAGCCGCTCACGTTCCTGGCGCTGCGCTTCGCCATCGTGATCGTGCTGATGTCTGCCGTCGCCGTGCTGGTGCGCGCGCCCTGGCCGCCGCTGGGGATGCGCTGGGTGCACATCGGCGTGTCGGGCCTGCTGGTGCATGGCGTGTACCTGGGCGGGGTGTTCACGGCCATCGGCCATGGCCTGCCTTCTGGCACCACAGCGCTCGTGGTGGGCCTGCAGCCGATCCTCACGGCGCTGGCTGCGGGCACCTTGCTGGGTGAGCGGGTCCGGCCGGCGCAATGGATGGGCCTGGTGCTGGGCTTTGCCGGCGTGGCGCTGGTGGTGGCGGGCAAGGCGGCGTCGGTGCCGGGCGGGGCGCTGGTCACCATGCTGATGCCGGCGCTGGTCGCGCTGCTGGGCATCACGGCGGGCACGCTGTACCAGAAGCGGTTTTGCCCCTCCTTCGACCTGCGCACGGGCTCGGTCATCCAATACCTGCCCAGCCTGGTCGCCACGGCGGCGCTGGCGGCCGCCACCGAGTCCATGGCGGTGCGCTGGACGGGTGAGTTCGTCTTTGCGCTCGGCTGGCTGGTGCTGGTTCTGTCGCTGGGCGCGGTGAGTCTGTTGAACCTGCTCATCCGCCGGGGCGGGGCGGTCAACGTGGCCAGCCTGTTCTACCTGACGCCGCCCATGACGGCGCTGGTGGCCTGGCTGGTGTTTGGCGAGACGCTGACCGGCTGGGCGCTGGCAGGAATGGCCCTGGCGGCCAGCGGGGTGTGGCTGGCGCGCCGCTGAGCCCTTAGAGTTTGCGCAGCCGCTCCAGCGCGGCGCGCAGCGTTTCGTCCTTTTTGGCGAAACAAAAACGCACTACGCGCTGGTCGAAGCCATCGCCGTAGAAGGCCGAGAGCGGAATCGCCGCCACGCCGATCTCACGCGTGAGCCACTGGCAGAAATCGGCTTCGTTCAGGTCGCTCACGGCCGAGATGTCCACGCACTGGAAATAGCTGCCGGCGCCGCTGCCCGGCAGCAGGCGCAGGCGCGATCCGGCCAGACCACTGCGGAACAGGTCGCGCTTGGCCTGGTAGAACGCGGGCAGCTGCAGGTAGGGCGCGGGGTCCTGCAGGTAGTCCGCCAGCCCATGCTGCATGGGCGTGTTGACGGTGAAGACGTTGAACTGGTGCACCTTGCGGAACTCGTCCGTGAGCGGCGCCGGCGCCGCCACGGTGCCGACCTTCCAGCCGGTGACGTGGAAGGTCTTGCCGAAGCTCGACACGATGAAGGCGCGCGCTGCCAGGCCGGCGAAGCGCGCTGCGCTCTGGTGGGTGGCGCCGTCGAACACCATGTGCTCGTACACCTCGTCGCTGATGAGCAGGATGTCTGTGGGGGCGAGCAGTTCTTCAAGCTGGCGCATCTCGCCTTCCGACCACACCGTGGCGCTGGGGTTGTGCGGGCTGTTGACGATGATGGCGCGCGTGCGCGGCGTGATCGCGGCGGCGATGCGGCCGAAATCGGGCCGGAAGCTCACCGGCGTGAGCGGCACGCGCACCGCCACGCCACCGGCCAGCGCGATGTTGGGCACATAGCTGTCGTAGCAGGGGTCGAGCACGATGACCTCATCGCCCGGATGCACGACGGCGAGGATCGCCGTGAGGATCGCCTGCGTGGCTCCGGCGGTGACGGTAATCTCGCTCTCGGGGTTGTACCGCCGGCCATGCAGTGCTTCCATTTTTGCTGCAACGGCGTCGCGCAGGGCGGGCACGCCTGGCATGGGCGGGTACTGGTTGTGGCCGGCATGCATGGCCGCCGTGACGGCGTCCTGCAGGCGCGGGTCGCAGTCGAAATCGGGGAAGCCCTGGCCCAGGTTGACGGCGCCGTGCTCGCTAGCGAGCGCCGACATCACGCTGAAGATGGTGGTGCCGACCTGGGGCAGACGGCTGGCGAGGACGGGGGTGCGCTCGGTCATGGAGAAAGCTTTCTGTCGATGGGCGCCGCTGTATCGGTCTGATGGCTGCGGAGCAGGCCGCGCCAGCGGACGCTGGGGAGCGGGCTTTGCCCGGCCACTGGCGTCGTCCGCCTGGAGGGGGACGGCGCGAAGCGGTTCAGGGGGTGTTTCACAGTTCGTAATCGTTGACTTGGCCGTCCATGGCGCGCATGACCAGGTCGCGGCTCAGGCGGTCGCTCAGCAGTTCGGCGAAGCGGTAGACGAAATTGCGCAGGTAGGCGCCGCGCTTGAAGGCCACGCGCGCCACGCTCTGGCCGAACAGGTAGCCTGCGGGGCGCACCAGCAGGTCGCCGAGCGGGTCGTCGCGCATGGCCATTTCGGCCACGATGCCCACGCCCAGTCCCAGGCGGACATAGGTCTTGATGACGTCGGAGTCGATCGCCTCCAGCACCACGTGCGGCTGGAGCCTGCGGGCGGCAAAAGCGGCGTCGATCTTCGTGCGGCCGGTGAAGGAAGGGTGGTAGGTGATGAGCGGCTCGTGCGCGATGTCGTCCAGGCCGATGCGCTCCTTCTGCGCCAGCGGGTGGCCGTGCGGCATCACCAGCACATGCTGCCATTCGTAGCAGGGCAGGGTGACGAGTTCGGGGTATTCGACGAGCGACTCGGTGGCGACGCCGATCTCGGCGACTTCATCGATCACCATGCGCGCCACCTGGTGCGGCGTCGCCTGGTGCAGGCTGATGTTGACCTTGGGGTACTGCTCGCGCAGCTTGGCCACGGCGGGTGGGAGTACGTAGCGCGCCTGGGTGTGCGTGGTGGCGATGCTGAACGTACCGTTGTCCTGGGCGCTGTACTGCTCGCCGATGCGCTTCAAGTTGCCGACCTCGCGCATGATGAGCTCGATGCTCCTGAGCACGTGCTGGCCCGGCTCGGTGATGCGTTTCAAGCGCTTGCCGTGGCGGGCGAATATGTCCACCCCCAGTTCGCCTTCGAGTTCGATGATGGCCTTGGACACCCCCGGCTGCGAGGTGTGCAGCGCCTTGGCCGCCTCGGTCAGGTTCAGGTTGCGGCGCGCGGCTTCCTGGACGAAGCGGAATTGGTGCAGGTTCATATCGAATACTGGCTAAAGAATCCGATCATTATGCGATATCCGGCGTTTTGCATGCGCCAGCGTACCGCGCAGTGTCAGCGGGCGGTGGTCGGGTCGGCGGCGGCGATCTCCGCCATCAGCGCCACCATGCGGGCGTCCTCGCCGATGGAGGGCTGTACCGTGAGCGCGACATTGGGGTGCCGGGCTCGCACCTGCTCCACGAGAAGCGGCAGGTCCTCCCGCGCGTGCCGGCCGGTGCCGAGGAACATGGGGACGATGGTCAGCGCGCGCGCGCCGGCGGCATGCAGCTCGCTGCAGGCACTGGCCAGGTCAGGGGCGCACAGTTCCAGGTAGGCGCAGCGCACCAGCAGGTCGGGCCGCTGGCGCTCGATGTCGGCGCGCACCGCCTCGATCGGCGCGCGCCAGAGCGCATCGCGCGAACCATGGGCGAACAGCACGATGCCGCGCATGGCCGGTGGGCGTGAAGCGTCCATCACCGCCTCAACACCAGCCAGCCGAAGGCGGCCAGCGAGGCGATGCTGTAGATCAGGCCGGGCGCCGCCGCGGTGAGCCAGGGCGACCAGTTCTGCAGCGTGCCGGCAAAGCCGAACACGTTGTTCAGCAGGAAGAAGCTGATGCCCGCCATCACGCCGCCGAACACGTAGCCCGTGGTCGAGCCGGCGCGAAAGTGCAGGTAGGCGAAAGGCAGCGCCAGCACCACCATGACGAGGCAGGAGAGCGGGTAGAACACCTTGCGCCAGAACTCGATTTCGTAGCGCTGGGCCGACTGGCCATTGGCCTCCAGGTGGCGCACATACTGGAACAGGTCCACCGTGGCCATGCGGTCGGGCTGCAGCACGGCGGCCGAGACCATGTCGGCGGTGATGCCCGTGGCCCAGCGCAGTTCGGCGAGCTCCAGGCGCTCGGCGCGCTGTGTTTCGCCGCTGGCGCCGCGCACGAAGGTGTCGCTCTGCACCTGGCGCAGCACCCAGGCGTCGCCTTGCGGCGCCACGGTGGCCGATTGCGCCAGGACGCGCGACGCCAGCCGGCTCTCGCGGTCGAAGCGGTAGATGCGCACGTCCTCCATCAGCCCGTCGGAGCGGATGCTGCGGATGTTCACGGCCACGGAATCCTCCCCTTGGCGCTCCTTCAGCCAGGCGCCCGTGCCGCCGGTCGTCAGGCGCGCCAGGCCCTTGGACTTGACCACCTGTGCGGCGCGGTCGCTCGCGGGTGCGACGTAGTCGCCCAGGGCGAAGGTCAGCACGACGAACACGCAGCCCAGCAACAGCAGCATCGACAGCGCCCGCCCGGGACCGAGCCCGCTGGTGCGCAGGATGGTGAATTCAGAGCTTTGCGCGAAGCGTGCCATGACGAAGATGGTGCCGATCAGCACCGTGATCGGCAGGAGCTCGTACAAATGCGTCGGCATGCCCAGCAGCACGTACAGCACGGCCTGCGAGAGCGGGTAGGTGTCGGGCATGCGGGCCACCGAACGCAGCTCGTCGATCAGGTCGAAGAAGAAGAACAGCGCCAGGAAGCCGAGCGTCACCAGGGCCACGGCGGCCAGCACCTCGCGGTGCACCATGCGGCGGATGGTCTTCATGCGGGGCTCCTGCGCCACAGCGCCGCCAACGACCAGCGGTTGTGGCGGATGGCGATCAGCGCCAGCGCGAAGGCCAGAACGCCGCCGTGCAGCAGGCCGACGTAGGCCGCCACGCCCACGCGGCCGGTCCCGACCCAGCTTTGCCCAAGCGTCATGAAGTTGTAGTAGACGATGAAGGCGAACAGCGCGAACAGCAGGTTGCCACTGCGGCTGGCGCGCGGGTTGACGCTGGCCAGCCCCAGGCCGAGGACCACCAGATTGAAAGCGGTGAGCGGCAGGCCGATGCGCCACGCGAGTTCGGCCTGGAAAGCAGGCGAAGCCTGGCCCAGCAGTTCCGCCGTGCCGCGCGTGCGCGCCGCTCCGGTGTCGCCCAGGCCGACCTTGGCGGCCCCGATGCGCGTGCCGTACAGCTCGAATTCGCTGAGCTTGATTTCCGGCTTGCCGGCCTGGGTTTCCAGGCGCTGGCCGTTGCTCAGCAGGGCGAAACGGTCGGCACCGCGCATTTCCACGCGCGCGCTCAAGGCAGAGGTCACAGCCTGCGTGCCGTGCTCGTTGGCGGCGATGAAGACGTTGCTCGCGGTGTTGGGCTCGGGGCTGTCCTTGTCGATGAAAAAGACGCGCTTGCCGCTGGCAGATTCCTGGAATTCACCGGGCGCGATGCGGTCCACGTCGCCGCGCTGCTCGTACTGCACGCGCAGCTCCTGGATTTGCCTGTTGGCCCACGGCCAGGCGACCAGGGACAGCACCGCCACGCCCAGCATCGCCGGCCAGGCAAAGCGCAGCAGCGCGGGCAGAAGACGCGCGAGGCCCTGTCCGCTGGCGAACCAGATCACCATTTCGCTGTCGCGGTACATGCGCGAGAGGCAGCCGACGGTGGCGACGAACAGGCTCAGGCTGAGGATGGTGGGCAACTGGCCGAGCACCGTGTAGCCCATGACGAGCAGCACGTCGGACGGGCCCACGTTGCCCCTGGAGGCCTGACCCAGGGTACGGATCAGCATCATGGTCATGACCACGGTGACCAGGACCACCAGGGTGGCGCCGAAGCTGCGGGCCAGCTCCTTGCGCAGGGATGAATCGAATAACATGGACGCGAAGTAAAGAGGCAATTATGAACTTTGATCTCAAGTCCATGGACCTGCGCGCCGCGGCGTCCGAGAAATGCGACCAGCTGGTGCTGCTGGTGGCAGAGGGTTTCTCCGGCGGGGCCGATCCGCTCGCGGTCATTGTCCAGGACGCCTTGCGCCACAAGGATTTTGAACCCAAGCCAGGCAAGTCTCTGGCGTTGTACCAGTGCCCTGGCGTCGCCGCGCGCCGGGTGCTGCTGCTGGGCATAGGCGCGGGCGATGCGCGTTCCGTGCGCCAGGCGGTTCTCGGTGCGCAAACGGCGCTGCGCACACCGGGCGTGCGCCGCGCCGTGCTCTGCTTCGCCGCTGAAGCCAGCGCGCAGGCGGTCTCGGCGGCCGTGCACACCGTGGTGCACGCTGCCTATGTGTATACGCACACCAAGCCCAAGGCCCAGGCGGCCACCCTGCAGCGGGTGGTGGTCGGCGTGGCCCGGCCTGCCGACGTGGCCGAGGGCTTCGCGGTCGCGCAGGCCGTGGCGCAAGGCGCGCAGCTGGCGCGCGAATGGGGCAACCGCCCGGCCAACCACGCCACGCCGCGCCTGCTGGCCGACGCCGCACGCGCGCTCGCCAAGCACCCCGGCATCGATTGCAAGGTGCTCGGTCCGGCCGAAGTGGAGCGGTTGAAGATGGGGGCCTTCCTGGCCGTGGCGCGCGGGTCCGAAGAACCGCTGCGCCTCATCGAGCTGCGCTACACCGGCGCGGGGCGCAAGCAGGCGCCCGTGGTGCTGGTGGGCAAGGGGATCACCTTCGACACCGGCGGCATCTCCATCAAACCGGCGCCGGAGATGGACGAAATGAAGTTCGACATGTGCGGCGCGGCCAGCGTGTTGGGCGTATTCCGCGCGCTGGCGCAGCTGCAGCCGGAGATCAACGTCGTCGGCCTGATCCCGGCCTGCGAGAACATGCCCGACGGGCGCTCCCTGAAGCCGGGCGACGTGGTGACCAGCATGAGCGGGCAAACCATTGAAGTGCTGAACACCGATGCCGAAGGGCGCCTGGTGTTGTGCGATGCGCTCGGCTACGGAATGCGCCACAAGCCGGCGGCCATCGTGGACATCGCCACGCTCACCGGTGCCTGCGTGATCGCCCTGGGCGGCGTGCGCAGCGGACTGTTCGCCTCCGACGACGGCTTGGCCAAGGCCCTGCTCGATGCGGGCGAGGAGGCGGGCGACCCGGCCTGGCGCATGCCGCTGGACGAGGAGTACGCCGAGGGCCTCAAGAGCAACTTTGCCGATCTGGCCAACGTCGCCGGCCGCCCGGCGGGCTCGGTCACGGCGGCCAAATTCCTGCAGGCGTTCGTGGGCGATGTCCCCTGGGCGCACCTGGACATCGCCGGTACGGCCTGGAAGGGCGGGGCCGCCAAGGGCGCGACCGGCCGGCCGGTGGGGCTGCTGGTGCACTGGCTGCTGGCGCGCGCCGCCGCGCCCGCCGCCGCGCCCGCGCCCGTGACCAGCCCCAAGGCGCGCACCCGCAACAAGGCGACACCCACCCGCCCCGCTGCCCGCACCGCCAAGACCTCGCGCGAATGACCGAAATCGCCTTCCACTTCAACGCGCCCGACAAGCTGGCCTACGCCTGCCGCGCCGCACGCAAGCTGCTCCGGCAGGACAGGCGCCTGGTGGTCCTGGCGCCGGACACGCTCATGGATGCGCTCGACGAGACGCTGTGGCACATGGCACCGCAGGACTTCGTCGCCCATTGCCGGGCCGATGCCGAGGCCCATGTGCTGGAAGCCTCGCCCATCGTGCTGGCGCAGGGGCTGCAGGATGCGCCGCACCACGAGGTGCTGCTCAACCTGTCGGACGAGGTGCCCCAGGGCTTTGGCAGCTTCGAGCGGCTGATCGAGGTGGTGGGCTGCGATGAAGCCGACCGGGCAGCGGCCCGCGTGCGCTGGAAACATTACATGCAGCGCGGCTACGCGCTGGTGCGCCACGACCTGGCGCCTCAGGGGGCCTGATGCCTGTTCCGCCCGGACCCCGCGTCCCGCCCCGCTTCGTCCCCACGCTGACGGAAGTCGTGCGCGAGGGGGCGCCGCCCCGCGCCGAGCAAGCCGTCCCGCCCAAGCCACCGCCGGCCCCCATTGCGCCCATGCCTGCTGCGCCAGTGGCGGCGGCACGCCCGGCTTTCCCGCCGGTGCCGCCTACGCCTGTGCACGTGCCGAAAAGCCCGGCCGCGGCGGCGCCGAAAGCGCCGGCCGCACCGCCGGTCGAACGCGCTGCACAGGCGGTGCTGAGCAAGGATTTCGAGGAGTTGCTGGTGCACCGCGTCATGCAACGGGTGGACGTTTCGCTCGACATCCGCCTGCGCGGCGCCATCGCCGCCGTGGTGGAAGAGCAGACGCGCTCCATCGTTCCCCGGCTGCGCGAGGAGATTGAAGCGGTGGTGCGCCATGCGGTGTACGAGGCCGTGGCCGACGAGCTCGCCGCAGGGGTCGGAACGCCGGCTGCATAAGTGCAGCTTTTGCGCATCGCGCTGCGCTGATTTGCGCGTGTTCCCTAGTGTCCCGGGCTATGAATATGCGTTATCTTCTTCGGCGTTGAGACACAAAAAGATGCTCAGCGTTTAATCTTTACTGGAGATTTCTATGCAATTGAAGTTGAAACTGACCGTAGCCGCAGCCTTTGCAGCTGTTGCCGGCATGGCTCTGGCCCAGGAGCAAGTGGTCAAGATTGGTCACGTCGCCCCGGTGTCGGGTGCACAAGCCCACTACGGCAAGGACAACGAAAATGGCGCGCGCATGGCCATCGAGGACTTGAATGCCCAGGGCGTGACCATCGGCGGCAAGAAGATCAAGTTTGAACTGCAGGCCGAAGACGACGCATCGGATCCCAAGCAAGGCACGGCAGCTGCCCAGAAGCTGTGCGACTCCAAGGTTGCTGGCGTGGTCGGTCACTTGAATTCGGGCACCACCATCCCCGCTTCCAAGGTGTACAACGACTGCGGCATCCCCATGGTCACCGGCGCTGCCACCAACCCCAACCTGACCAAGCCCGGCTACAAGACGACCTTCCGTATCATCGCCAACGACAACGCCCTGGGCGCAGGTCTGGCGAACTACGCCAAGGACACGCTCAAGCTCAAGTCCTTCGCCGTCATTGATGACCGCACGGCCTACGGCCAGGGCGTTGCCGACGTGTTTGCCAAGACCGGTGTCAGCCTCGGCATGAAGCAGGTCGATCAGCAGTTCACGACCGACAAGGCCACCGACTTCATGGCCATCCTGACGGCCATCAAGTCCAAGAACCCCGACGCCATCTTCTTCGGCGGCATGGACCCGCAAGCCGGCCCGATGCTGCGCCAGATGGAACAGCTTGGCATGTCCAACGTGAAGTACTTCGGCGGCGACGGCGTGTGCACCAGCGAAATCGCCAAGCTCGCGGCCGGCGCCAAGACGCTGTCCAACGTGATCTGCGCCGAAGGCGGTTCCTCGCTCGCCAAGATGCCTGGCGGCAAGGCCTGGAAGGAGCGCTACGACGCCAAGTACCCTGGCCAGTTCCAGGTCTACAGCCCCTACACCTACGACGCCACCATGCTGCTGGTCGACGCCATGAAGCGCGCGAACTCGGTGGACCCCAAGGTCTACGTGAACGAACTGGCCAAGTCCAACTACAAGGGCGTGACCGCTACGATCGCTTTCGAACCCAATGGCGAAATGAAGAACCCCGCCATCACGCTGTACCGCTACGTGGACGGCAAGAAGGATCCGCTGAACTGATCGGCGGCATTCGGGCCCGCAGGGCCTGACTCAAAGAGAGGCTTCCCCCGGGAAGCCTCTTTTCATTTCCCCGGGGCGAAGCGTTAGCGCCGCACCTGCAGCGCACCCGGATTGACGATGTTCGTCGGCGTGCCGCGTATGAAGTTGAGCACGTTGTCGAAGGCCGAGCCAAAGTACAGCTCGTAGTTGTCTTGCTCCACGTAGCCGATATGCGGCGTGCAGATGCAGTTCTCCAGGCGCAGCAACGCGTGGCCCTGCAGGATCGGCTCGCTTTCGAACACGTCGATCGCGGCCATGCCGGGCCGGCCGCGGTTGAGGGCCGCGAGCAGGGCGTTGGCCTCGATCAGCTCGGCGCGCGAGGTGTTCACCAGCAGCGCCGTGGGCTTCATGCACGACAGTGTTTCGAGCGTGATCATCTGCTGCGTTTCTTCCGTCAGGCGCAGGTGCAGGGACACCACGTCGCATTGGGCGAAAAATTCCTGCTGCGTCGGCGCCACCTGGTAGCCGTCGGTCAGCGCCTGGGCGCGCGAGGCCTCGCTGCCCCAGATGCGCACGTTCATGCCGAAGGCGCGGCCATAACCGGCCACGATCTGGCCGATGCGGCCATAGCCCCAGATGCCCAGGGTCTTGCCGCGCAGCACGCTGCCAATACCGAAATTGGCCGGCATCGAGGCGGCCTTGAGCCCCGCCTGCTGCCAAGCGCCGTGTTTCAGGTTGGCGATGTACTGCGGCAGGCGCCGCATGGCTGCCAGCACGAGGGCCCAGGTCAATTCGGCAGGTGCCACGGGCGAACCCACGCCTTCCGAGATGGCGATGCCGCGCTCGGTGCAGGCGCCGATATCGATATGGGCCCCCACGCGGCCGGTTTGCGCGATCATTTTGAGGCGCGGGAGTTTCTCCACGAGCTGGCGCGAAATGTGGGTGCGCTCGCGGATCAAGACGATGATGTCGGCGTCTTTCAGGCGCACGGACAGCTGGCCGAGCCCCTTCACGGTGTTGGTGTAGACCTTGGCGGAGTGGGCGTCGAGACGGGCCGCGCAATGGAGCTTGCGCACCGCGTCCTGGTAATCATCGAGGATCACGATATTCATCGCCCCGATTGTGCCTTGCAGCTCCAGCCGGCCTTGGCGCAGCCCCGCAAGCCAGCGCGGAAAGGGTGGGCACACCCGGCGCCGGCCCCCGGGCATCCCGCCTCTATGCCAGCGCGGCAACTGGCTGCAACCCCTCCGGGCCAGTGTCTGCGGCGGCGCTAGCTATTGATAGAGTAGCTAAGAACCTATGATGGCCGAGCGCTGGTGGCCTATTTGGCCTAAAAAACCGATGCAGGTTCGCCAAGCCCCATCAGCACAGGCGCTCGCGCGCGGCAAGGCGGTCGAGCTCGGCGCACACGTCGGCCATGCGGCCGACGATGGCCAGCCGCCCGGCTGTGCCCTCGTGCCGGCGCAGTACACGCACCAGGGGCGCGCTGGGCGGGGCCGGGACAGGGCGCGGGGCGGTGGCAGGCCGCGCGCGGGGCTGGCCAGGCGGTTGGGTACGCGCGCCGCGGGCCGCCATGCCGGCGTCCCAGGGGGATGCGCCTTGCGCGTGCCCGCCAAGGGATGGCATTGGCGCAGGAGCCGGCTGCGTGCTGCTGCGCGCGCCGTGCTGGGATGGGCGGTGCCAGAAGCGGCGGGAAAAAAGCGCGAACACCAGGCGGGGTGCGTGGGACAGGAGGTGGTGCATGTGAAGCTCCCTTGAAAAAGGTTGGACACAGGCAGGATTGACAAGGTGATGCGCCGCAGGGATGGCGGGGCGTGCCCCCGCCAGTCGCCCGCCACCCGCGGCGCACCAGGGATTAGTTCAACATGGTGTTGCGGATCAGGCCGACCGCCAGGCCCTCGATTTCAAAGGGCTCGCCGGGTTGCACGACGATGACGGGGAAATCCGGGTTTTCGGGCAGCAGCTCGATGGCGTGGGCCGTACGGCGCAGGCGCTTGACGGTGACTTCGTCGCCCAGGCGCGCGACGACGATCTGGCCGTTGCGCGCCTCGCGCGTTTGTTGCACCGCCAGCAGGTCGCCGTCCATGATGCCCACGTCCCGCATGGACATGCCGCGCACTTTCAGCAGGTAGTCGGGCTTGCGCTCGAACAGGCTGCTTTCAACGCACCAGGTTTGCTGGATATGTTCCTGCGCGAGAATCGGCGAGCCGGCGGCGACGCGGCCGATCAGCGGCAGCGCCAACTGGGTGAGGCCGGGGATGGGCAGGCTGAACTGGGTGCCGCGCGCGGCGTTGATGCTGCGCACCGCGTCGCTGCGCAAGCGGATGCCGCGCGAGGTGCCGCTGACCAGTTCGATGACGCCCTTGCGCGCCAGCGCCTGCAGGTGCTCCTCGGCCGCGTTGGCCGACTTGAAGCCCAGGGTGGCGGCGATTTCGGCACGTGTGGGTGGCGCGCCCGACTGCGCGATGGCGTTCTGGATCAGGTCCAGGATTTGCTGCTGCCGGGGGGTGAGGCGGGGGCCGTGGTACATGGGCTGCGGCGCGCCGGGCGGCGCCTGTATGAAATTTCAGTGCCTGTATTTTTAAACAGTTTTTGGAGGGATGCAAGTGGCGGCCAAGAAAATCATCGTCCTCGGCACCGGCGGGACCATCGCCGGCACGGCGGCGCAGGCCGGCGACAACGTCGGCTACCGGGCCGGCGAGCGTCCGGTGCAGGCGCTGCTCGCCGGGCTCGGCGGCCAGGCGCTGCCGCCCGGCCTGGAACTGGCCGCGGAGCAGGTGGCGCAGATCGACAGCAAGGATGCCGACTTCGCCTTCTGGCTGGCGCTGCACGCCCGCTGCGCGGCCCACCTGGCGGACGACGCCGTGCGGGGCATCGTCATCACCCACGGCACCGACACGCTGGAGGAAACCGCCTGGTTCCTGGCGTCGACCTTGCCGGCCGGCAAACCCGTGGTGCTGACCTGCGCCATGCGGCCCGCCACGGCGCTTTCGCCCGATGGGCCGCAGAACCTGTGCGACGCCCTGGCGCTGGCGAACGACCTGGGTGCTCCAGGGGTGAGCGTGGTCAGCGCCGGCGCGGTGTACCTGCCGCAGCAGGTGCAAAAGCTCCACCCCTACTGCGTGGACGCGATCGGCTCCGGCGAGGGCGGCCCCGCCGGCTGGATGGAAGAAGGGCGTCTGCGTCTGGCGCACCCCTGGCCCTCCCAGGGCGCGGCGGCGGCGCCCTGGCGCCTGCCCGAGCCGGGTGCGGCCTGGCCCTGGGTGGAAATCGTGCTGAGCCACGCCGGCAGCAGCGGGGCGCAGGTCGATGCGCTGGTGCGCGCGGGCGTGGACGGCCTGGTGGTGGCGGGCACCGGCAACGGCACCCTGCACCAGGCGCTGGAACCGGCCTTGCGGCGCGCGCAGCAGGCCGGCGTGGCCGTGCGCGTGACCAGCCGCTGCGCTTTCGGCCGCATCGTGGGGACTCCGGCGCACGGCCTGCCGCTGGCCGAAGGGCTTGCGCCGGTCAAGGCGCGGATTGCGCTGCTGCTGGAACTGCTGCAGCGCCCTTGATGGATCAGCCGGCGAGCGCCTGCAGCGCGCGGCCGGTGATCTCCTCGACGCTGCCGGTGCCGCTGATGGAGCGGTACTTGGGCGCGTTGGCCGGGTCGCGCGCGGCCCAGCCGGAATAGTAGTCGACCAGCGGGCGCGTCTGCGCGCTGTACACCTCCAGGCGCTTCTTGACGGTCTCTTCCTTGTCGTCGTCGCGCTGGATCAGTGGTTCGCCGGTTTCGTCGTCCTTGCCTTCGACCTTGGGCGGGTTGAACTTCACGTGGTAGGTGCGGCCGCTGGCGGGGTGCGAGCGGCGCCCGCTCATGCGTTCGATGATGGCGTCGAACGGGACGTCGATTTCCAGCACGTAGTCGAGCTTGACGCCGGCGTCCTTCATGGCGTCGGCCTGCACGATGGTGCGCGGAAAGCCGTCGAAGAGGAAGCCGTTGGCGCAGTCGGGCTGGGCGATGCGCTCTTTCACGAGGCCGATGATGATGTCGTCGCTGACCAGCGCGCCCGAATCCATGACCGCCTTGGCTTTCTGGCCGAGCGGCGTGCCGGCCTTGACGGCGGCGCGCAGCATGTCGCCGGTGGAAATTTGGGGGATGGCGTACTTCTGGCAGATGAATGCGGCCTGCGTGCCCTTTCCGGCACCGGGGGCGCCCAGCAAAATGAGTCTCATGGGGTCCTCTTGGTTGGTGGTAGCGGGTGGCGCTCTGCAGCGCGGCCTTGCTCCCTCCGCCGCCCTGCGCTGTCAACAAACGAGGATAGCACGCACTTCCCGCAGCGCAGCTTACGCGGAGGCCGCGGCCCAGAGGGCGCGCACGCGCGCCAGGTCCTCGGGCGTATCGACGCCGGGGCCCGGCGCCTGCGCCGCGCGATGCACGGCGATGCGGTGGCCGTGCCACAGCGCGCGCAGTTGCTCCAGCTGCTCGGCGCGCTCGGTCGGCGCCTGCGCCAGCGCCGGAAAGCGGCGCAGGAAGCCGGCGCGGTAGCTGTAGATGCCGATGTGGCGCAGCGGGGCGAAGCCGGCCAGGGCGCCCGCCTGCGCCTCCTGCCACCAGGCGCCCGTGCCCAGGTCGCGTGCGCAGGGGATGGGCGCGCGGCTGAAATAGCTGGCGAACTGCTCGGCGTCGAGCACCACCTTGACGACGTTCGGGTTGTGGAAATCTTCCGCCGTGGCGATGGCGTGCGCGGCGGTCGCCATGCTGGCGCCGGGGCGTGCGGCCAGCAGGGCGGCGACCGCACGCACCAGATGCGGGTCGATCAGCGGCTCGTCGCCCTGCACGTTGACGACCAGGTCGTCGCCATCCAGGCCGAGCAGGGTGCAGGCCTCGGCAAGGCGGTCGCTGCCGCTGGCGTGGTCGGGGCGTGTGGCGATGGATTCGATGCCGTGCGCGGCGCAGGCGTCCAGGATGCGTGCGTCGTCGGCCGCGACGACGGTGCGCAGCGCGCCGCTCTGCGCCGCGCGCTCGGCCACGCGCACCACCATGGGGCGGCCGGCGATGTCGGCCAGGGGTTTGTCCGGCAGGCGGCTGGAGGCCATGCGCGCCGGCACCAGCACGGTGAAGCGGGGTGTGGGCTCGCCCGGCGTGGGTTCGCCCGGCGCGGCGCTCACTTTTCCAGTTCCTCGTCGCTGAGCGTGCGCGCCTCGGCTTCGAGCAGCACGGGGATGCCGTCGCGCACTGGGTAGGCCAGGCGCGCGCTGCGCGAGACCAATTCCTGGCGCTCGCGGTCGTAGGTCAGCGCGCCCTTGGTGACGGGGCAGACGAGCAGTTCGAGCAGACGGGGTTCCATGGGGCGTGCGGCGGGCGCGGTTGGGTGGTGATCAGCCGGGGGGGCGAGCGGGCGATGATAGCGGGCGCTGCCCGGTTTGCGCCAGGCGCTCGTCGAGCGCGGCGAAGAACGCGGGCGCGATGGCCAGCTCCAGCGGGACGGCCAATGCATCGGGGAAGCGCGGCCACAGCTTGGGCGCATCTTTTTCGGTGCAAACAAGCCTCTGGCGCTTGTCTGTATTGGGGTTCCAGCTATCAAAATCAAAGTGATCGGGGAGCGCGAAGGTCTGCGCCGGCGCCAGGCCGCGCGCGCGCAGCATGGCGAAAAACTCCTCCGGCCGGGCCGTCCCGGCGACCGCCACCAGCGCCTGGCCGGCCAGATCGGCCAGCGGCACGCGGCGCCCGTCGGCGGCGATGGCGGTGTCCGCCAGCCGGCGCTCCAGGGCAAAGGTGGGGGCGCTGCCGCCCGGCGGAACGGCTCCGGCGCACAGCAGGAAGTCGACCGCGCGCGGCCAGGGCTCGCGCAGCGGCCCGGCCGGCAGCAGCCAGCCGTTGCCCACGCCCTCGGCGCCGAACACGCACAGCTCGATGTCGCGCGCCAGCGCCAGGTGCTGCAGGCCGTCGTCCGAGACGATCACGTCGGTGTCCGGGTGGCGCGCGAGCAAGGCGCGCCCGGCGTCGCCGCGCCGCTCCGACACCACCACCGGCACCGCGCAGCGGCGCGCCACCAGCAGCGGCTCGTCGCCGACTGCGTGCGCGCTGCTGTCCGCTTGCACATGCTGCGTGCCCCGGCTGCGGCGCCCGTAGCCGCGCGAGACCACGCCCGGCCGCAGGCCGCGCGCCTGCAGGTGCTGTACCAGCGCAATCACCACCGGCGTCTTGCCGGCGCCGCCAGCGACCACGTTGCCGACCACGATCACCGGCACCGGCAGGCGCGTGCGCGCCCGCCAGCCCGCGCGGTACAGCCACCGGCGCACGGCGACCAGGGCGCGGTAGCCGAGGGACAGCGGCCACAGTGCCAGGCCTGCGGCGCTGCGCTGGGCCCAGAACGGCGGCATCTCTCAGCGCGGCGCCGGGACGGCGCTGGCGGCGGACTGGGTGGCGAAGGTGATCTGCGTGAGGCCGACGCGGCGCGCCGCTTCCATCACGGTGATCACGGACTGGTGCGGCGCCATGGCGTCGGCGCTGATGATGACGATGCTCTCTGCGCCGGCAGGCGCCGCGGCACGCAGAGCCGCCGCCATGCGCTCGACGTCGCGCCCCTCCACGCCGGCCTTGTTGACGGCGTAGCGCCCGTCGGCAGCGACGGCGACGATGATCTCCTTCGGCCGCTCGCGCATCTGCTCGGCGTCGGCCACCGGCAGGGTGAGCTGCAATTCGGTGAACTTGCTGTAGGTGGTGGTCAGCATCAGGAAGATGAGGATCACCAGCAGCACGTCGATGAAGGGGATGAGGTTGATCTCCGGCTCTTCGCGGTCGCGCGGGCGGAATTTCATGGCTGCGGCCTTTGGCTGAGGGGGTCCGGGCAGGAAACCGGGCAGGGGGCGCGCCCCGGCGTCATCGCTTCTGCATGCGCAGCAAATGGCGCACGAACTGCTCGGCCGACAGCTCCAGCGTCAGCAGGTAGGCATCCACCCGGCCGCGGAAGTAGCGCCAGAAGATGAGCGAGGGAATGGCCACGATCAGCCCGAACGCCGTGTTGTACAGCGCCACCGAAATACCGTGCGCCAGCTGCGCCGGGTTGCCGCCCATGGCGCCCGAGCCCTGCGAGCCGAAAATCTCGATCATGCCGATCACCGTGCCGAGCAGGCCCAGCAGCGGCGCTGCCGAGGCGATGGTGGCCAGCGCAGCGAGGGATTTCTCCAGCCGGTGGGCAACGACACGGCCGGCGCCTTCCATGGCCGCGTGCAGGTCGGCCTCGGTGCAGCGCGGGTTGCTGTTGAGCGCCCGCAGCCCGCTGGCCAGCACCTCGCCCTGGGCCGAGTTCTGCGCCAGCTGCGCCACCACGTCCGGGCCGGGCAGGGTGACGGAGGAGACGGAGATGGCTTCGTCGAGCAGTTTGGGGGGCGCCACGCGGGCGGTTTGCAGCGCGATGAAACGTTCGATGACGAGCGCCAGCGCCAGCACCGAGCAGGCGACCAAGGGCCAGATCGGCCAGCCTGCGGCTTGTATGATGGACAGCAATTCTCTCTCCGCGCGAATGGGGCAAGCGGCGATTATGGACCAGCTTTTTTGCCGCTCCGGCGCCCCGGTGGCTGCCGCACACGCGCGCCGCAGTCGCCCACAGAACCTGTGGATAACTTTGTGGGTAAGCCGGTGCCGACCGGCCGCAATGCGGCGCCAATACGTCCTCGGAACACTTTGATGATTTTTTGTGCAACAAAAAATTCAATGAAATCAATAACTTGCATGTACTTGCGCGGTTTCTGGCGGATCTACGGGAAAACCAGGGGGCCGCGCCCCGCCGGCCGCTTGCTGTGGAATACTGCGCTGCAGCAACTCCGCGCAGGCCGCGCCAGCACGTATTTCCGCGCTCATGTTTGAGCAAGCGCCGGCGCCCGGCGGCGAGCGCGTGTGGGATGTGGGCGCGCTGTGCCGCGCGGTCGACGACGCCCTCGCGGCGCGCTTCAATCCGGTGGCCGTGCGCGGCGAGATTTCCGGCTTTTCGCGTGCGGCCAGCGGCCACTGCTACTTCAACCTCAAGGACGCGGGCGGCCAGATCCGCTGCGCCATGTTCCGCCGCGCGGCGCTGCTCCTCGGCTTCAGCCCGCGGGACGGCGACAGCGTCGAGCTGCGCGGCCGCCTGGGCGTGTATGGGCAGCGTGGCGACCTGCAACTGGTGGTCGAGCAACTGCAGCGCGCCGGCCAGGGCGCCTTGTTCGAGCAGTTCCTGCGACTGAAAGCCCGGCTGGAGCAGGAAGGCCTGTTCGACGCGGCGCGCAAGCGCCCGCTGCCGGCCGCGCCGCGCGGCATCGGCCTCGTCACCTCGCTCGGTGCTGCGGCCCTGCACGACGTGGTCAGTGCCCTGGCCCGGCGCGCGCCGCACATTCCGGTGCTGCTCGCGCCGGCCCAGGTGCAGGGGCCGCTTGCGCCGCAGTCGCTGGTGCGCGCGCTGGAGCAGCTCTATGCCCGCGCCGGCACGCCGGGCGAGGGCGGGGCCTTCCCCATCGACGTGATCCTGCTGGTGCGCGGCGGCGGCTCGCTGGAAGACCTCTGGGCCTTCAACGACGAGGCCTTGGCGCGCACCGTGGTGCAAAGCCCGGTGCCGCTGGTGTGCGGCGTGGGCCACGAAACCGATTTCTGCATCGCCGATTTTTGCGCCGACCTGCGCGCCCCCACGCCCACGGCCGCCGCCGAACTGGTGGCCGCCCCGCGCGAGGCCGCGCTGGCGGCGCTGGCGCAGCTGGACGTGCGGCTCGGCCGCGCCCTCGAACGCCAGCTCGACCTGCGCCACCAGCGCCTGGACCAGGCCGGCGCGCGCCTCGGCCGGCCCTCGGAGCGTGCCCAGCGCGAGCAGCTTGGCCTGGCGCGGATGGCGCAGCGCCTGCAGCACGCGTTGCTACTGAAAACGCAGCATGAAACGCAGCACCTGAAAGCGCTGGAGGCCAATTTTGCTCAAAAAACGGCGGCCCACCTGGCCGGCCGGGGCGAGCGCCTGGCGGGCGCCGCGCTGCGCCTGCAGCTTCTGGACCCGGCGCTGGTGCTGCAGCGCGGTTATGCACTGCTGCAAACGCCGGCCGGCGAACTGGTGCGAAGCGTGCGCCAGGCGCCGCCCGCCACCGCCCTGCGCGCGCGCCTGGCCGACGGCACGCTCGAGCTCACGGTGGTGCCGCCGCGCCTCCTGTAGGACAGGGCCGCAATCGCAGCCTGCGGGTGGGGCCATGGGCGGGCGGTCCAGCAGCTTGTGTTCGATCTTCCTAGAATGCCGTGTGAACCCGCGCGACCCGTCGTGCCCGACCACAACAAGCAAATCAAAGGAGTCCCCATGCAGCACCAGCTTCCCCCTCTGCCTTACCCCATCGACGCGCTGGCCCCGCACTACAGCCAGGAAACCCTGGAGTACCACCACGGCAAGCACCACAAGGCCTACGTGGACAACCTGAACAAGCTGCAAGAGGGCACGGAATACGCCGACATGCCGCTCGAGCAGATCGTCAAGAGCGCCAACGGCGCCATCTACAACAACGCCGCGCAGATCTGGAACCACACCTTCTTCTGGAACTGCATGGCCCCGGCCGGCGGCGGCACGCCCTCGGGCGCTCTGGCCGCGGCGATCGACGCCAAGTTCGGCTCCTACGCCGCCTTCCGCGAAGCCTTCATCAAGTCGGCCACGGGCAACTTCGGTTCCGGCTGGACCTGGCTGGTGAAGAAGCCCGACGGCAGCGTGGACATCGTCAACACCGGCCCGGCCGGCACGCCGCTGACCACGGCGGACAAGGCGCTGATGACGGTGGACGTCTGGGAACACGCCTACTACATCGACTACCGCAACGCCCGGCCGAAGTTCCTGGAGTCCTTCATGGAACACCTGGTGAACTGGAAATTCGCCGAAAGCAACTTCGCCTGAGCCGCACGCGGCGCCAGGACCGAGCGGCCTGCGGGCCGCTTTTTTTTGGGTGTTTTTGGGCTCCAGCGCCCGTCTATAAAGGGGTTGAAGCTATATCAAGAATAGCACTCAACGCCCCTTGGCCGGCGCGAACACCGGGCCCGAGAGCTTGAAGCCCGGCTTGATGCCGCGCGCCTTGAACCAGCCCTGGTTCATCTCCAGCACGAAGCGCACCGGCTTCTCGCTGCAGTGCGAATCGGTCGTCTGCGGCTTCATGTCTTCGAGGTTGACCACCGTGCCGTCGTCGGCGACGAAGGCGGCCGTGAGCGGCAGCAGGGTGTTCTTCATCCAGAAGCACTGCACGCCGGGTTCCTCGAACACGAACAGCATGCCCTCCTGCGGTGGCATGGACTTGCGCTGCATGAGGCCGATCTGCCGTTCGCCCGGCTTGTGTGCCACCTGGGCGTCGATGCGGTGCATGCCGGCGCTGAGCTCGACGCGCGGCAGGTCGAGCTGCGGCGCCTCCTGTGCCTGTGCAAGCGCCCCTGCGGCGAGCCCTGCCGCCAAGGCGAGACGCGAAATGGAACGGGCAACGGGGAACAGCGCAGACATGCAAACTCCGAGGGTGGGGCAGGGTGCAGGCAAAAAACAGCCCGCGCGTGGCGGGCTATTTTCATCCATGGGGCGGGCGAGCGCAGAGCACCTGCCGCCCGCGATCGTCTTCAAACGGTCTTGGCGTGGGTCTTGCGGGCCTTCTTCTTGGCGACCTTCTTGTGGCCGGATTTGGCCACTTTGTGCGTTTTGGTGGCCTTTGCCTGGGGCGCGGGTGCAGCCGCTGGAGCGGGGGCGGCC